>JAHJPG010000034.1 GCA_018819925.1 Pseudomonadota bacterium
AAACAATATTTTTTAGGCCTGCCCAGCCAATATGTTCATTTTTGATCTTGGTATGATGGGGTCGCGGCGTGTTGGTAAAACGCAAAACCGCATGGAAAGCACATGAAGAATTCACAAACATTGGTGGAGATAGCCTGCAAGCAGATCAAACTGATGCTTTTGAATGACGAATTGGTTGCTGGCCAAAAGCTGCGCTACCAAGACATAGCCAAAAAATTGGATATGAGCCAGACGCCGGTGAACCTGGCCCTGGTTCGCTTGGAAAACGAGGGGCTGGTCCGTTGGGAGGCCAACAAAGGCTACTCCATCCCCGAGTTGAATATGGAGGAAGCCCGGGAGCTCTACGAGCTAAGGGTGCTCCTGGAAGAATTTCTGGCCGGCAAGGCCGCCGAGCGCATAACCGACAGCGATCTGGCCGAACTGCGCAAATTGTTGGATGTGCACCGGTCAGTGCGGGGCGAGGTGTATTGCCGGGAACGCTTGTGGTGCGATGCCCGCATTCATTTGGCCATTGCCCAATACAGCGGCCACAGCAACGGCGCCGCCTACCTTCACCAGCTTTTTGACAGAATTTATCTGCGCTACCGCCCCGAACGCTTGTCCATTGAGCGCTTGACCGAGGCTGAACAACAACACGAGAAGCTGTTTAAGGCGTTGGCCGCCCACGATGTGCAAGGCGCCAGGGAGAGTATGCGACACCACATAACGGTGGGCCAGGACCGCATGCTCTTAGGCATCCAGGACAAGGTGGAAGAACGGAGAAAGGTCAAACTTTGGGGTTAAGTGTTTGGCTTTTCTTCGCGACAAAAACACGCTAGGCATCAGAGTGTTTGATTAGATCGAGCCTTTACCTTAGGAGGGAAAAATGCCCAAGAAGATTTGGTTAGTCGCAATGGCGGTTGCTTTGAGCCTGTGCCTGCTGGCTTCGCCGGCCATGGCCGAGAAAGAATTCCTGCGTATGTTCTCGGGTCCCGAGGGTGGGTCATGGTATCCCCTGGGATCGGCCATGATGGGCATCGTTGAGAAAAACCTGAAAATCTCGTCCTCCAACGGCCCCGGCGGCGGAGTGGGCAACTGCAAGGCGGTAAACGGCGCTCGCGCCGACCTGGGCTGGACCTACACCCACACTGCCTATAACGCCTACAATGGCCGCGGCAAGTTCAACAAAAAGAACACCAACCTGCGCCACCTGATGTCTCTTTACCCCGGCGTGTTCCAGATCGCGGTGGACAAGAGCAGCAAGATATTCAGCGTCGCCGATCTGGCCAATAAGCGCATCGTGCCCGGCAAGGTGGGCTTCTCCGGCACGGTTATCGCCGAGTTGGTGCTCAAGGCCTACGGCATCACCCTCGACAGCATCAAGAAAAACGGCGGCTCGGTCAGCTTCGTGGGTTATGCCGATTCCGCCGCCCTTTTGAAGGATGGTCACAGCGACGTCTACATGGCTGTAACTTCCTGCCCCCAGTCCACCATAATCGACCTGAACTTCCGTCCCGGCATCCGCTTCCTGGGCATCGACGGCAAGCACATGGCCAAAATTCTGGAGCTGGAGCCCGGCTTGATGGCCTCCGAAATTCCGGTGGGCGCCTACAAGGGCCTCAAGGCCCCGGTTCCGGCGGTGGGCACCGTGACCTGCATCGTGGCCAACAAGGACCTGCCCGACGATATAGCCTACAAAATCGTCAAGACCCTGTATGCCAATTGGCCCGAACTGGCCAAGGTCAAAAAGGCTGCCATCGAGGCATCCAAGCCCGAAAAGGCTCTAATGGGCGCACGCATTCCCGTGCATCCCGGCGCCATGCGCTATTACAAGGAAATGCACATAGCTCAGTAAGGCTAAAGAGGACCGGAGCCCGGCCGCCTGGCGGCCGGGCTCTTTACCCCACCAAACCAAGGGCCTAAGAACAGCGAGCGCGAGCCGTGTCAATAGAAGAAAAAAAAATACAATACGAAGAGGGTAAGAAGCAAAGCATCTTGGAATGGCTGCTGGCCCAGAAGAAGGGCATTTTCGCGCATCCTCTGGAGCTATTCATCTGCTTGCTATCCCTTGGGTTGAGCGTCTATCACCTCTACGTGGCCTACGCCGGCTCCCTGGAGGCTCACGCCTTCCGCTCCACCCACCTTGCCTTTGTCATGGTGCTGTGCTTTTTACTCAGGCCCTTGGGGCGTTCAGCGTGGAATGCGCCGAAGAACGCCTGGTTCGGGGTGGATCTGCTGTGCATCGCCCTGACCCTTGCCGTGCAATTCTACACTCTGTGGGATTTGGACGCCTTCATCTTCCGCCGGGGTGACTTGAGCGACATGGATATCGTCGCCGGCACCACCCTGCTGATCCTCTTGCTGGAAGTCACCCGCCGGGTGGTGGGCTGGGCCATGGTCATCATCGCCGGCTTTTTCCTGGTCCAGACCGCGTTCTCCAACCATTTTTTCTGGATTTTCTACGGCCCGCCCAGCAGCTGGTTCACCATGATCGACTACTTGTTCATGCGCGAAAACGGTATCTACGGCATTCCCTTGATGGTCATGGCCACCTACATTTTCCTGTTTATCCTCTTCGGGGCTATCCTGGTGCGCTCCGGGGCTGGGCGTTTTTTCATAAACGTGGCCATGGCCCTCACCGGCAGCAGGGTGGGCGGTCCGGCCAAGGCCTCGGTGGTCAGCTCCTGCCTGATGGCCTCGGTGTCGGGTTCGGCGGTGGCCAACGTGGTAACCACGGGCAGCTTCACCATACCCTTGATGAAGCGCATCGGTTACCAGCCCTACTTCGCCGGGGCAGTCGAGGCCTGCGCCTCCAGCGGTGGTCAGATCATGCCGCCGGTCATGGGGGCCGCGGCCTTCGTCATCGCCGAGTTTTTGAACGTACCCTATCTTTACGTGGCCCTGGCCGGCCTGTTCCCGGCCCTCATCTATTTCTTCTCCATATTCGTCATGGTCCACTTCGAGGCCCGCAAAAAGAACCTGGCCACGGTTCCCCGGGATGAGCTGCCCGACCTGAAGACCGAACTCAAGCGCGGCGGGCATCTGTTCCTCTCCATCCTAGTCATCGTGGTTTTGATGGTAATGGGCTACACGCCCATGTTCGCCGCTTTCTGGGCCATCATCTCCATCTTGGTGCTCAGTTCCCTGCGCAAGGAAACCAGGATGACCCCGGTGCAGATTTTCTCGGCCTTGGAGGAAGGGGCGCGCCAAGCGGTGAGCGTCTCGGTGGCCTGCGCCACCGCCGGCATCATCATCGGCTGCGTCTTCGTTTCGGGCCTGGGGCTCAAGTTCACCACGGTCATCGTTTCATTGGCCGGCGGAGAGTTGTGGATCGCCCTGATCCTGACCATGTTCGCTTCCTTGATCCTGGGCATGGGCCTGACCACCACAGCGGTTTACATAACCCTGGCCGCCCTGGTGATTCCGGCCCTGACCCAAATGGGCGTGGCTCCCATCGCGGCCCATTTGTTCGCCTTCTACTTCGGCTTGGTATCGGCCATCACGCCCCCCGTGGCCTTGGCCTCCTTTGCCGCGGCGGGCATAGCCGGCTCCAACCCAATGCAAACGGGGTTCCATTCCTTCCGCCTGGGCATAGCAAAATACATTCTCCCCTTTGTGTTCGTATTCAACCCGGCCATCGTCTTCGTGGGCGACTGGTATCACATCGTGTCGGCCGTGGCGGGCGGCTTCGCGGGAGTATATGCCTTGACCGTTACCACCGAGGGATGGATGCTCAAACGAGTGGGCTGGGTCATGCGCATCGCCATGGGCGCGGTGGCCCTAATGATGTTCCACCCGGACCTGCTCACCGACCTGATAGGCTGGATATTGTTCACCGGGATCCTGTTTTGGCATTGGCGGCAGACTAAGCGGGAAAACATGGAAGCAATGGAGGTGGCGGCATGAAAAGGTTATTGGCTTGGCTGCCCATCGTGATTACCGCCTTTTTGATGTGGTATGCCCGCAGCACCAACGTGGGCGTGACCAACTACAACCTTTTCCTGCTCGGCCTCTTGGCTTGGTGCCTTATCGTTATTGCTTTCTATCGGCTCACACGCCGTCGAGACTCATAAAAGCGGCCCCGCGCCAGCAGGAATTGGACCCACGGCGGATAAAAGGATGCAGCGATGGCTATTGGTTCATTGATAACCCCCTTTGGGGGGCATGCTCCCCAGATCGACCCCACCGCTTTCGTTGACCCTTCCGCCCGGATCATCGGCCGGGTGAGCTTGGCTCGGGGAGCCATGGTCTGGCCGGGGGCCGTGCTCCGGGCCGATGACGACCGCATAGAGGTGGGCCAGGGCAGCGCGGTATTGGACCTGTGCCTGCTGGAAGCGCCCCAGGGACGGCCGGTGATAGTTGAGCCCGGATCGCTGGTCAGTCACCAGGTCTGTCTGCACGGGGCGAGAGTGAAAAGCGGGGCCCTGGTGGGGATCGGGGCCATAGTGCTCGACGGCGCGGTCATTGGCGCCGGGGCCCTGGTGGGAGCCGGGGCGGTGGTGCCTCCCAGGATGCAGGTGCCCGAGGGAGTGCTGGTGCTGGGACAGCCAGCCAAGGTGGTGCGCGAGTTGAAGCCTGCCGAAATGGAAGAGGTGGCCAAGCAGTTGGCCGACCTGGCCGCCAAGGCCAGGGTTTATCTTTCTCAGATGGCTTGAATAGGGTGGGGCGGTTGCCTTGGGCGCAGCCCCACCCCAGTAGCGACATCGGCGTCAGATCACCAACGGTCCGGCCGGTCCGGCCGTAAGTCTTAATCAAGGAGATGCCATGCCCTATACGCTGGATCACGTTCACCTGCGCTGCCAAGACCTTGAGGGGGCGGTGGATTATTACCAGAAGATGTTCGACGGTGAGGTGGTGGGGCGCTTTGAGGCCAGGGGTATGGCTTTGGTCCGCATGAAAGTCGGTGACGTCTTCTTGGCCCTTTCTCCCAAACGCGACGACGAGCCGGAGCCCCAGAGCGGCCTGCACTGGGGAACCTACGAATTGGGCTTCCTGGTGGATGACGTTCAAAAGACCTACGAGGACCTCAAGGCCAGGGGGGCCGATTTTGTCCTCCCCCCCACAGTGGTGCGCCCCGGGGTGCAGGCGGCCTTCCTTATGGCCCCGGACGGAGTGAAGATCGAACTTTTGCACCGGGACTAGCTAGGTGCATTGAACCGGATGGGATTTCCCCGGCCCAAGCCGGTTACCGGAAAGCAGCGCCCGGCGGCAATGGAGGCCGTTGCCACGCCAGATGCCCGGTTTGGCATAATCTTTATAATAACGCGTAATGCCCATTAATGATTAACTAATTAGGCGCTATACCGCAGTGAGTGAGCGCTCGCTATTTTTTGCTTGACAGAGCTACCCCCCCTTTTGTAACAATAAAACACTCCAAGCAAGCTACATCTAGTTTCAAAGTTGCTGTTCCGGCTCGTGAGCAAGTTGAGTGAGCGCTCACTAAACACAACGTCCCGCCATCACCCAAGGCAAGCATCTGGAGTGCGGGTAGGCAGCCAACGGCCCCTTGTGGGGCCTCTTCGGCAATAACCGACGTCTCGGAAGGTTTACCCACAACGCCTTAATTGGGAGGGAAAAATGGCAAAACGAATCCTGGTGCTTATGCTGGCCTTGGCTTTGGGGTTGGGAGTGTTCGGCTCCGCCGCGGCCAAAGACAAACCCATTGTTTGGAAAATGCAGGCGTCTTATCCCGTTGGCACGGCGGTGATGATGCACGGTGTCGAATGGGCCAAGGCCATCGAGAAGATCACCAACGGACGGCTGAAAATCGAAATCCTCCCTCCCGGGGCCATGTGCGGCGTCAAGGACATCGTCAACTACCTCCAAAAGGGTATGTTCGACTGCGCTATCACCTACGGCGGCTTCTATACTGGCCTGATCCCCGAGACCGATTTGGAGATCGGTTTGCCCCAGGGGCACCGTTCCTGGGATGAGGTGTGGGACGCAATGTACAACCGCGGCTTGGGCAACGTGATCCAGGAGGCCTACAAAGAGCACAACATCATGTGGTTCCCTTGCGCCGCTGATTGCTACTATCACTTCAACAGCAATTTCCCCATCAAGAGCCTTGAGGACCTCAAGGGCAAGAAAATCCGCGCCTTGGGCGTGTATGGCAAGTATGTGCAGAAGCTGGGCGCATCGCCGGTGGTAGTGCCCGGAGCCGAAATGTACATGGCGATGAAACTGGGCACCATCGACGGAGCCATCTATGGAGCCTCGGGTCTCAAGGACGTCAAGCTCATGGAGGTTGTCAAATACTACACGCTGCCCACCGCCGCGCAGATCGCCCTGTCTCTTCTCATAAACCGCGAATCCATTAAAAAGCTGCCCCCCGATCTGCGCACCATCGTAGAGACGGCCACCCCCTTCATCCTCAACGACACCAGCAACCGCTACATCACCATGTGCAAGGCTTCCTTGGCCGAGGCGGTGAACAAGGGCTTTACAAAGATCAACTACCTCCCCGAGGATGAGATGACCAAGATGCGTACCTTGGTCCAGCCCATTTGGGACGAGTTGGCCGCCAAGAGCCCGCGCATGAAAAAGGGCGTGGACATTCTGAAGAAGCAAATGAAGGACCTGGGCCGCCCCATGGATTAACAGTCGGCGGAGGGCCGCCTCAGCCGGCGGCCCTCCACCATCCCAATCGCGGTGATTAGGCATGAAAATATTTATTCGATGCGCGGACGCCATCAACCGGGTGGCTGGTTATATCGCCGCCCTGCTGCTGGTGCCTCTTACCCTCATAGCCGCCTACGAGGTCTTCATGCGCTATATCGTGGAAAAGCCCACCATATGGTCCTGGGATCTGAATATCCAGATTTTCGCCGGAATAATAATGTTGGGCGGCGGAGACACCCTGCGCCGCCACGGGCACGTGGTCATGGATGTGGTGGTGCAAAATCTCTCCAAGCGCAAACGGGCGGGGCTGGATTTGTTGACCTCGCTGTTCTTTTTCTTCGGCGTTATCACGCTGCTTTGGGGCGGCTGGGATCAGGGATGGGCTTCCTGGAAGGCCAGGGAGGCAATGCCTACCGTATGGGCGCCGCCTTTTTACACGATGAAAATGCTTATTCCAGTGGGGGCCTTTTTGTTGCTCTTGCAAGGGATGGCCGAGGTTTTGCGCAATCTGATGGTCCTGCGGGGCTCCGAGGAGGGAAGCTGAGGCCATGGAACCCTGGATGGTGGCATCAATAATCGGAGTAGGCCTCATCGCCCTGCTGATGACGGGCATGCCCGTGGCCTTCGCCCTAATGGGACTATCGGCCCTTTTCCTGCTTGTTTTCGTGGGACCCACCGCCTTGTTCATGGTGGTGGCAGCGGCTTTCAAGCAGGTGGGCTCTGAAGTTTTCATAGCCATACCCTTGTTTGTGCTAATGGCGGCGGTGCTGCAATCCTCGGGCATCTCCGAGGCCTTGTACCACACCATGCACATGTGGATGGGCTCCCTGCGGGGCGGGCTCACCGTGGGCACCCTGGTCATTTGCGCCATAATCGACGCCCTCTCGGGTATCGGGGCCACCGCCACCACCACCATGGGGGTTATCGCCCTGCCCGAGATGCTCAAGCGGGGCTATCACAAGCACATGGCGGTGGGAGCCATAACCGTGGGAGGCGCGCTTGGCCCCTTGATTCCCCCCAGCGTGCTGATGATCATAGTGGGCGGCTATGCCCAGCTTTCGGTGGGCAAGCTTTTCGTGGGCGGTATTTTGCCCGGCCTGCTGGTGACCGCCGCTTGGAGCGCCTATGTCATTGGCCGCTGTAGCATTCGGCGGGACTACGGCCCCCCCATGCCCAAGGCGGAGCAAGGCACCCTGGGGCAGAAGATACTGGCCCTGCGCCACGTGATTTTGCCCTTGGGACTGGCGGCATTCATCATGGCCGGCATATACACCGGGGCCTTCACCCCCACCGAGGCCGCCGGCTTCGGAGCCCTGGGCGCCATAATAATCAGCATCATCCACCGCAAGTTCAGCCTGGTCAATATGAAGGAGGCCCTGCAACTGGCCATGCGGGTGAGTTGCATGATTCTATGGCTGGTCATCGGGGGAGGCTGTTACTCAGCCCTGGTCACGGTCACCGGCACCAGTCATCTGGTCATGGAGGTGCTCTCCGGGCTGCCCTTCGGCACCAGCGGCATACTTTTGGTCATGCTGGTTATCGTTCTGTTCATGGGCATGTTCATTGATCCGGTGGCCATATCCATGATCTGCATCCCGGTGTTTCTGCCCATCACCCAAAGCATGGGGGTCGATCCCCTCTGGTTCGCCTTGATGTTCGTAATGGCCGTGGTCATCGGATACATTACCCCGCCCTTTGGGCTGAACCTCTTCTATATGAAGGGGGTGACTCCCGAAGACATCACCATCATGGACATCTACCGCTCCGCGACTCCTTATACGGTCATCATGGTCGGGTGCCTGCTGCTCTGCTTCCTTTTCCCCCAGATCATGGTCTGGCTTCCCAGCTTCATGAAATAAGGGAGGAATGATCGGCATGACTGAACCTGAATGGCAAGTGAAAACCGCCCTGGTCACTGGGGGCGGAGCCGGCATAGGCCGTGAAATCTGCCTGGCCCTGGCCGCCCAGGGAGTGGCGGTCCTGGCTTGCGACCTGGACGGCGAGGCGGCCCGGGCCACCGTGGAGAGCATTGGGGAATCCGGGGGCTCGGCCTTGGCCGCCCAGGGTGACGTGAGCCGTCCCACAGATGTGGAGGCCATGTTCGCCATGGCCCGGCGGGAGTTGGGCCCCCTGGACCTTGCCGTAAACAACGCCGGGCTCTCCCATCCCGCCGTGTCCATCTTGGATTTGGAGTTGGAGCACCTGGAGCGTATCTACCAGGTGGATTTCAAGGGGGTATATCTGTGCTGCCGGGAGGCGGGCCGCGAAATGACCGCCCGGGGCCGTGGGGTCGTCATCAACATATCCTCCATCGCCGGCTTGGTTCCCTTGCCGCTGATGGCCTACGGGCCCATGAAGGCGGCGGTGAACATGCTCACCCGCGTTTTGGCCCGGGAATGGGGCCCCCGCGGTGTGCGGGTCAACGCGGTGGCGCCGGGTTATGTAATGACCCCTCTTATTCAAGGTATGATCGAGTCAGGGCTGCGCGATCCCGGCCTTATCCTGGAAAGAACTCCCATGAACACCATGCTCAGTCCCCAGGAGGTGGCCCAGGCGGTCTTGTTCCTGTGCTCTCCCGCGGCCCGGCACATCAGCGGGGTGATTCTGCCGGTGGACGCGGGATGGACCAGCGACGGCGGGTGGAGCGCATATCCCGGCATGGGGGCGAATCGATGAGTGCGCCTGTCAGCGGAGCGATAGACCTTTCCGGACGCAGGGCCCTGGTCAGCGGCGCCGCCCGGGGAATCGGCCGGGCCGCGGCACTTGCCCTGGCCCGGGAAGGGGCCGACGTGGCCTGCCTGGACATTCTGGATTGCGCGGAAACCGCCGGTTTGATCCAGGAGATGGGGCGGCAAGCCTTGGCCATCGAGACAGATGTACGCTCGCCGGAGGAGGTGTCGGCCGGGGTGGGGCAGGTGCTTGACGCCTGGGGAGGGGTGGACATCCTGGTGTCTTCCCACGGCATCCTGGGAAGCTCACGCACGCCGCTGCCTGAGTTGGACCTGGAGGAGTGGGACCGGGTGCAAGAGGTCAACCTGCGGGGCGCCTTTCTTTTGCTCAAGGCGGTATGGCCGGCGATGCAGGCCCAGGGCGGCGGCAAGGTGGTGTTTTTGGGCTCCATTGCCGGGCGCATCGGCGGGGTGCTGGCCGGACCCCACTATTGCGGTTCAAAGGGCGGAGTGCATGCCTTGGCCAAGTGGGCGGCCAAAAACGGTGCGGCCCACGGCATCCTGGTCAACACCATAGCGCCCGGCCCCATCGCCACGCCCATGATCGCCGGCGAGCCCTACCGGCCGGACATGTCGCCCCTGGGGCGTTTGGGGGAGCCAGAGGACATTGCCGAAGCGGTGGTGTTTTTAGCCTCCCAGGCGTCCAACTACATCACCGGCATCGTCTTGGACGTAAATGGCGGCATTCTGATGGCCTGAGCGGTTGCAGAGACATTTTTCAACGGTGGCAACACCCGGAAACTTTTTGCCGCCCCGGGATTTTGAAAAGGAAAACGCGATGAGCAGCTCAAAACCAGCCAAAAAGGTCAAGACCAGAATTAAAGATCACGAACTCATCGATCAACGCCGCCGCCAGATCGCCGAAGGGGCCATGAAGGTGTTCGTGGCCAAGGGCTACCACATGGCCACGGTGCGGGAGATAGCCGAGGCGGCCGGCATGACCATGGGCTCCATGTACAACTACGTCCGCTCAAAGGAAGACATCATCTTCTTTGTATACGAGCACATCACCCACAATCTGCGCGAGGAGATGAAGCGGGCCATCGAGGGCATCACCGATCCCAAGGAACGCCTGAGGGCGGCGCTAAGGCACAACCTGGAGGCGGTTGAAAAGCATTCCGATGCGATCATGTTTATGTATCAGTCCTCCGGCTGCCTGGACCGGGACAGTATGCACGTGGTGTTGGGCCGGGAGACGGAATACATAAAAATGTTCGAGGAGCTTCTGCGCCAGAGCCTGGGAGAGCAGGATTACGATGAGTTCCGCTTGCGTCTGGCGGCGGACATTTTGGCCTACTTGCCGGTGATAATCACCCTGCGCCGTTGGAGCCTGAATCGCCGCTTCAAATCCACGGAAGAGGTCATGGAGGGCATCATGCAGTTCACCATGCATGGCCTGGATTTCTTTTCCCTCCTTGCGCAGCCGTCAGGCGTGGCCATTCCGGAGAAAGAATAACAATGAGCGCCCGAGGGCAAAAGGTCCAACAGGCCCGGCCAAACAAAAATCAATTGCTGGCCATGTATGAAACCATGCTGCTCATCCGGCGGGTGGAAGAAACCCTCATGGAAGTTTTTTCCGCCGGCGAGATTCCGGGCTTCTTGCATGTCTGCCTGGGCCAGGAAGCGGTCCCGGCCGCGGTGGCGGCCCATCTCAGCCAAGACGACTACATCGGCACCACCCACCGGGGACACGGCCACGCCTTGGCCAAGGGGGTGGATCTAAACCTTTTCATGGCCGAGATATATGGCCGGGCCAATGGCTACTGCCTGGGGCGCAGCGGCTCCATGCATTTGGCCGACGCCGGCCACGGCGTGCTGGGAGCCAACGGCATCGTGGGGGGAGGCATCCCCATCACCACCGGGGCGGCCTTTGCCTGCGCCTATAAGCACCCGGGCCGGGTGGCGGTTTGTTTTTTCGGCGAGGGCGCCAGCAGCCAGGGGGCCTTTTACGAATCGCTGAACATGGCCGCCTTGTGGAAACTGCCGGTGGTCTATGTTTGCGAAAACAACGGTTGGGCCGAATTCACCCCCCAGAGCGTACACATGACCGTGGCCGACGTGGCCCAGCGGGCCCGGGCGGCGGGGGTGGAGGCCGAAGTGGTTTCCAACGATGTCCTGGCCATCCACCAAGTCGCCGGCCGGGCCATCGCCCGCGCCAGGAGCGGGGAGGGGCCCTTCCTGCTGGAGGTGAAGTGCAACCGCTGGCACGGCCACTTCGTGGGCGACGCCCAGAAATACCGCGGCAAGGAGGCGGTGGCCCAGGCCATGAGCGATGACTGCCTGGCTCGTTTTGAACAAGAGCTCATTGGCGCCAAGGTGCTGACCGCTAAAAAGGCCAAGGAGTTGGACCAGGAAAAAAGGGAAGCGGTGGCCCAGGCGGTGGAGTTTGCCCGCAGCAGCCCCATGCCCCAGCCCGGCGACCTGGCCGAAGGGCTTTACTTGTAGAAGTTTTTTGGGCCCCAAGGTTGAGTGATTGCTAGCTCAATACAGGGCCGGAGAAGATAGATGGCTGAGATTAGATACATATTGGCTGTCGGCCAGGCCATGGGCGAGGAGATGGAGAGGGACCCCGACGTGCTGCTCCTGGGCGAGGACGTAGGCGCGCCCGGCGGGTCCTTTGGGGCCAGCCGTGGCTTGCTGGAGCGGTTCGGGTCCCGGCGGGTGGTGGACACCCCCATCTGCGAGGCCAGCTTTCTCAGCTTGGCCGCCGGGGCCGCCGCCTGCGGGCTGAGGCCCATCGTGGAAATCATGTTCATGGACTTCATCACCGTGTGCATGGACGGGATGGTCAACCAGTTGGCCAAGATGCGCTACATGTTCGGCAACCAGTACAAGCTGCCGGTGGTGGTGCGCACCCCGGCCGGGGGCGGGCTCAACGCCGGGCCCCAGCACTCCCAGTGCCTGGAGGCCTGGTTCGCCCACGTGCCCGGGCTCAAGGTGGTGATGCCCGCCACCCCCGCCGACGCCAAGGGCCTTTTGAAATCGGCGATACGCGATGACAACCCGGTGCTGGTGGTGGAGCACAAGGCCTTGCACGCCATGAAGGGCGAGGTGCCCGAGGGCGAGCATCTGGTGCCCATCGGCGAGGCCCGGGTATGCCGGCAGGGCGGCGATGTGACCGTGGTAACCGCCGGGCGCATGGTCCACGAGGCCCTGGCCGCGGCCGCGGAATTGGAGGCCGAGGGCATCGGCCTGGAGGTCATCGACCTGCGCTCCATACAGCCTTGGGACAAACAAACGGTTTTCGACTCCGTGGCCAAAACCCACCGCCTGGTGGTGGCGCACGAGGCGGTAAAGGCCTTCGGCTTCGGGGCCGAGGTGGCCGCGGCGGTGGGCGAAGAGCTGATGGATGAGTTGGACGCGCCCATAGGCCGGGTGGGGGCTCCCTTCATGCCGGTCCCCTTCAGCCTGGAACAGGCCTACCTGCCCGGCGCGGTCCAGATCGCCCAGGCGGCCCGCCAAGCGGCCCAAGGAGGATTCTAACCATGGCGGCCGAAATGCAAGCGGCGCTTTGGCGCGGGGCCGGCGACCTGAAGGTCGAGCGTGTGCCGATGCCCTCACCGGGTCCCGGCGAGGTGCGCCTCAAGGTGAAGGTTTGCGGTATCTGCGGCTCGGACCTGCACGAGTTTCGCGAGGGCCCTTTCCTAATTCCCTCCCGGCCGCACCCCCTCACCGGGCGCTCCGGCGGGCCGCTGATCCCCGGCCACGAGTTCACCGCCGAAGTGGACACGCTGGGCCCGGGAGTCGTTGGGTGGCAGCCGGGCGACCGGGTCACGGTCAATTGCCTGCTTTACTGCGGCCAGTGCGTCCATTGCCGCCAGGGGCATTACAACATGTGCCTGAAGCTGGGCACCGTGGCCTTTGCCAGCGACGGAGCCTTCGCCCAATACCTGGTGGTGCCGGCCTACACCTTGCATGGTCTGCCCGTGGAGGTCAGCGACGACATGGGGGCCCTGGTGGAGCCCTTGGCCGTGGCGGTGAGGGTTGTCAAACGCAGCCGCCTGCGTCTTGGTCAAAGCGCCGTGGTCGTCGGGGCTGGGCCCATCGGCCTGCTGGTGCTGCAGGTGGCCCTGGCCGCCGGCGCTTCTCGGGTGTTGGTGGTGGAGCCAATGGCCGCCCGGCGCGAGGTGGCTTCCCGGTTGGGCGCATCGGCGGTCATCGATCCCACCGCCGAGGACGCGGGCAAGGCCGTGGCGGCCCTGACCGATAACCAACGGGCCGATGTGGCCTTTGATTGCGTGGGCAGCCAGGCCTCCTTTGACACCGCGCTCAAGTGCACCGGAAGGCGGGCGGTGATCTGCGTGGCCGGCTTGGCCCTGAAGCCCATCAGCGTGCCCTTTCTGCGCCTGTGGGGCCATGAAAAGGAAATAACCTTTTCCACCGGCTACGAGGACGAGTTTCCGGCGGCCATTGCCCTTTTGGCCGATGGCCGGGTGAAGGTCCAGGAGTTGATCAGCGACCGCATCGCCCTGGGCGAGATCGTGGAAAAGGGCTATCGGCCCTTGATGGAAGAACCGGACCGGCACCTGAAGGTGCTGGTCTATCCGGAGTAAGCCATGCAGCTACCTTACTTTGACCTAAGCGGCAAGTTGGCCCTGGTCAGCGGGGGGGCCACGGGCATAGGCCTGGGCATTTCCGAGGGACTGGCCGAGGCCGGGGCTAGGGTCATCGTCTGCTCGCGGCGCCTGGAGGTGTGCCAGCAGGCGGCTGGACAACTGGCCGCCAAGACCGGCGCCCAGGTTCAGGCCCGCTCCTGCGACGTGACCGACGAGGGCCAGGTGGACTCCTTGGTGGCCGAGGTGTTGGCCATGAGCGGAGGCATTGACATCCTGGTCAATTGCGCCGGGGTCGGAGGCAGCGAGAAGCCCATACTGGAAATGAGCTCCCTTGAGTGGGACAGCGTGATCGACATCAACCTCAAGGGGGCCTACATCCTGAGCCGGGCCGTGGCCGGGCCCATGATGGAAGCGGGCCGTGGCGGGCGCATCATCAACGTGGCCTCGGTGGGGGCCATCATCGCTTATCCCAACATGAGCGCCTACTGCGCCAGCAAGGGCGGCTTGGTGCAACTGACCAAAGTGATGGCCCTGGAATGGGTGCGTCATGCAATCAATGTCAACGCCATCCTGCCGGGGTATTTCGAGACCCCCATGAACACCGAATTTTTCGCCAGCGAGGCCGGGCGGGCCGCCATCAAGAGGCAAATACCCATGCGGCGCCTGGCTCAGATCGAGGAGATCAAGGGGCTGGCCATCCTCTTGGCTTCTCCGGCCAGCAGCTTCATGACCGGCTCGGCCGTGGTCATCGACGGCGGAAATACCGCCTGGTGAGGAGGTCTTCATGAGCGTGGGCCAAAACGTATTGGTACGGGCCGAGGGGGCCGTGACCCATTTGGTGCTCAACCGTCCAGCGATGATGAACGCTTTTGACGGCGGGTTGATACGCGAATTCCTGGAGGCTTTGAGCGCCGTGGAGGCCGACCGGAATTGCCGGCTGGTCCTGGTGCGGGGAGAGGGCCGGGTGTTTCAGGCGGGGGCGGACATAGCCGAATTGAACCGCATGACCCCCCTGGAGTTGCTGGACTGGAACGAGGGCATCGTGCGCATCGGCGCCGGCCTTGAGCGTCTGCCCCCGCCCAGCATCGCGGTGATGCACGGCGCGGCCCTGGGAGGCGGCCTGGAACTGGCCATGGCCTGCACCCTCAGGGTGGCCGAAGAAGGCTGCAAGATCGGCCTGCCCGAGGTGAAGCTGGGCCTGATCCCCGGCGCTGGCGGCACCCAGCGCCTGCCCCGCCTCATAGGCAAAACCAGGGCCGCCTGGCTTATTTTGAGCGGGGAGACCATCAGCGCGGAGCAGGCCCTGGACCTGGGCTTGGTAAACCGGGTGGCCCCTCCGGGAAAGGGCCTGGAGGTGGCCCTGGAGATGTCACAAAGAATCTTGAGCAATGCGCCGGTGGCGGTGCGCATGGCCAAGGACGCCATGGAAATAGGCCTGGGGCTGCCCCTTAACGAGGCCAATCAGTACGCCCAGAAAAACTGCGCCCTTTGTTTCAGCACCGAAGACCTGAAAGAAGGCACCCAAGCCTTTTTGGATAAGCGGGCCGCTTGTTTCAAAGGACGCTAAACGCGCGGGGAGTCGGTTAATGCCGTTGGAGATATTGATGCCCAAACTCGGTCTGACCATGACCGAGGGGCTCTTGATGCAGTGGCAAAAGAAGGAGGGCGATCCGGTCAAGGCCGGAGACGTCCTGTTTGTGCTGGAAACCGAGAAGGTCACCTATGAGGTAGAGGCCCCCGAGGATGGAGTTCTGGGGCGCATCCTGGTCCCCGAGGGCACCAACGTGCCGGTGGGGGGCCTGGTGGGCTATCTGCTGCGGCCGGGCGAAACCATGGAAAACCTGCCCAGCGCCAGCGAGCCGCCTCCAGTAGAAACAGCCGTTGCTTCCCAGGAGGCTATTGCAGAAAGCGAGGCGGCTGCCCCGGCTGCCCAGGTTGCCCCTGGCGAACGGGTGCGGGCCACGCCGCTGGCCAAAAAGCTGGCCCGGGAGATGGGGGTGGACCTGGGCTCGGTGCGGGGTAGCGGCGTTTCCGGCCGGGTGGTGGCCGAGGACGTCAGGGCCGCCGCTACGGCTGCACCAACGGCGGCGGCCCTCTCAATAGAGGCCGAGCCCCGGCTGGTGCCCCTGAGCGGCATGCGCCGGGCCGTGGCCAACAACATGATGCACGCCAAGGTTGAAACCGCGCAGACCTATATGAGCCTGCACGCCGATGCCGGGGCGATCATGGCATTTCGCAAGAGCTTGCTGCCGGTGATCGAGGCTTCCCACGGGGCGCGCCTTACCATCACCGACCTGATGATGAAGGTGACCGGCGCGGCGGTCGCCGCCCACCCGGTCATCAACACCCGGTGGACCGGCGAGGGCGTTTTGTATCTGCCCGAGGTTCACATGGGCATGGCCATGGCCCTGGACGACGGGCTCATTGTGCCGGTGATCCGGGATATCAACCGCAAGGGCCTGGGCCAAATCGCCCGGGAGCGCACCGAGTTGATCGCCCGGTGCCGCGCCAAGCGCTTCATGCCCGACGATATCAGCGGCAGCACCTTCACCCTTTCGGCCATGGGCATGTTCGGCATCGAGTCCTTCACCGCCAACCTGAATCGCCCCGAGTCCGCCATCCTGGCGGTGGGAGCCATCATCGAAAAAGCAGTGGTGGTGGACGGGGAGTTGGTCATCCGCCCCATGGTCAACCTGACCCTAACCTACGACCACCGCATCATCGACGGGGCCGAGGCGGGCAAATTCATGCAAACCCTCAAGTCGCTGGCGGAAGAACCCGCCAGGCTTTTGGCCTAGGGAGCCGGCTATGAGCTCCGCAAAAAAAGTGATCGTCATCGGGGGGGGCATCGCGGGCTACCCCGCCGCCATCAAGGCCGCCCGCCTGGGCGCGCAGGTCACTCTGCTTGAAAAAGCCGACATGGGCGGCACCTGCCTCAACTGGGGGTGCATACCCACCAAAAGCCTGCTGCACGCGGCCGAAGTGGCCCACACCGTGGAGAACGCGGCGGCTTTCGGCATCCGGGCGGGCAAGCCCCAGGTTGATTTCCCCGTGGTCATGAAGCGCAAGGACCAGGTCGTGGCCCAGTTGCGCAAGGGGGTGGAGTCCCTGGTGGCCGCCAAAAAAATCGAGCTGATCCGCGAGGAGGCCCGTCTGCTGGGCCCCGGCGCGGTGTTGGCTGCCGCCAGCGGCCGGGAGTTGACAGCGGACGCGGTGATCCTGGCCACGGGCTCGGCTCCGGCCATGCCTCCCATCCCCGGGTTGGAAAAGGCCGGCGCTTGGGACAGCAACGATTTTCTGGCCATGAAAACCCTGCCGGCCAGCGCGGTGATTATCGGTGGCGGCGTGATCGGGGTGGAGTTCGCCCAGATTCTGGCGGGCTTGGGCGCCAAGGTCACCGTCTTGGAAATGATGGACCAGGTGGCTCCGGGCCTGGACCGGGAGATCGCGGGGCTTCTGGCCAATGCCTTGAACGGCCAAGGGATAGAGGTCATCACCGGGGCCACGGTCAGCAAAGCGGCCAAACAGGGCCGGCAAAAGCGGCTGCACTACCAGGCCGGGGGCGAACAGGCCCAGGTAAAGGCCGACTGCTTGATCGTGGCCGCCGGGCGCAAGCCCGTGACGCCGGGTGTCGACCCGGACAAGCTGGGCCTTGCCATGGAAAACGGGGCCATCAAGGTGGACGCGAGAATGGCCACCAGCCTGCCCGGGGTGTGGGCTGCGGGCGATGTGGTGGGGGGAGCCATGTTGGCCCACGTGGCCCTGGCCGAGGGCGAGTGCGCCGCGGTCAATGCCCTGGGCGGCCAGCGGCGCATGGATTACCGGGCGGTGCCTTCATGCATATACAGCCGGCCCGAGGTGGCTTCGGTGGGGCTCGGCGAGGAAGCGGCCCGTGAAAAAGGCGATATCAAGGTCGGACGCTTCAGCTTTGCCGGCTGCGGCAAGGCCGTGGTTTCCCAAAACACAGAGGGATTGGTCAAGGTGATCACCGGAGCCCAACACGGCGAGATTTTGGGGGTGCATATCATCGGCCCCCGGGCCACCGATCTCATAGCCGAGGGGGTGCTGGCCATGGGCCTGGAGTGCACCGCCGAGGAATTGGCCCACGCCATGCATCCCCATCCAACCTATAGCGAGGCGCTAATGGAGGCGGCCCTGAGCCTTGCCGGCGGCGCCGTGCATATGCCCTAGGGCTGGCGACGGCCTGGGAGGAATAAAAGATGAACTTCGGCTACACCGATGAAGAAGAAAGATTTCGCCAAGAGCTGGCGGTGTTTTTGGATAAACACCTCACCGAGGAGATAGCCAGACAAAACTGGGAGGACAAGGGAGTGGGCCCCGAGGCCCGCGAGTTTAGCCGCAAGCTGGCCGCTTATGGCTTTTTGGGCATGGGGTGGCCCGAGGAATACGGGGGGAAGGGCCTGCCTCCCGCCTATGACTTCATCCTGCTGGACGAGTTGGGCAAGCGCTGGGGCGCCCATGTCCCCCTGGATGTGGGCTACACCATGGTGGGCCACACCATCCTTCGCCGGGGCAGCGAGGCCATGAAAAAGGAGTTTCTGCCCAAGATCGTGGGCGGTGAAATTGAGTTTTGCCTTGGCTACACCGAGCCCAACGCGGGCTCGGATCTTGCCGCCATGATGATGCGGGCCGAGGACAAGGGCGACCACTTCCTGATCAGCGGCCAGAAAACTTTCAACACCGAGTGCCACTATGCGGATTACCACTGGCTGGCGGCGCGCACCGACTTCAGCCCACAAGGCACTGGCTACAAGGGGGTGAGCCTTTTCATCGTGGACATGGATGCTCCGGGCGTCACCGTGCGGCCCCTGTGGACCATGTCCGGCGAGCGCACCAACGAGGTCTATTACGACGAGGTCAAGGTGCCGCGTGAGAGGCTGGTGGGAGAAAAGAACAAGGGCTTTTACTACATGATGGAAGCCCTTGGCTCCGAGCGCAATCAGGTGTTCGTGCCCTCGCGGCTGCGTCCGGTTTTGAATATGCTGCTGGCTTATGCCCAAGAAACCCGGTACCAGGACCGCCCCCTGAGCAAGGACCCGGTGGTTCGCCGGCAATTGGCCAGGGCGGCGGTGGAGTTGGAAGTGGCCGAGGTGGTGGCCGATCATTCCCGCTGGCTGGAGGCCCTGGAATTGCCCATGACCCATCAACCGGAGATGACCAAGGTCATGGTTTCGGAGCTGGAGCAGCGCTTGGTCAACGCCGGCATGCGGATCCTGGGGCCCTACGGCCAGTTGGAGGAGGGCTCGCCCTGGGCCCCGCTGGGAGGCCGCATCGAGTGGTACTACCTGCATTCCTTCATGACCACCATAGGGGCCGGCACCAGTGAGATAGGCCGTAACGTCATCGCCCAGCGGGGCCTGGGCCTGCCCCGGGGCTAGGAGGGACCTGTCATGGATTTTCGTCTGACCCCCGAGCAGCAGATGCTGAAGGATTCGGCCCGGGACTTTCTGGCGGACCACTGCTCCAGCGACTTTGTGCGGCAAATGGAGCAGGACCGGCGCGGCTTCACTTCGGAGCTTTGGGCGGGCATGGCCGAGTTGGGCTGGATGGGGCTGTTGATCCCCGAGGAGTACGGCGGCATCGGCTGGGGACTCACCGAACTGGTGGTCATGGCCGAAGAGATGGGCCGCGCCTGCCTGCCCGGCCCCTTTTTGCCAACCACCTTGGGTGCCCTGGCTTTGGCCCAGGCGGGCAACGAGGCCCAGAAGCAGGAGATATTGCCAGCGGTTGTCTCCGGCGAGGCCGTCTTGACCCTTGCCTATCTGGAGGCGGGATGCGCCGTATATGATCCCCTGTTTCAGGCCGCCACGGCGCGCAAGCAGGACGGGGCTTGGCTTCTGGAAGGTGGCAAGCTGTTCGTGCCCGACGCCGAGGCGTCCCACTGGATTCTGCTATGCGCCCGCACCAGCGGATCCCTGCGGGACCAAGAGGGCATCAGCCTGTTCCTGGCGCCTCGCGCCGCCCGGGGGCTGGAGCTTAGGCCCCTTAAGACCATAGCCGGCGACAAGCAATTTGAGGTGTCGTTGAAGGAGGTGGCCTTGCCGCCAGACGCCCTTGTGGGCGAGGCCGGCCAGGGGTGGCCGTTGCTTGAGCAGTTGCTCATGACCGGGGCTCTGGCCAAGTGCGGCGAGATGGTGGGCGGCGCGGCAAAGGTCTTGGAGATCACGGCCGACTACGCCAAGGAGCGGGTGCAGTTCGGCTCGCCTATCGGCAGATTCCAAGCGGTGCAACATCACTGCGCCAATATGCTCATGGACCTGGAGTCCAGCCGCTTCATCACCCGTAAGGCCGCCTGGTCCATGGGCCAGGAGCGGCCCAACCCCATGCTGGTGGCCGCGGCCAAGGCTTGGGTGAGCGAGGCCTACCGCCGCGTGGTGAGCCTGGGGCACCAGATCGGCGCGGCGACCGCTTACATCGTGGAGCACGACATGACTTTGTTCAGCCGCCGGGCCAAGGCAGCCGAGCTGGCCTTTGGCGACGCGGCATACCACTACGGACAGGTGGCCCAGCGCCTGGGCCTGTAGGAAAGGGAGGGAGTCGAGTTGGACCTGAAAGCACTGGATGCCTATGGCAGCCAAGAGGACTTTGCGCGCGCCCTGTCGGAGAAGGTCTACGATAACGAGGTGAGATGCCACGGCTGCGCCCAAGTGGTGGTGCAGAGTTTCATGGACCAAATGGGGGTGGAGGACCCTCTGTTGTCCAAGGCGGCCAGCCCCTTTTTCGCCGGCCTGGCCTTGACCGGACAAACCTGCGGGGCGCTCATCGGTCCCTTGATGATGCTGGGCATGGTCTTTGGGCGCGAGGACATCGACCAGGGCCTGCCCGGGCTCCTGGAGAACGTCAGGCCCATGCGCAAGCTAGTCAAAATTTTTTCCCAGAAAAACCAGGACCAAATAAGTTGCCGCGGGATAACCGGGGTGGACATGGCCAACCCAGAGCAATCCCAAGAATATTTTAAGGCCGGCGGCCTGGAGCGCTGCGCGCGGCTAATGGCCGACACCGCCGCCGAGGCGGCGGGCCTGATATGGGAGCACCGGCAAAAACAAAAGGCCGAGTAAACAATGGGCGGTGGGGAGTAGAAGGATGGACGTTCTCAATACCGACAATGCGACCCTGATTGGACGCAAGCGAAACCTGCGCAAGCTTCTGGAAAGCAAGGTGCGCCAGCATGGGGACAAGCCTTTCATCATCTTCGTCGATGCCACGGGCAATGAGGAGGTGCTCACCTATCGGCAGTTCGATGAAAAGGTGAACCGCCTGGCCAACTGGCTGCTGAACCGGGGCATAAGCAAAGGCGATTGCGTACTGACCCATCTGCCCAATTCCAGCGGCTTCTTGATCGCCTCCCACGCCTGCACCAAGATCGGGGCCGTTTTCATCCCCTCCATCATCTTCGACGTTGCCGAGGACCTCGAGTACAAGATCAACTTCAGCCAGGCCAAGCTGATCATCACTGATGCCGCCTATTATCCCGAGTTCGGCAAAATCATGGAACGATGCCCCTCGGTTAAGGACATCCTTATCTATCGCGGCGCTGAAACCCTGTCCGGCGTGCATGACTGGAACCAGGCCCTGGCCGGCAGCTCTCCGGATCTGGCCCCGGTGGACATAGATTCCATGGACACCGCCCAGATGATGTTCACCTCCGGCACCACCGCCAGGCCCAAGGGAGTGGTGCATACCCACGCCAACATGCTGTGGATAGGGGAGGTGCTTTCGCGCAGCTTCGCGGTGCGTCCCCAAGACCGCTACCTGCTGGTGCTGCCCCTGTTTCACGTGAACGCCCAGTGCATAACCTGGTATCCCTGCCTGACCACCGGGGCCAGCGTGGTGGTGTGCGAGCGCTTCTCCGCTTCGGCCTTCACAGCCTTGGCCATGAAATACCAGACCACCCTGTGCTCATTGGTGGCCGCCACCTTGCGCATGATTCTGGCCCAGCAGGAAAGCCCCTTGGACGGCGAGCTCAAGATGTGGCGCTGCCCCTATGCCATCGGCATCACCGACGAGGAGTGGGACAATTTCGAGCGTCGTTTCAACACCACCTTGGTGGATCTCTATGGGCTGACCGAGACCCTGGCCCCCTGCACGGTGATGCCCATTTGGGGCGAACATCGCAGGGGATCGGTGGGTTTTCCCAACTTCGGCATGGAAGTGAAAATCGTGGACGATGAGCGCCGGGATGTCACAATCGGCCAGGTTGGGGAAATCGCCATCAAGGGCGAACCAGGCATCAGCTTGTTCAAAGAATATTACAATAACCCCGAGGCCACGGCCAAGGATCTGGTGGACGGCTGGTTCTTCAGCGGGGACTACGGCCGGGTGGACGAGGACGGCTACGTATATTTTATAGACCGCAAGAAGGACGTCATCCAACGGGGCGGGGAGAACATCTCCGCCGCCGAGGTGGAACGGGTGCTGGCCGAGCATCCCGCAGTGGCCGAATGCACCGTGTTGGCGGTGCCGGACCCGGTTCGCGACGAGGCGGTGTTGGCCGTGATTCGCTGCCATCCGGGAATAGATGTGGGCGAGGAACAATTCCGCGAATTTTGCCGGCCGCGCATGGCCAAATTCAAGGTGCCCTCTTTTGTCATGGTGGTTAACGATGAGTTCCCCAAGACTTCCATCGGCAAGATTAAAAAGAACGAGATGAAAGCTGAAATCCTGAAAGCCTGGGCGGTGCGCCCTGGCAAGTAACACTTGCCCCGCGCACTGAAACCGGGAGGGAAGCGTCAAAGATGCTGATCGTTCATCCATTGTTGAAACGCCCCCTGCGGGCCGGCGGCCCCCGAGAGTTGGGTGAGCCCACCCAGGAATTGGTGGTGCGGGCCATTGAGGAGGGCAGGCTGGACGAGGCCAAGGAACTGGCCCGCTACATGATTCCCGAGGGCAAGAGCCTGCACGACCTTTTCTGCGACTGGATCTGGGACATCTACAGCAAGGTAGGGGCACAGCAGGGCGACGAGGCGGTATACCGCCTGAGCCGGGCCACCCAGGAGAACTGGATGATGCGGCGCACCTGGAAGGCCTTTTCCAAGTTGCCGGTTCTGGAGCAGGTGCAGCTTACCTGCGAGATAATGCGGGCTCACCGCTGCGGGCCCCGCCAGGACGGCGAGGTGGGGGTGGAAGAAAACGGCGAGCGCTACACCATAATCATGGACCCCTGCGGCAGCGGGGGGCGCATGCGCCGGGGAGATCCGGTGGACGGCACCCCCTCGCGCCTGGGCCCGCCCTACAGCTTCGGGGTGACCCGGGAGGCCCACTGGTGGTGCTGGGGTCAAAAGGGGGTTCCCTATTATTGCCTGCATTGCGCGGTGAACGAAATCCTGCCCATGGAATGGGGCGGCTTCCCCCTATGGGTCACCGCCTATGATCCCGACCACCAGGCTCCCTGTGCCTGGCATTTTTACAAGAAGCCATCCCTGATTCCCGAGATCTATTTCACCCGCCTGGGCAAGACCAAGCCGGCCGGTCTGTAGCGGCTGCCGTGGGCCATAACCCTCCCCCCGTTGCCAAACCGCCCTGGCTGAGGCGGCGGCTGCCCCTGGGTGGAGCCGTGAACATGGTGGAGCAGGGCCTGAGAGCCCGAGCTTTGCACACCATATGCGAAGAGGGCTGCTGCCCCAATCGAGGAGAGTGCTTCTCGAGAGGGGTGGCCACCATGCTGATAATGGGCAGAATCTGCACCCGGGACTGCCGCTTCTGCGCGGTGGCCACAGGCCGTCCGGAGCCTCTGGACCCCGCCGAGCCGGACCGGGTGGCCGGACAGGTGGAGGCGTTGGGCCTCAAGTTCGTGGTGCTCACCTCGGTCACTCGCGACGATCTGCCCGATGGCGGGGCGGGTCATTTCGCGGCCACGGTCCGGGCTCTGGCGGGCAAATGCCCCGGGGTTGGGGTGGAGATTCTGGTGCCGGACTTCAAGGGCTCCCCCCGCGCCTTGGAGACCGTCTTGGCCGCCGGCCCCCAGGTGCTGGCCCACAATGTGGAAACCGTGCCTCGTTTGTACCCGGCGGTGCGGCCCCAGGCCAAGTACCGCCGCTCCCTGGAGCTTCTGGAGAGGGCGGCCAGCCACGGCGGCGGGGCGGTGAAGTCCGGCATAATGCTGGGACTGGGAGAGGAGGCCCAAGAGGTCGAGGCCGTGCTGGCCGACCTGCTCCGGGCCGGCTGCGCCATAATCACCCTGGGGCAGTATTTGGCCCCATCCGCGCGGCATCATCCAGTGGTGGAGTACGTCACCCCGCGACGTTTCAAGGAGTTGGAGGGTGTCGCCTTGGCCATGGGTTTCAAGGCGGTGGCTTCGGGCCCCTTTGTGCGCAGTTCCTACCTGGCCGAAAAATACTATGCCTTGAGCCGCTAGAACGGCTTTAGCGTCACCCTTGAACGGTTGCTAACGGTTCGCGGGGCGGAGTTTCAATCTCTCGCTGATTCATGTCCCTTGCCCCCACCACGGTGTCTTGAAGATCGGTCCCATCCGGAATTCAGTTCCGCGATAACGGTGATAGATCACCAAGTTAAAAAATGACCGAAATAGGGTGGGGGCGGGGCATTCGCGTCCGGTGTGCCAGCCCGGCCACGGGCAAACCGATTAAGCCTGCCCTATGGACATTGGGTGCGATCATCTCTATCCTGAGCATCTGATACCGGTTAACGGGCCTCGGTGGCCAGGGTGAACCGGCGGGAATTTCCTTGCTAAATCACCCCGGAGCACTTTTCTCTTGAACCATCCTGCGTCGAGCCGAGATATTGGCTTCTAGAAGAGTCATAGAATAATGTGTGGCATCGCGGGCATCTATGGGCGAGGCGCTAGTTCGGGCCCTTCGGACTTCCAGGCCACCCTGGATCTGATGACCGACTCTCTCCAGCACCGGGGACCAGATTCCCGGGGCACTTGGGCGGACTGGGAGGCCGGTGTGGGACTGGGGCACCGGCGGCTGGCCATACGCGACCTTTCCCCCACCGGCCGGCAGCCCATGGTCTCCTCCTGCGGCCGCTACGTGATCGTCTACAATGGCGAGGTCTACTCCCACCTGGAGATGACGCGCGAGTTGGCGGGGCACGGCCGGGTTCCCCGGGGAACCTCGGACTCCGAGGTGGTCTTGGAAGGCTGCGCCCAATGGGGTGTGCAGGCCACCCTGGGCCGGATGATCGGCATGTTCGCCTTCGCCCTGTTCGACCGGCAAGAGCGGATCATTTACTTGGTGCGGGACCGCCTGGGCATCAAGCCCCTCTACTGGGGGTTGGTGGGCGGCCGGCTCATCTTCGGCTCCGAGCTAAAGGCCCTGCGCCAGGCGAGGGACTGGCAGCCCCGCCTGGACCGCCACGCCCTGGCCTCTTTCATGCGCCACAACTACATCCCCGCCCCCCACACAATCTACCAGGACGTGCACAAGCTGGAGCCCGGCTGCCTGCTCGCCATGGGCCCGGACATGACCCCCCGCCTGAGCCGTTATTGGGATTGCCGGAGCATGGCCGCCGGCGGGGCGGCCGCTGGGGGCGAGGGCGGGGAGGGCGAGTTGTTGGCCCAGTTGGACGGACTCTTGTCCGACGCGGTAAGGCGGCGCATGGTTTCGGACGTACCCCTGGGGGCGCTGCTGTCCGGGGGCATCGACTCCTCCCTGGTCACCTGCCTCATGGCCGAGCAATGCGGCAGAGCCATCAGCACCTTCAGCATCGGCTTCCGGGAGAGCGCATACAACGAGGCGCCCTATGCCCGCAAGATCGCCGAGCGTCTAGGCACCGTCCACACCGAGCTATACGTGGAGCCCAGCCACGCCCTGGATTTGGTGTGGGGCTTGGCCCACTGTTACGACGAGCCCTTTGCCGATTCTTCGCAGATACCCACCATCATGGTGTGCGAGCTAACCAAGCAGCACGTCACCGTGGTGCAATCCGGCGACGGGGGCGATGAGCTGTTCGCCGGCTACCCCCGCTACGCCACGGTTCTGACCGCCTGCGGCCGGGCCCGCAAGGTTCCCCGCTTCGCCAGGAGGCTCTTCGCCCGGGGGGTGGGTTGTCTGGCGCCGAGCACCTGGGACGCCCTGGCCGCCCTGGTTCCCGGCAACCGCCTGCCGGAGAACTTCGGCATCAAACTGCACAAGCTGGCCATCGGGTTGTCCGATCGGGAATTGATGGGCCTTTACCGGCAGATTCTGAGCCACTGGCACGAGCCGGACCAAACCGTGCTGGGGGCCCACGAACACAAGGGCGTCCTGTGGGACGAGGCGCTATACCACGAGATCCCCCACCTTTTGGACTGCATGCAGTTTTTGGACACGGTAACCTATCTGCCCGACGATATTCTGACCAAGGTGGACCGGGCCAGCATGCGGGTGGCCCTGGAGGTTCGGGTGCCCCTTTTGGACCACCGGGTGGTGGAGATGGCCTGGGGTCTGCCCAGGGACATGAAGATGCGGGGCAATGAAACCAAGTGGGCCCTGCGCCAGCTTCTCTACCGCCGGCTGCCCAGGGAGATGGTGGAGCGGCCCAAGATGGGCTTTGGAGTGCCCATTGACCAATGGTTGCGGGGCCCCCTGCGCGCCTGGGCCCAGGAACTGCTGGACCCCGGCAGGCTGCGGGCCCAGGGGCTGTTCAACCCAGAGCCCATCAACGAACGCTGGCAGGCGCACCAGGCGGGAGCCAATTGGGCCTATCCTCTGTGGAACGTGCTCATGGCCCAGGCCTGGCTGGAGGCCAACCCGGAGGTGATTTTATGAGGCGGCGCCCCTGACCCCGGGGTGCGGCGGGCGGCAGTTGTTATAATGGTGCGATGCGGGGGAGGCGGTAGTGGCTTCAACTAGTTAGGCGGAGATTGTCCATAATGAAATTCAACCGCGCGGAACTGGTGGCCGAGATGGTGCGGCGGGAGTTCCGCGACCGGCGCGGGGGCCAGATGCTGGGCGTGGTGTGGGTTTTCGGGCATCCCCTTCTTCTTATGCTCATCTACACCTTACCTTCTTGTTCGTCTACGTATTTCCCACCCGGTATGGGGGAGGCGCGGGAGCGTCCCAGGACGACCCCGTCAACATCCTGGCGGGCATCGTTTGTTGGCTGGCCTTTCAGGATGTATTGTCGCGATCCAACTCCACTTTTATTTCGCACGCCAACCTGGTTAAGCAAATCGTATTTCCCATCGAGGTGCTGTCGGTGAAAACGGCCCTGGCCAGCGCCATTCCCTATTCGGTGGGCCTGGCCTTCCTCTTGGCCTCGGTGTGGGGGCTCCTGTGGGATATACGAGAGTTAACTCAGGTATTCTGCACGGTTAACCTGTTTGCCCAGTCGATCCTGTTCAATCCCTACGCCACCCCCCAGTGGCTGAAGTATATCTTCCAGGCCAACCCCTTCAGCTATTTCGTGTGGTGCTGGCAGGACGCCCTGTTCTTCGGGAGCTTCCGCCATCCCAAGGCCTGGGTGGTCTGCCCCTTCTCAGCGGGGGCGTCCTTTGGCTGGGGTGGTTCGCGTTCAGCAAGACCAGGCGCTTTTTTGGAGACATACTCTGATGGGCGCTTTAGCTATTCAGGCGAAAAACCTAAATCGCCGCGGGACGGGCAAGTCGAGGAAGGCATTTGGATCAGCCAAACAAAATTTGCCAGGAGGCCTCGCCGCCCCGGTCCGTGGCCGCCGTGAACCTTTTCACCGATAGCCGCGACTGGCTGGGAGGATGGCCCATGGAGTTCGTCTATGACAACGACGCCGTGGATTTTTGCCAAAAGCTTGGCTTCAAGCTGCAAAAAATAGCCACCGGCGAGGCCAATACGGAGTTTCTCTTCCTGCGGCAACAAAACGGGAGCTAGCCATAGATGCCCAAGGTCCTATTCGTGATCGGCTCTCTGGAGGTCGGCGGCACCGAAAAACAGATGGTTCTTTTAATCAAAGGGCTCTTGAACTGCGGCTGGCAATGCGAGGTCTTCGCCTTGGATCTGGTGGGCCCCTTGGCTGGTGAGTTGGTCCGGCTAGGCGTTCCGTTGCACGACGGCGGATACCGCCGGCCATCTCACCCCGCGGATAACTTCATCAGGTTGCTCAAGGCGCAGCTTCGCCTGCTGCTGGTTGCCCTGCGCCTGAGGCCCCAAGTGGTGCATGCCTATCTGCCCCTGGCCAATTTAATGGGGGCGGTGGCGGGCCGAATGACCGGAGCCGGCGCGGTAGTCACCAGTTACCGGGATTTGGGGACCTATCGCAAGCGTTACCCCGCCTGGAGATTTTTCGAGCGTTTGAGCAACAGTCTCAGCCACGGCGTGACTGTCAATTCCAAAGCCGTCGGCAGGAACAACTCCGCTTATGATGGCCGAGTAAAAGCCAAACTGGCGCTCATATACAACGGACTTGATCTGCCGCCGGCACCCGCCCGCAACCTAGAGCGGGAAGAGATCAGGGGAAAAGTGGGTGTTGCCGAGGATGAGGCGGCCATCGTTTCGGTGGCCAATCTCGTCCCCTACAAGGGACACCAAGACCTGATCCGCTCCCTGCCCAGACTGCTGGCCATGCATCCCAAAATAAAGCTGCTTCTGGTGGGAGAAGATCGCGGCATAAAGGGAGACTTGGAAGAAACCGCGCGGGAACTCGGGGTGGCGCAGCACCTGGTCTTTCTCGGCCACAGGGATGACGTGCGGTGGCTGTTGCGGGGCATGGATATATTCGTGCTTTCCTCTCACGAGGAAGGCTTCAACAATGCTCTGTTGGAAGCCATGGCCGCTGGTTTGCCGGTGGTGGCCACTGATGTGGGGGGAAACCGCGAGGCTTTGGGCAATGGGCGCTGGGGAGTGTTGGTGCCACCCCATGCGCCTGAGCGTATCGCCGAAGCGGTTGAGGGCCTTCTGTCCGATGGGCAAAAAAGCCGTGCCATGGGGCGGGAGGCAAGCGCCTGGGTCCGGGAAGGGTTTGGTGTGGGGAAAATGGTGTCGCGGTATGTAGACCTTTATGAAAAATTGCGAACGAGGCATAGGTAAAACGAGAAACAGTTAGGCAAGCCATGCCCTGTGATTTTAGAGCTATCTGCCGTGACTAATTTTAACGGCACAAAAACAAAAGATGGCCTCCATGGTTCCACGGTTGAGCCGCGCTCCATATGGTGGCCTACTCCGCTTAAAATTTAATCTATTGCACATCGAAACGTTCTGGGCGTTATCTATCGCCACCGGAACCAGGCTTGCCCAGGCAAAGGCGAAATCGCAACCATAAAAAAAACGGCAAGACCCAGCCGCAGGCCGGGTCAAGCCGCTTTCAAGGAGGCGTTCCCGGGGCGAGCAGGGCGTTTAAGCACCGGCCCGCCCCGGGAACGCGAGGGATCAGAGGTTAGTCTTCCTTGCGGGCCTCGCGGGCCATTTTAGCAAAGTCCTTGCTCACCACGATGGCATTCCAAATCTCGTAGGCTATCAACACTACGGTGCTGGACACGATTGCTATCCATAGCAAAGCGGTTGTGGCGCCCATGTCGGTACTCCTTAACCCTTGTACGACTTCAGAATACTGAAGTCGAAGTTGTCCTTGGCCGCGGCGCTACCCACCAAGGTGATGATTGCCGCGGAGACAAAGGCCGCTATCATGGCCCAGCCCCACAAGCCCATGCCCAGGAACATGTAGGTGCCGACCCCGAAGCCGACCAGGCCACCCACGAAGATGGGCCAAGCGCTGATCCACTTCCAGTACTGGGAGGCCACGAAGCCGAACACGAACGGCGCGGTGTACATGGGCATGAACAACAGTACCATAAGGATGGACATCGGCGTCAGGGCCACCGCGATCACCCCCAAGGTGACAATCACCACCATGATGCGCACCAGTTTCTTCACCTGGTCGTCGGTGGCCGACTTGTTGATGTAGGCGCGATAGATGTCGCTGCCGATGATGTTGGCTATGGCCACCACCGCAGCACCCACCGAGCCCACCGTGGCCGCCATGACCAGCCAGATGAACAGTACGCCGGTCCAAGTGGGCAAATACATGCCCACCAGGGAGGCGTAGGCCTGGGACCCGGGCACATCGGGCATCTTGCCGGACTTCATCAGCACCAGGGCGGCGAAGCCCAGGGTGGCCGAGATGAAGGGCATGAAGAACCACCAGTTGCCGGCGTGGCGGAAAGCCCGGCCCACGCTCTTGGGGTCGCGGATGGCAAAGGCGGTCTGCCAGTAGTCCTGCTGCATGGGCAGGGAGAACAGGGCCCAGGCCAACACGGGGATCAGGTAGTTGATCAAGGCGCTGGGTCGGAAGATCTCAAACAGCTCCGGGGCCATTTTGCCGCCTTGGAATAGTTGCTGGGCGGTTTCCATGATGGGGGTGGGGCCGCCAAGGGCCACCCAGGTGGCCACGCCCACGATGGCGCAGATGGGCATGGCGATAAGGGTGAATATCCAGGTGGAGATAAGGCTGCCCCACAGGCCGGCCACCACTGTGAAGATCAGCACCGCTACCCCCAAAAAGGCCACGCCCACCCAGTAGGGCACCTGCCCGCCGGTGAGACCCACCATGACGTGGCCGGCGGCCAATCCCTGGATCCAGGCCCCGCTAAAGCTTGTGGCGATGGCGAAGATGATTACAAGCAGGTGCAGAGAGGAGTTGAAGCGGTGGCGGAAATACTCCGTATAGGACAGGGCATAAGGGAAGACCTCACGCAGTTTGGATGCCCAGATGCCGAAGACCCACAGACCCACGGCATACATGGGGTAGATCCACACACCCGAGATTCCGTTGTTCACCGCGCCCTCTGCCGAGCCCATCACCGACGACCCCCAAATGTACATGGAGGTCACCGAGGCGGTGACCAGGGCCCAGTGGGCTCGTCGGCCCGCCACCAAGTAGTCCTCGGAAGTTTTTACCAACTTCCATTTCCGGCTGGCTACAGCCACCAGGACGGGCACGATAATAGCAATGAAAGCGGCTATTATCGCTACGGTTGGACTTAAACCTTTCATAGCTTCACTCCCTCTTGCCGGGGTTGGTGAAATCTCCCCTTGCTCTACAATTTGGCTACCCGTTTTCCATTAAGATAAAAGCCGTAAGCCCTCTCGCGCCTTGAGGGCCATGGCTATTGCCGTAAAAAAAACACAAACACCCCACGGCCAGCGATGGCCCCCTTGCCACCCAAGGGGACCATCCCGGCTTCTAGGTTCGGGGCGGGCGGATATTTCTAATCGATGCACCTACTCATTTAGCTCCAGTGAGAGACGGTTCTTTTCTCCAACATTTGCCTGAACTGGGCTGTGGATTTTGGGAGCACCTGCTTGATGCCCCAGTCCAGGATCACCCCGTAGCGGCGAACCACGTCCATCTCGTCGATTTCGCCGTCCACCAGCATTTGCAAGACCTTGCCCGGGTCTTCCTTCATCCAGGCCACCCGGTTCTGGCGAATGTGGGCCCGCTCTTTTTCCGTGGCGGCCATGTCGATCTCGTAGTCCAGGAGGATGGGGTCGTTCTCCACCACCACCACGCCGTAGTCCTTTTTGGCGCGCTCGATGGAGACGTAGCCGTCGATTACATCTTCCAGCACCATCAGGGGATCGCGCTCCAGGGGGTCTCCCAGGCCGCCGCCGCCGGCCGAGGGCCGGGTGAAGGTGTCGCCGGCGTTCACCGGAACCCCGGAGAAGATCGCACCCAGGAAAGCCTCGTCATCCCGGCCCTTGTTTTTCCAGAGCCCCTGGGGGATGGAGGGCAGGCCGCCCCAGATACCAAAGGCGATGGAGCGGGCGCGGTCGCAGCAATAGGACATCACCGAGCCCTCGCAGGACATGACCGTTCCGCCCTTGGTAAGGCCGCAGCCACCCCGGAACTTGCCAGGCCCGGCGGAGTCGGTGAGGATGCTGTGCTCGTCGGTGATCACGGGGGTGAGGCGCTCCTGGCCCTCGCAGGGCTGGATGCTGAGGCCTAGGCCGAAGACCGCCGCCGTGCAGTTGGAGCCGTCCTTGGTGGAGCGGCCGCCGTGACCGCCGGCCATCCAGTCGTACCACATGAAAAAGTTGCCAAAGCCTGGCCGCCGATCCCACCCGCCGATGAGCAGGTATTCCAGGTTGAAGGCGCAGCCCAGGGCCCTTTCGGGCATCAGCTCGGACCACAGCTCGATGACCGCGGCCTGGGCCTTTTCATAGACCCCGGAGCAGAAGCCGGTGACCGCCGTGGGCCAGGGCGCGTTGGCCACGCAGCCTTCGGGTACGGTGACGTCGAACACCCGGAAGAAACCGGCGTTTAGGGGGATGTCCGGGAAGAAGGCCTTGGAGCCGGCCACCAGGGCCGAGAGGGTGGCCGGATAGGCCGAGTTCAAGAAGCAACCCACGATGGGATGGGAGCCGGTCAGGTCGTAGTGCACCTGGTCGCCCTTGATGGTCATTTTCACCTTGATGGGAATCAAGCCTTCGCCCAGGTCCGGGTCCTGGTCGATGAAATCCACCGTCTCCCATTGGCCGTCGGGAATCTCGGCAATGCGGCTGCGGGCGATGCGTTCCACGTAGTTTTGGCATTCCCGGGCCGCCAAGAGCACCGTGTCCTTGCCGTATTTTGCGATGAGGCGCAGGAATTCGCGCTCACCCACGTTGCAGGCCTCGGCCTGGGCCCTGAGGTCGCCCAGGCGGTCCTCGCTGCCGCGCATGTTGGCCACCAGGCAGTTGGCCACGTCGTCCAGGTAGCGCCCCCGGTCCCAGATTCGCAAGGGAGTGATGCGGGTGCCCTCGCCGTAGTGATCCTTGGCGGTGATGTCAAAGGAGCCGGGCACCTTGCCGCCCACGTCGGCCCAGTGGCCGTTGGACAAGGTGAAGGCTACTATTTCTCCCTCGAAAAACACCGGCTTTACGATGCGCACGTCGCAGAAATGGGTACCCCCCTCATAGGGGTCGTTGAAGATGAAGATGTCGCCTTCGTGAATGTCATCGCCAAAGGCCCGCAGGATGGCCTTGGCGGTAAGGTGCAGGGTGCCCACGTGCACCGCGATGTCCTGGCTGCCCTGCATGATGGTGTCGCCGTTGGCGTCGCAGAGGGCGGAGGAGAAGTCGCGGCAGTAGATCACAAAGGAGTAGCAGGTGCGCAAGACCTGCTCGGACATCTGATCCACCAGGTTGCCGTAGGCGTTTTTCAGGACCTCGAAGGTCACGGGATCTAGGTTGGTCTTAGCCATTTCGCCTCTGCTCCTTACCTGGATATATCCATGATGATGTTCAGGTAATCATCGATCCTGGCCTTGACTCCCACCGGGATGACGGTGGTGGTGTCCAACTGCTCCACGATGGCCGGGCCGCGCAGCTTGGCGCCCGGGGGCAGGTCGCGCCGCCGGTAGACCGGGGTGTCCACGAAACCGCCGGCCTTTTCGAAGAACACCGGGCGCACTTGGCGGGGCTCGGGCATGACGGCCTGGTCGCCGTTGTCGGCCTTGTTGAAGGAAGGCATGGGCACCTTGCCGATGGCCGTGACCCGCAAGCCGTAGATTTCCACCACCTGGTCAGGGTTGGACCATGAGAACTGACGCTCGTGCTCGGCGTGGAACACCTCTAGGGCCTTGTCCAGGGTGGTGATGGGCCTGGGCACGTTCACCGCGAGCTGGCGCCACTGGCCGATGTAGCGGATATCCATGACCCGCTTCAGCTCCACCCGTTCGCCGGTCATCCCTTCCTGCTTCAGCAGTGCGCGGGCCTCGGCCTCCAACTGCTCGAAGATATCCTCGATCTCCTCGATCTGGGCGCTGGCCGAGGTGGCCAGGTAGGTCTTTTGCAGGTCGTGGCGCACGTCCACCAGCAGACAGCCCAGGGCGGCATGCACCCCGGGATAGCGGGGGATTATCACCGTGGGGATCTCCAACTCCCGGGCCAGGTAGGCGGCGTGCAGGGGGCCGGCTCCGCCGAATCCCACCAGGGCGAAATCCCGTGGGTCGTAGCCGCGCTGCACCGATATGAGCCTGAGGGCGTCGCACATGTTGGCGTTGGCCACCTTAAGGATGGAATAGGCGGCGTCCACCAGGCTCATGCCGTAGTGTTTGGCGATCTTATCCACCGCCGCCTCGGCCGCCTCCTTGCTGATCTGCATGCCGCCTTCCAGCAGGTTGGTGTTAAGACGGCCCAATACCAGGTTGGCGTCGGTGTTGGTGGGCTCCATCCCGCCGGCTTGGTAGCAGGCGGGGCCAGGTTCGGCCCCGGCGCTTTGCGGCCCGTTGCGCAGGCTGCCGCCCGGGTCCACCCAGGCGATGGAGCCGCCGCCGGCCCCGATGGTGATCACCTCGATGCTGGGGTACATGATTGGATAGCCGAACTCCACCTGCCACTCGTTGGCCATGCGCAACTCGCCGCCGTAGGTCAGGCTGATGTCGGCGCTGGTGCCGCCCATGTCCAACCCCATGGCGTTGGGATAACCGCACAGCTGGGCGGTCTGGTTCATGGCGATGGCTCCGGCGGCTATGCCCGAACTGGCGATGCGGGAGGCGTAGCTGGTGACCGTTTCGGCCTTCATCACTCCGCCGCCGGAGTGCAGCACCAAAATATCGCCCTTGTAGCCCAGGCCCTTGAGCTTGCTGACCAGGTCCTTTAGGTAGTCGCTGACCACCGGGCCCAACACGGCGTTGATTACGCAGGTGGAGAAGCGTTCGTGTTCAAAGATGTCGGGAAGTAACTCGTTGGAGGTGCAGACGTAGGCTTCGGGCATCACCTCCTGCACGATCTGCTTCACGCGTTGTTCATGTTCTCCGTTCATGTAGGAGTTCATGAAGCAAACCGCCACCGCCTTCATGCCGCGTTTTTTGAATATCTCGGCTACCTGCCGGGCCTCGGTTTCATCAAGGGGCTTGACCACGTTGCCGCCGTAGTCGATGCGCTCGGTGACCTCCAAACGGTGACGCCGAGGCACATGGGGTGGGGCCACGTCCTTGTAGTGATCCCAAAGGTCGGGCTTGGTTGAGCGCCTGATTTCTATGACGTCCCGGAAGCCCTTGGTGTTGATCATTCCCGTCAGGGGTAGATTGCGGGTGATAAGGGCGTTGGTGCCCACCGTGGTGCCATGGGAGAAAAGCTGCACGTCCTGCATGGATATGCCCGCCTTTTCCATGCCGGCAACGATGGCTTCCGAAGGGTTGTGCGGCGTGGAAGGAACCTTTTGGACGATTACCTCGCCGAACTCTTCCTCGAATATAAAAACATCGGTAAAAGTACCCCCCGTATCTACTGCCACCCTGTATTTACCCACGTTGACCTCCCAGTCTGGTTTTGCGCTGTGTTTCCACCGGCGGCTACTCAAGCCCGCCCAAGCATTCATCCAAAATGGAGAATCCCCGGTCCAGTTCCTCCCGGCTGATCACCAAGGGCATCAGGGTCCTGATCACGTTGCCGAACTTGCCGCACGACAAAATCAACAGCCCCTTGTCCAGGCACCGCGACACCAAGGCTTTGGCCTGCTCGGAGGCCGGCGCCTTGGTTTCGCGGTCGCTGACCAACTCCATGGCCATCATGGGGCCCAGGCCCCGCACCTGGCCGATGATCTCGTATCGGTCGGCCAACTCCTGGTAGCGCGCCGCCAGGTCGGCGCCCAAGGCTTCGGCTTTTTCCAACAGGCCGTTTTCCAATTCATCCAACACGGCCAAGGCCGCCCGGCAGGAAATCGGGTTGCCCCCGTAGGTGCCGCCCAGGCCTCCGGCATGCACCGAGTCCAGAATCTCGGCCCGGCCGATGATCGCGCCCAGGGGCATGCCCGCGGCCAGGGACTTGGCCGAGCTGATGATGTCGGGCTCCACTCCAAAGTGCTCGCTGGCGAACATCTTGCCGGTGCGGCCCATGCCGGCCTGCACCTCGTCCATGATGAAAAGAATTCCGTACTTCTCGCAAATGGCCTTGACCTTGGGGAAGTACTCCGGCGGGGGCACGATGAACCCGCCTTCCCCCTGCACCGGCTCCGCGATCACCGCCGCAACCCGGTCGCCGGGCACGTTGTCCATGAAGAACTCCTCCAGGTAGTCGGCGCAGTGAACGCCGCAGGAGGGGTAGTCAAGGCCGAAGGGACAGCGGTAACAGTAGGCGAAATGAGCCCGGTAAACCTCGGGGCAGAAGGGATCGAAGCCGTATTTGTAGGGCATGACCTTGCTGGTCAGGGTCATGGCCATGTAGGTGCGGCCATGGAAGGCATTGTCAAAGGTGATGATGCCGCTGCGCTTGGTGGCGTAGCGGGCCACCTTGATGCAGTTCTCCACCGCCTCGGCGCCGCTGTTGACGAAATAGCTTTTCTTGGGGAAGTCACCGGGGGCCAGTTGGTTCAGCCGGCGGGCCAACTCCACATAGGAGTCGTATTGCACCACGTGGAAACAGGAATGGGTGAACTTGTCGGCCTGATCCTTTATGGCCTCGACCACCCTGGGCGAACCGTGCCCGACGTTCATTACCCCGATGCCGCCGGTGAAGTCCAGGTATTCTTTGCCCTCCACGTCGGTAAGCACCGCGCCCCGGGCGGACTTGGCGAAGATGGGATGAACGTTGAATGGCCCCGGGGGCACGTTTTGTTCCCGCAAAGCCATAAGCTCTTTGTTGGTCAATTGGTTCATCTGCGAACCTCCCATGACGACAGAATCCGGACTCTATCTTTGATTGATGTTTCCTAGGGGAAGATGCCCCTGACCCGCTTGGCCTCGGCCACCCTTCCGATGGCCAGCATGTAGGCTGCGGTGCGCATGTTGATCTTTTCCTTTCGGGCGATGTCGTGCACCTCCTTGAAGGAGCGCACTAGGATGTCCCTGAGCTTTTTGTTGACGTCTTCCTCGGTCCAGAAGAGCTTCTGCAGGTTCTGCACCCACTCGAAATACGACACCGTGACCCCGCCCGCATTGGCCAGGATGTCCGGCACCACGAAGATGCCCCGGTCATATAGGATGTCATCGGCAAAGGGACTGGTGGGGCCGTTGGCCCCCTCCACGATGATCCTGGCCTGGATCCGCTGTGCATTGCCAAGGCCGATCTGCCCCTCCAAAGCGGCTGGGATCAGCACCTCGCAGGGCAACTCCAAAAGCTCCTGGTTGGATATGGCCTGGGCCTCGGGATAGCTCAAAAGGTCGTCCGTGGCCAGGAAGTGAGCCTGCACCTTGCGGGGGTCCAGGCCCTTGGGGTTGTACAGGCCGCCCTGCACGTTGCTCAAACCCACGATAACCGCCCCGGCGTCGTGCAGTATCTCCGCGGCGTGGTAGCCCACGTTGCCCAGGCCCTGCACCACCACCCGGCAGCCGGCCAGATCAAGGCCCGTGGCCGCCGCCGCCTCGGCCATCACGTACACGCATCCCTGGCTGGTGGCCTTGAGCCTTCCCAGGGAGCCCCCGATGGACAGGGGCTTGCCGGTGACCACGCTGTTGCAGGTGTGCCCCTTGAAAACGCTGTAGGTGTCCACCACCCAGGCCATTACCTGGGGGTCGGTGTTCACGTCCGGGGCGGGGATGTCCTGCTCCGGACCGATGATGGGCGATATCTCCCAGATGTAGCGCCGGGTGAGGCGCTCCTTTTCGGCCAGGCTCATGGCGCCGGGGTCACAGGTGACTCCGCCCTTGGCCCCGCCGAAGGGGATGTCCACCACCGCGCACTTCCAGGTCATCCAACCGGCCAGGGCGCGCACCTCGTCCAGATCCACCTGGGGATGGTAGCGGATGCCGCCTTTGCCCGGCCCGCGCAGGGTGTTGTGCTGCACCCGGTAGCCTGAGAGGTGAACGATTGTTCCATTATCAAGGCGAAGGGGGAAACGGACCGAAAATTCGCGGCGGGGAGCTTTGATCTTCTCCAGAATCCAGGGTTCTACTTGCAGATGTTGGGCGGCGATATCGAATTGAAGATTGTGCATGTCCAGGGGTTTTTGTTCGTCGTATAGGCTCCGATCAATCATGCGCGCTTCCTCTCTGTACCCAGGAAACCTCAGCATCCATCAAACAACTGACCCTTCGACGACTGATGGTCTGACCGCGGCTGGCGCTTTTTTGAGCCACACCATCAACTCTAACCGGGCTACTCTCCACTCAACTCCATAATCAGGATCATCTACGGGCAACAAGGCAGCCTGGCTGACAAATCCACAAGTTCGCAAATCAGGGGCCTTGCCCCCGCCTGTGAAGTCAATGAAAGTGGCTCGCTGCAAACCCAAGTTGATACCGGCTTTGCTTCGCCGGCATGACAAGCTATTGGCAATTATCTAGCGAAATCCTTGCCAACTAAGTTTTCAGGAGGGGAAATTGAGAGACAAGCGATTGTAATTAAATACTATTAAATTATTCGACCAGGGCGAAAAAGCCCTAACCTGAGAGGCTATTTAAAATACAAAAATGAATAACACGAGCGGGAAAATGGCGGCAGATCTGTTAATAGCAATTAAATACTGTAGGTTATGTGGCTATTCATTATTGTATAAGTGATTCAATTATGAATAGAGATTTATGGCTGCTTTTTGCGGGCCACAGTGGCTTGGCTTACCCCCAAAACCTCCGCCGCCCGTGCCTGGGTGCCGTATTTGGCCAGAGCCAAGGTGATCATGGCCTGTTCGAATTCCCTTACTGCGTTCTTAAGATTATTACCCCTGGCCAGTTGGGCGCCCGCGTCCATCTGGCTAACGCGCCGGATCATCTTGGACGGCAAATCAACAAGCTCGATTACGTGCCCCCGGCTCATTACCACCAGGCGCTCCAGAAGATTTTCCAGCTCCCGTACGTTTCCCGGCCAATCGTATTGCATCAGGCTTTCCAGCACCGGAGCGCTGATCTCCTTGGCATTGCCGTGTTTCTTGTTGAATCTTTTCAGGAAGTGACCCGCCAGCAAGGGGATGTCTTCCGCTCGCTCTTTCAAGGAGGGAACATGAATGGGAACCACGTTTATCCGGTAGTAAAGGTCTTCCCTGAAACGGCCCGCCGCCACCTCCACCTCCAGGTCCAAGTTTGTGGCCGTCACTACCCTGGCGCTCACCCGTATGGATCCACTCCCCCCCACCCGAATCATCTCTCCTTTTTCCAGAAAACGAAGAAGCTTATGTTGCACTTCCATGGGAATCAGGGCGATCTCGTCTAAAAAAATAGTGCCCTGGTCGGCGAGTTCCAGCAGGCCGATTTTGCCGCCGGCTTTGGCTCCGGTGAAAGCGCCCCCCTCATAGCCGAAAAGCTCCGACTCGAAAAGAGTTGCTGGTATGGCCCCGCAGTCGATGCGGGTGAAGGGCTTGCCGTGGCGGCCGGAAAGCCGGTGGATGGCGTTGGCCAACAGGCCCTTGCCAGTACCCGACTCGCCGGTGAGGAGCACAGTGGTCTTGAAGGGCGCCACATGGCTTGCCGCGGCCAGCATGCCGCGCACCAGGGGCGAGTTTCCCACCACCTCGTAGGTGGCGGATTTTTCAAGGTCGCGCTTTAACAACTCGCTTTCATAACGCTGGGCTCGAGCCTCCTTTTCCAGCAACTGGTGGCGCAGGTTGTCCAACTCGGTGATATCGCGGTCGTTGGTGACCACCAGGACCACATTGCCCGATCCGTCGAAAATCGGGCTGCCGGTGACCAGGAGCTTTTTACCGGTGGTGCGAACCTCCTGCATCATGGTTACCTGGCGCTTGTGCCTCAGCACTTCCGAGGTAACGGTCTTGTCTTTTATGACGCCGTGGGTTACGAGACTGTCCACGAATTGCCCGATGTAGTCAGAGACCTTGATGCCGTTCATGCGCTCGGCGGCGGGATTACAGCGCAAAATTCTCCCCTGGCCGTCGCATATCCAGATGCCGTCAAAGGAAGAGTTGAAGATGGCCTCGAACTGTTCCTGGATCAGGTCCTCGTACACTGTTTAGCCTCCGATGAAATACCGTGAACAGGTTCATTCCATCTAGGGTTGGAACAAGTTGTTCCAAGGCGTCAAATTATGCCCGCCGACCATACCAGCCGCCCCAGGGAGCATTTGGCCCCACCAAAATCGTTTTCCAGGCATTTTAAGAAAATTTCAGCGGTCATCACCGCGTCGCCGATGGCGGTGTGGCGGTCGCCCACCCTGATACCCATCTCCCGGGCAAGCTTGCCCAAACCCATGCCGGCGGGGATGCCCATGGGAGCGAAGGGCAACATGGGGGGCCGCACCTTGTGGTGCCGGCACATCAACTCGGTGTCCAGCACCAGGTTTTGCAAGTTAAAGCCATGGGCCTTGCGCATGGCCAGGTTGAGAAAGTGCAGGTCGAACTTGGCGTGATGGGCGATGAGAATGTCGCCTCCGAGATAGGCCAGGAAATCGGAAAAAACCTCCTCGAAGCACCTCGCGTCGGCCACCATTTCCGGAGCTATACCGTGGATTTGCTGGGATTCGCTGGATATCCGGCAACCGGGATTTACCAGTTCGTAGAAAAAATCTTCGGCCAGGGTTCCGCCTTGCTCCAAGCGAACCGCGCCCACGCTGAGAACCCGGTCCCGGGCCAGACTAAGGCCGGTGGTCTCCAGATCAACCACCACGTAGCGGCAGGACAAAGCTTTGTAGGCGCCCCTAAGGCCGTCAAGGGCGTGAATGTTACGCTCCGCCAGCGAATCAATACCTTGGTTCCTGAGGCGTCTTTGCAGCAGGCGGTTACGCAAGCGGGCCACGGCTAGTTGCACGCCTTACACCTCCAGTACGAACTGGGTCTGATAGCGAAACTTCATGGTGTCTTGCAAACGGTTGATAAGCGCGAAGCTCTCCTTGAGCATCATGCGCCGGAAGTTGCTGAGTTCATCGGGGTTCAGGTAGTTGTCCGGCACGCGCCCCTCGGCCCGGGCGTCCAGGTGCAGGGCGATCTTGACCAGGGTCAAAAAGCTGTAGGCTTCGCGCAGATCGTTGATGAAGCGGCTGCCCAGCACCTGACGCACCGGCTCCGCCTCCAGGCGTTCAAGGGTGTTGGTCGCCCTGATGTTAAAATCCAGGGCCATGATCCGAGCCGCGTCAACCACCGGCGTCAGGCCTCGCATCTTGATGTTGATCTTGCCCTTGTGCTCGCCGCTTTTCTCCACCACCAACTGGCGAAACATGCTCAGGGGAGGCACATTCTCCAGGGAATTCTTGGCCATGAAACGCAGAAAATGTGGCGTCTCCTTGATGGCCTGGTCAATCTCCTCCCTCAGTTCGGCCAAAAAATTCCGTTCCTGGTAGATCGGCCTGAAATCGAAAAAAATGCTGATCATGCGCAGGGTGTGGGGATTGGGGTCGCGCACCCAGCCCATGAAAAGGCTGCGCCAGGCACTTTCGGATTGGCAATAGGCGGGATTGGAAGCCATGATGTCGCCCGGGCAAGGCGGGAACCCGCAGCGCACCAGACCATCCACCATCTGCTTAGATAAATTCAAAAACCACTTTTGGGTTTCCTGTTCCCGGGATGCGGGTACGTCCTGGTAGGCCAGGGCGTTGTCCTGGTCGGTCCTGAGGGCCTGCTCCAGGCGGCCTTCGCTGCCCAGGGATATCCAGGTGAAGGGTGACGGGGGCCGGCCCCCGCCCTGCTCCAATATCCGGTCAAGGATGATTTTGAGAAGCTTGAGGGTTATGCGGTCGTTGAAGTCGGTAACCAGGCGGGTCATGCGTTTGGCGGAGCGTCCCTCGGCCAAACGCTTTTCCAGAATCCGGTCCGCCTGGGGCCGGATGGCCACAAGGTCCTCGATAGTGGCCGCGCCGTCAATGGCTTCGATGAGTACATCGGGCGATACCACCTCGTCGGTGCTGAGCCAGTCGCCGCCAACAATATCCATTTTCACCCCGCGCAATTCCCGCCCGGCAACCGCGCCATAACGTCGCCGGCCCCGGGCGTCCATCAATATTTTTCTCGCTCTCGGGCGTTTGAAGTAATTGTATATCATCGTTGCGGGTAGTTAGAAGCAGAACCGCCGGCCAGCGCCCAGCCGCGAGCTAAAATCAAATCTTGTAGCTGGGGGGTTTGAAAAAAGGCGGCTTGTCCTGGCGAGTTGAAGGAACTCGCCAACTTCCCGAGGGAAGCGGAGTATACGCTCCAGGGGTAATGCTCAGGGTTTAGCGGCCGTCTTGGACCGGATTGGGTGGCCGGGATGGCCCGGAATACGCACCTGCCCCCAAAAGATGGTCTTGGACGTCTCCCGCTGGCGCTGGCGGCGGGACTGTCGGATTGTCTGTGTATGAGCCATTCGTGGTTGAGGTTTGCTTTAACACATTCCCACGGCTTGTAGCCGGTGGTAAAAGTAGGATGGCAAATTGCTTCATGGCCGAGGACCACATCCTGGGGGACATCACCCCCAACATCCAGTGCCGGAAGGACGACTACGACCCCATGGTCAACCACCTGAACAGACCTGGGAGGATTTCCCGGTGGCGCAAAAGTGGTTCGCCACCGGCGAGGGCCATGGCCCATTTGCGCTATCTGGAGAACAAGCAGGACATCGTTCGGGGCCAGCAGGACGGGGTCAGGGTCTACGGGCTGCGGGGGTAGGGGGGGGCTTTAGGTAAAACAAACCAAGTGGAGGAGGTTGGTAATAAAAAAATAATATGCCGGTGCTTGTCCAAATGTTTACTTGGCTAGGCTAGCAAATAAGCACTCGCCAAGATTATGGCTATCGCGATAAGGACAGTAAAACAACCAGGGGATTTTGGGGCAGGCGTAGTAACCTCATAGCTATCCCAAGGCTCGTCAATCTCCTGGGAATCATTTTTATCACGACGTACAAAGCACAGTTCTTCTTTTAGTGCCGATTCGGCCTCTTTGTAGGCAATGGTACGCTTACTGCCACCTGTATATACCCAGCCGGCTTTTGTGGTAAACTCCCCGAACCAAATAATATCCCTGCCCTCATACCGACGAATTGATTTAATAACCGATTGGTTCGCGGCAAGTTTCTCGCTAATTTTTCGTATGATTTCGTCATCAGGCCCCTTTATGGGGGCGTCATCCGCACCTTTGACCAAACCTCGATATACTCTGTAGGTAAACCATGATGCCAGATCGTTTTCTCTTCCCGGGCTGGACAGGGCCCACTTTATTTGATCGAATAAAACTTTTTTGCCGATGTAGTTGGTTGTTTCTAAACCATAAAGCTTTGCGAATGATCTATGTCGCGCTGTGGAGGGTTTGTCCTTGTCCACTTTAATCGATATCAAATTTGATACATCGTTTTTAGTGGCACTAGGCGGTACGACAATTTCTATATCTCTTGCGTAATCTAGTTGCCTTTCTGTAGGGGGATCCGGAGGCAACTCATTTATTTCTTCCACAATTGTCCCATCTTTTTCAGCGAGTCTTCCAGCTTCAGATGCGGAAGAAGAGTGATATATTCTCCTACGTTTGCACCCCGCATCCTTTCCTTTGCCTATAACTTCATAGCCGGTCATGCTTCCCCCACAGTAATTTATGTAAATTAAGAACCTGTTGGTTCATAGGTGTCATCGCAGCTATGCTTGACTTTTATATCACACCCAACTCTGGGTATTAACCTGATAAACCACGCTTTTCTTGACACCCGCCGCCGCCGGGGCTAACGTAGGGAATGTTTAGGAAACCTATCCCGAGAGGAGGGGATAACGCATGATAGCTATTGAACAAATTGTCGCGCGTGAGATTTTGGACTCCCGCGGCAATCCCACAGTGGAATGCGATGTCATTTTAGAAGACGGCTCCATGGGCACCGCGGCGGTTCCCAGCGGAGCCTCCACCGGCGAGCACGAGGCCCTGGAGCTCAGGGACGGCGACAAGAGCCGCTACCTGGGCAAGGGGGTGCGCAAGGCGGTGCTCAACGTGGACGAGGTCATCGCGCCGGAGCTCATCGGCCAGGATGGCCTGGACCAGGTGCTCATCGACTCCATCATGATCGACCTGGACGGCACCTCCAACAAGGCCAAGCTGGGGGCCAACGCCATACTGGGAGTGTCCATGGCCACCGCCCGGGCGGCGGCCGAGGCCCTTTTGATCCCCCTGTACCGCTATCTGGGCGGGGCCTACTCCCGGTTGCTGCCCATGCCTATGATGAACATCCTAAACGGTGGCTCCCACGCTCCCAACAACGTGGACATCCAAGAGTTCATGATCGTGCCCGTGGGCGCGGACAGCTTCTCCGAGGCCCTGCGCATGGGCGCCGAGGTGTTCCACCACCTCAAAAAGGTCCTGAGCGGCATGAACCTGGTTACCAGCGTGGGCGACGAGGGCGGCTTCGCTCCCAACCTGGAGGGCAACGAGGAGGCCATCAAGGTCATCTTGCAGGCCATCGAGGTGGCTGGCTACACCCCCGGCGAGGACGTGTCCCTGGCCCTGGACTGCGCGGCCAGCGAGTTCTACCAGAATGGCAAATACGTGTTCAAGAAATCCGACGGCCGCGAGATGAGCGCCGAGCAGCTCATCGAGTATTACGCCGGCTGGGTGGACAAGTACCCCATCGTGAGCATCGAGGACGGCCTGGCCGAGGACGACTGGGCCGGCTGGGCGGCCATGACCCAGCGCCTGGGCAAGCAGATCCAGATCGTGGGCGACGACCTGTTCGTGACCAACCCCGAGCGCCTGGCCCAGGGCATCGAGCAGGGCTGCGCCAACAGCATCCTCATCAAGCTCAACCAGATCGGATCGGTCACCGAGACCCTGGCCTGCATCGACCTGGCCAAGCGCAACGGCTACACCCAGGTGGTGAGCCACCGCTCCGGCGAAACCGAGGACACCTTCATCGCCGACCTGGCCGTGGCCATGGGCACCGGACAGATCAAGACCGGCTCCCTGTGCCGCAGCGAGCGCATCTGCAAGTACAACCGCCTGCTGCGCATCGAACAAGAGCTGGAAGACACGGCTCGCCTGGCCAAGCCTTTCTAAGACCGACCCTCGCGGCTGGGGGCGCGTAGCGCCCCCAGCCGCTCACCTCTGCCCGGGAGGAGCGCCATCGCCGCCGACGCCTTTACCCCGGACTCCCCAACGGCGCGGTTGCCTTTTTACGCCCGCCTATACAGCCGCCGCGTGCAGCCCGCCCTGGAGCGGGCCAAGGGCAAGGCCACCCCGGTCTTCGAGCAGTTCCTGGCCGAGAGCCAGACCTGGGAGCCCGAGCGCCTGGAAGCCTGGCGGTGGGGCGAGTTGGAGCAGCTTCTCACCTGGGCGGTGGTGCAGGTTCCCTTTTACCGCCGCTGGTTCCAGGAGGGAGGCATCACTCCCCAAGAGATCGCCGCCGCCAGGGACCTGGGCCCCCTGCCCATTATCAGCAAGCAGATGATCCAGGCCGCGCCGGAAGACTTCCGGGCCGCAGCCCCGCCCGAGGGCAGCTACGCCAAGAGCACCGGGGGCACCCTGGGCCAGCCCTTGCATTTCCTGGTGAACCCCTTGTCGGACCAGTGGCGCATGGCCGTGAGCCGGCGGGGCTATGCCTGGGCCGGCTGCGTGCCCGGCCGCAAGCAGGTGCACCTTTGGAGCGGCGACCTTGTCCCCCTGCCTTGGAAGGCCGGCCTAAAGCGGGGCCTGCACCGCCTGGCCCAGCGCCAACGCTTCGTGGACTACTACCGTATGCTGGGCCCGGAAGAGGTGCGGGCGGCCATGGAGGTCATAGACCGCTTCGGCCCGGACTGCCTGGTGGCCTACCCCTCCGGGGCCGAGGCCCTGGCCGGCCAGGCCCTGGACATGGGCTGGCGGCCCCGCAAGCCGCTTCTCAGCGTGCTCACCGGGGCCGAGCGCCTGCTGCCCCAGCAGCGGCAGCTCATAGAGCGAGCCCTGGGCTGTCCTTGCTTCGAGACCTACGGCAGCCGCGAGTTCATGCTCATGGCCAGCGAGTGCCCGGCTCACCAGGGCCTGCACGTCTCGGCGGAGAACGTGATCCTGGAGGTGGACGCCCCGCCCGGCGAGGTGGGCGAGCTCCTGGTCACCGACCTGCACAACTACGCCCAGCCCTTTATCCGCTACCAAGGAGGCGACCTGGCCTCCTGGCTTCAGGGGCCCTGCGCCTGCGGCCGCACCTTGCCCCGGCTGACCGGGGTGGAGGGCAGGGTCATGGACGCCATCCGCACCCCGGCGGGCGGCCGGCTCACCGGCCTGTTCTTTCCCCATTTGCTAAAGGACTACCCGGCCATCGCCCAGTATCAGATCGTGCAGCCGGCCCTGGATAGGGTGGTGCTGCGCCTGGTGCTGAAGGAAGCGTTGACCGCCCACCAAGAGCAGGTTATTTTAGCGGCTGTGCGGAAGGCCCTACCGGGCGTGGATGCCCTGATAGAGCCCGTGGGTGAGATCGAGACCACCCCCAGCGGCAAGGTGCGCATCACCATCGGCCTGGGGGAAAGTTGAAAACGAGGCCGAATTACCTATGAAAAAATTCTCTTGCTTGTGCTTGAGCATTTTGGCGGCGCTGTTGGTGCTGGGCATGGTTGCTCCCGCGTGGGCCATCAATCCCACCCCGCCCTGGGTGATCTACAACGAGGGCGAGCAAAAGGCCGAGCCCCGCTGGCTGGCCCTGCCATACGCCTTTTACAGCGACAGCTTCGACCTGGCCGGTGGCGTGGCCGGAGGCGGCCAGGGCTATTTTCAGGAGCAGATGATCTTTTTCGCCGCCGGCCTGGGCAGCACCAACGCCACCTTCGCCGGCTACTTCTACCTGGTGGACATGCAGCTTCCCTTGGTCCCCCGCCTGTTCCTCACCCTGGACTTCTCCACCGGCTATTACACCAAGCAGCGGGCCTATGCCCAGGGCAACCCCCAATACCGCAACCAGCGGGCCGGCTCCAATGATTCGGACGAGAACAACTATTTGGAAGGCAAGGGCTGGGATACCTGGGTGGACGTTGTGGGCAAATTCGTGCTGCCCATCGGGGCGGGGCGCGACAAGCCCATCCAGCGCTACTGGCTCAAGGAGGGCCTGCTGGCGCGGGGGGCCAGCGGGGGCGAGGTGTGGAACCCCTTGGCGACCGGCGTCTCCCAACTGCGCCTGCACTTTTTCCAGAGGGGCCAGTCCATTGACGGCGACTCTGGCGACTACTCCTTCCGCACCAACGGCCTGGAACTGGGGCTGATCTACGACAACCGCGACTACCCCGGCAACCCCAGCGGGGGCAGCTACCAGAGCTTCACTATCAGCCACGACTTCGGCTGGTTCGACAGCACCGGCTCCTGGAACAACCTGGAGTTGGACCTGCGCAAGTATTTCTCCCTGGGCCAGGACGGCTGGTTCAAGCAGCGGGTATTGGCCTTTGACCTTTGGAGCGCCTACAGCGAGTCTTGGAACGTGGAGCAGATCAACGACGAAGTGGTCATCCATGACCGCACCCCGCCTTTCTTCGGTCCCACCCTGGGCGGCTTCTACCGCATGCGCGGCTACCCCTACAACCGTTTCGCGGACAAGGCGGCCATCTACTACGGCGGCGAGTTGCGCCTCACCGCCCGGGCCAACCCCCTGGGCGAGATAAGCTGGCTTAAGTTCGCGGATATCGACTGGATGCAGTTCGTGCTTTTCGGTGAATTGGGCCGGGTGGCCAACGACTACAAGCTTGATGAGTTCGTGCAGGACCTCAAGTGGGACGTGGGCGTCGGCTTCAGGATCATGGCCCAGAAAGCGGTGCTCAGACTGGACCTGGCCACCTGCGACGAAGGCTTCGCGGCATGGGCCATGGTGGGCCATCCCTTTTAGGGGCCGCCAACCGGCCCGTAAAGCTTGACAAAACACCGGGTCTGGCGATAGCCTCTGGCCAGATATAACCCCCTGCGCGGGAGGGACAAGTGAGAGCTATCGCGGCTATTGGCGCCTGCATCCTGTTGGTGGCGAGTCTGGCCCTGGGGGCCGGCTGCACCACCGTATCCACCGCCGACGCACCCACCCCCGCTCCGGGCCCGGTGGTCAAGGCCGGCCTTCGGGCGGTGATGCCACCGGTGATCGACAAACGCTCCTGGCCCACCGAGGACCCCGGGGTGGCCGATCCCAACATACACATCTTCGCTCCGGGCATAACCGGCCAGTTGCGCCAGGGGCTCCTGGCCAGCGGGCTTTTCGCGGCCCTGCCCGCCCCGGATCAGCCGGCGGCGGCGGGCATCAACGACCAGCTCACGGTGACCATCGGCGAGTTCACTCTCAGCGTGTTGGGCAACAATCCCTGGTCCGCGGGGGCCTACATCCTCGACGGCCTGATCCTGCCGGTGTTTGGCGTGGTGGCCGTGGCCACCAAGGGCGAGGTTGACACCGGGGCCTATCTGTTGCCAAGCACCAGGGTGGGCGCCACCCTGGGCGCCGAGGTGGCCTGGGGGGAAAAGGGCGCCAAGAAGCCGATTATTAGCCGGGGCTACCGGGTGACGGTCGAGTTGGGCGCGGTCAGCCAGCGCGAGATCATGGCCAACATGGGGGGAATCAGCTCCGAAGACGGAGTGAAGATAGGCAAAGCCCAGGGCATGAAGGCCCTGCGGGAGCTTTCCCTGGCCATCAGCCGGGACCCCAACTGGCTCTACCTTAATTCTTACGTGCGTCTGGCCCGGGCCCGCCAGGTAATCGAGGCCTCGACGGACCCCGAAGCCCGCCTGCGGGCGGCCCAGGGTCTGGTGGGGCTGCTGGCCCCCTTGCCCTACACCCCGGCCGAGGCCAAGGTTTTGCGCGACGGCCTGGTGACCGCGGATTTGCGGGCCGACCAAGTCAACGCCCTGCGGGCCGGCTACCTGGGCCTGGCCAACGCCAAGGCCCTTCCCGCCGGCCAAAAGCTGACCCAGGAGCAGGCCCAAAAGCTGTTTGACGATCCCGCCGTGGAGCGGGCCCAAGCCCAGGGCGAAGTGGTGAACCAAACCTTGGGGTTGGTAATGAGCGCCCTGTCCCCGGTGGCCCCCAAGGCCGTGGCTCTGGCGGCTCCGGTGGAAACCAAGGTGGAGATTCCCACCCTGACCCGGCCCACCATGCCCGACCCGGAGGAGGGCTTCCCGGGCCAGAAGAAGGCCGCGCCGCCGGCCCCGGTGGCCAAGGCCCCGGCGGCTCCGGCCAAGCCGGTGGCTCTTTCGCCCCAGGCCCAGGGCATGCGGGATCAACTCATCGATCAGCTGGCCGCCGCCCTCAAGGGCTATCCCCGGCTGCAAGGAGTGTTCGTGCAACAGGCCGACATCGCGGTGGGCCCCCTGTGGCCCCTGGCCAAGCAGGTGCTCATCAAGGTTGGCTCGCCCCAGACCAAGAGCTACCTGGCCAAGCGGGAGGCTTCTTAGCCCGGATATTTCACGAGGGCCGTGCGTCCGGACCGCGCCGGCCACCGGCATACCGTTTGCCGGCCGCGCCCGGGCCTCGACGTAACCCTGGCTACGCCCGCGGCCCTCACTTGCCGGACGCCTTGTCTGCCGGTGGCTGGCTGTGCCGGGTCCGGGTACAAACCGTGCCCGCTAAGGCTAACGCTTTTTTCATAAGGAACGCGTAAATACCAATTCGCTGCTCATTGCCGCCCAACCTTCATGAAATATCCGGGCTTGCAAGGGCGGCGGGGAAGCGCATTCGTGAAGGTCATCGCTCCGTATTATGAGATTTTGTTCCTGCCCGGCCGGGACCAGGTGCTGGCCCTGGTGGAAACGGCGGGGCGCACCTGCTACAAGTCCGAGCATCTCATCAGCAGCGACTCGGCCCCGGAGTTCGTGAGGCGCATAGTGGCCTCGGGCCACCACAGCGTCATCGAGCACGCCAACCTCACGGTGCGCTTTGTCTGCGACCGGGGGGTGACCCACGAGTTGGTGCGCCACCGCCTGGCCGCCTTCAGCCAGGAGTCCACCCGCTACGCCAACTACGCCCAAGAGCGCTTCGGCAACCAGATCACGGTGATAAAACCCATGTTCTGGCCCGAGGAGAGTGAACCCTACCGCCGCTGGCAGACGGCCATGGCCCAGGCCGAGGAGGCTTATCTGGAGCTGCTGGCCGGTGGGGCCAAGCCCCAGGAGGCCCGGGCCGTGCTGCCCAACAGCCTCAAGACCGAGATCGTGATGACCGCCAACCTGCGCGAGTGGCGCCACGTGCTGGGCCTGCGCAGCTCCAAGGCGGCCCATCCCCAGATCCGCCAGATCATGCTGCCCCTGCTGGGCGACCTGGGCCAGCGGCTGCCGGAGTTTTTCGCGGACTTGGCCGAAAAGTACGCCGAGGACATCGCCGCCTTTGCCAAAGGCCCGGCGGCCCTGGGAGGGCCGGAGGCCGGCTAGCCGTTAGGCCGCTCCCCAAAAAAATAACCGGAGGCGCATGCCTCCGGTTTTGCTTTAATAATAGTAGTGCCTAACGGCGGATGAGGATGGCGCTACCCTGGTCGCGCACGTAGTGGCGGCTGCCGTCGGTCAGGGAGGAGAGGCCCACGAAGCCCATGGTCAGGGCGGTCAACAAAAGGCCCACCCCCAGCCAGAGCACCACCCCCCGGGGCACCCGCCCGAATAGCACCGCCCGGGCGGCATTGCGGCAACGCTCCATACCGTGACACTCCGCCTCTAGGGGGAGTTGACACTGGGCGCCTTCTTTGCCGTAATATCGCATACTTGTGCTGCTCGGCTTTTAGATAGGAAACCTTGGGGGGCACATACGTCGGCTTTTGAGTATATCCCAGGCTCTGGCCAAGTTCAACAAATTGCGGAGAATATCGAATAAAATCCAGGCGGGATTTCAACGCTGCCACAAGGTGCACATGGTCTGGCCGGCGTAGAGGGTCTTCAGGTGGGTCAATCCCTGGGGCTGAAAATAGGGCCCATAGACCAACAGACTGCCCCGCCATTGGGCCGGCAGCAACTTGACCAGCCAATCCAGCGGTTTGTCCGGGTAGATGAAGAGCAGGTCATAAGGGCTGAGGTCCTCCTGGCGGCAGTCCGAGCACAGGAAGTCGGCCCGCGTCAGGCCCAGCCGCTGGGCCATGGCCCGGCTGGCTTGAACCAGGCCGGGGTCGGCCTCGATGCCCGTGGCCGGCAAAAACAGCGACGCCAAAAACACCACCCGGCCGTCCCCGCTGCCCAGGTCGGCCAGGTGGCCATAGGGGTTCAGGTCCAACTGTTTCAGCAGATCGTACACCTCTTCGCTACGCGAACAGGCCCACATCCCCGCCGGGGTGACCTTGTAGGGCTCCTCCAGGCTGGCGTGATAATCGGCCAGGGCCGCCTGGATTTCGTTCAGGCCCTTGGGTGGGGCGGCGCTCAAGACATCAACCGGTGGTGCTCTACTTTGATGCAGGCGTTCTGCACCACCAGCATGCCATTATTACGGGCCAAGTCGGCGGCTTCCTGGTTTTGGACGCCGATCTGCATCCACAGTGCCTTGGCTTTGATTTTCACAGCGGCCTGGGCTATCTCGGGCACCGCATCGCTGTGGCGGAAAACGTCCACCACGTCCACCGGGCCGGGCACAGAGGCCAGATCGGGGTAGGCCTTTCGCCCCAACACCTCGGCGACCCCAGGGTTGACGGGAATGATCTCATAACCTTGCTCTTGCAGGTACTCGGCCACCCGGTGGCTGTCGCGGTAGGTTTTATCCGAAAGGCCCACCACGGCGATGCGCTTGGCTTGGCTCAACAGCTGTTTGACATCTTGATCGCTGGAATTTTCGGGCATGGAACGTAGAGCCATGTTCACCTCCAAATTAAATTTTTTTATTTTAGCATTTTATTGATTAACGGGCCAGAAGGGCGGCCCAGGCGGCTGGCGATGAGGCCCCAGCGCATGAACAGCAAGCGCAGCTCCCGGGGGGTGGCCTCGGCGGCCAAGGCGGGCAGCAGGGCTTCGGCCCCGGGCGGGGCTTGGCGCAGCAGGCCCAACAGGCGCAGGGCCTCAAGACCGGCCGCGGGCAAGGGGGGCAGGGGGCAGGCCGCGCAATCCAAGGCCACCTCGCCCGCCTGTTGCTGTTGAGCGCAGGCGGCGCAGTCCACCCCGGGATAGTCGGCCCGATACTCCAGGTGGCGAGCCAAAAGCTCCAGTTCCGCTTCCTCTTCCGGGGTAAGCCAGGGGGACTGCAAGGCCATGAGCAGTGGCTCCAGGGAGGCAACGGGCAGGGCGGCCAGATTGGCAGGATCGGGCGGCGGCGAATTTCCGGTGGCGTCGGCCACGCCATGCCAGTCCACCGGCCCCAGCCCCAGCAGCTCCAGGCACAGACGAGCCGGGCCGGAGGATGCTTCCCGCCGGTGAGCCCACTGCCAGGGCTCCAAGGCCCGCGGCCAAACCCGGGCCGGGCCAATCTGAACCTCTATTAATCCCGCTGGGCTCGTTTTCATGGCCCCAAGGGTAGGCCCCGCCCCGGCCGCCGGCCAGGAAGGGAACTCACAAAAAAAGCGCCATTGCTATGGTAATTGCTTTAGTGGAAGGGACGTTACAAAAAAGCGCCACTGCTAGAGTGAGTGCTTTAGTGGTGGGGCTAGGAACCGGGGCGCAAATCCTCTATCACTAGCTCGATGTGGCGGCCCCTGAAGCTGGAGATGCGGGGGATGAAGGCCGCCGACAGACTTGCTCCCGCCTCGATCCAGGGCTCCTGGCAGTTGAAGGCAATGGCCGGCAGGCGGGCTCCGTCCTGCACAAGCTCCAGCTTCAAATGCTTTTCCCCCACGATCTTGGCCGAAGCCACCTGAAGGCTTTGGGCGCAGAGAATGGGCTCGGGGTTGGCCTGGCCGTAGGGGGCCAGGCGGCTAAGGGGCGCAAGCATCTCGGGCCCCAACTCGGCCAGGCTCACCTGGGCATCGATATCCAGAGCCGGGCCTTCCTGGTCCGGCAACAGTCGGCCCGCCTCCTGGGACAGGCCCCGGGCCAGCTCTGCCAGGTGATCGCTGGGCATGGTGGCCCCGGCGGCCAAGGCATGGCCGCCGTAATGGGTCAAAAGATGGGCGTGGGCGGCCAGGGCCCGTTGGAGGTGGAAGCCGCCCCGTGAGCGGCCCGACCCCACCGCCGTGCCGTTTTGCACGGAAAAAACCATGGCCGGCCTTCCGGTGCGCTCCAAGAGCCGCCCAGCCACGATGCCCAGTACGCCCTGGTGCCAGCCCTCGCCGCCCAGGACCAGGCAGGCCGCTTCTTGCAGGGCCGCGTCGCCCCCGATATGCTCAAGCGCTTGCTCGAATATGGCCGCCTCCACCTGGCGCCGCTCTCCGTTGAGCCGATCCAGGTCCTGGGCCTGGCGCGTGGCCTCGCCGCTATCAGGTGAAAGCAAAAGATTTAATGCGCGATCAGGGTGATCCAGCCGTCCGGCGGCGTTGATGCGCGGGGCCAGGTAGAAACCCAGGTCCATGGTGTCCATGGCGCCGCTACGCCCGGCCACCTTGGCCAAGGCGGCCAGGCCGGGACGCCGTCCCTCGCTAAGAACCTTGAGCCCCTCGGCCACCAGCACCCGGTTGGCTTCCACCAGGGGCACCACGTCGGCGCAGGTGCCCAGGGCCACCAGATCCAGGCTGTGGCGCAGGTTGGGCTCGGGCCGGTCCTCGAACCAGCCGGTCTCGCGCAGGGCGGCCCGCAGTCCCGCCGCCAGATAAAAGGCCACCCCCACCCCGGCCAGATGGGCGGACAGGCCACAGGCTTCCTGTTTGGGGTTCACCACCGCCGCGGCGGGGACCAGGGGGCCGGGGGGCAGGAGGTGATGGTCGGTGACCACCACCGGCAGGCCCAGGCGGGTGGCTTCCCTTACGCCTTCGTGATCGCTGATGCCGCAATCGGCGGTCACGATGACCTGGGCGCCGGCCCGTGCCAGGCGCTGGGCCCTGGGAGGCTTGAAGCCATAGCCGTCGTTGACCCGGTGGGGCAAATCCCACACCACCGGCGCACCGCAGGCCCGGAAAAATTCCACCAGCAGAGCGGTGGCGGTCACCCCGTCGGCGTCGTAGTCGCCGGCCACCCCTATGACCGCTCCGGAGCGCACCGCCGGGGTAAGCACCTCCAGGGCCTGGGGCAGACCCAGCATTTCCTCGGGTGGGAGGAGTTGCTCCAGGCCGGGGCACAGAAAGCGCCGGGCCGCGGCCGGATCGTGCAGGCCCCGGTGGCAAAGAATCTGGGCGGCCAAGGGCGGCAGGTCCAGGGCCTGGGCCAGCGCACGGGCCGCGCTGGGAGTGGGCTCTTTGAGCCGCCAAGTCGGTGGTGGGGGTACAGGTACCATTTTGGTACTATATATGGTGGTTGGTCAGGGGTCAAGTTACAACATGTTGTGTCATATAGGCGCTTGACTTGGTTGGCATTTTAGCCGGTTCGCCTTTGATTTGGCTGCGGAACGCCCCTATGCGAGCCTCGCGCGAAATACTGGTTTTTGGATCCGGCGTCATGCTGGGGCGGGAACTGCTGGCCGCTCCGGTTCCCCCTGGGATGCACCTTAGCCGGGCTTACCCGGGCACGGGCGGACATCCGGCGGCGAAAAAGGCGGGGGTCAGCATCAAGCGGGCTTACCCGGGCACGGGCGGACATCACTTCGCTTGAGAGCTACGTCGAGGCCCGAGCGCAGCCGACAACACGGTATGCCGGTGGCTGGCGCAGCCGGACGCCCAACCTTGATGAATTATGCGGGCTAGCGGCAGGGAGCCTGGTCCATGGCCGCCACCAACTGCCGGGCCAGGCTGGGCCAGGCCACGCTGTTGGCCACGTAGTCCCGGGTCCCAGCCGAGAGGCGGGCATAGAGCACGGGGTCGGTCATGATCTTGGCCACGGCCCGGGCCAGGGACATTGGGTCGGGCGGGCCGGACAAGAGGCCGGTCTTGCCGGGTATCACCTGTTCTTGCAGCCCGCCTACCCGGGTGGCCACCACCGGCAGGCCGTGGGCATAGGCCAGGGGCAGCACCCCGGATTGGCTGGCCGAGGTGTAGGGGGCCACCAGGAGGTCGCCTTTTTCGATTAGCCGGGAAACCTCCCCCGCCTCCAGCCAGCGGTTGATAACCTTGGCCCCCAACTGCCGCAGGGCTTCTTGGTTGGGCCCCAACCTGCCCTGGCCGGCCACTATCAGCTCCAGGTCCGGGAAGTCTTCCCGCAAAAGGCGCATCGCCTCCACCAGCAACCCCAAGCCTTTGTAGGGCAGGATGCGGCCAAAAAACAACAGGCGGAAGGGCCGCCCTTGGGGCAGGGTGCGGGGCGCGGCCTTGGGCGCGCCGTAGAAAAAGGGGCCATGAGGTATCACCCGGATGTGGCCGGGCTCCAGGCCAAAGGCCTCCACCGCTTGGCGCCGCACGTGGTCGCTGAGGGTTACCACCGCGTCGGCCCGGCGGGCCTCGTTTTTCAGCAGCCTTGCGCGCAGAGGGTTGCGCTCGCCGGGGTGCAGCAGGGCGTCGTGCAGCACCAGAAGGTAGCGGGAGCCGCTTTCGCGCACCTTCCGCAGCATGAAGGTGTTCCACAGGTGGGTCATGGTGCAACAGACCCAGCCGAAGCGCTCGCGCCGCAGGTAGGCCGCGAAGGAGCCGCGCAGGCTGGGCAGCAACAGGCTGGCCCCCAGGGCGCTGAACGCCCCGGAATAGGTGTCCACCGGCCAGCAAGGCAGGCCAATATCCCGCGAGGACGGCCAAAGCTCCGACTGACGCGACAGGGACAGGTGCACCTCCATCCCGGGCAGCTTGGCCAGGGCCCGGGCCATTTCGTAAGTGTACATGGGGCCCCCGCCTCTGCGCCCCCAATGCCAAAGGAGTAATTTCATCCATACGCTCCTTCAATAGGCATTACTAAGGCAAGCGCCCCCAGCCGGGCGAAAAGATTCCTTGCCAGATGCCGGAAACCGCGCTCCAGCGCCCCTGCGCCGCCCGCCGGGCCAGCCGGCCCCCGGCGCTCAGGGCCACCGCCAACCAGGGCAGGGGAGCGTGCTTGCGAAAAAAGCGCACCGAGCCGCCGGTGTAGAGGCGGTGCCAGGCCCGCTCATCGCCGGCCAGGCCGCTGCTGGGCCGGTGCTCCACCAGCGAGTCCTGGGCCACGGCCAGCCGCCAGCCCTCCCGGCGCAGCCGCCAGCACAGATCGGCGTCCTCCCAGTAAAGAGGGAAGTCAGAGTCCAACAGGCCCACTTGCCTCAATGCTTGGCAACGCAGGAGCAGGCTGGCTCCGCAAAGGTAGTCCGGCGCTCCCTGGGGCGTGGGTTTGGTGTGGTGGCGGGATCGGCCGGTTATCAGATTAACTTTGCCCCCGCCCCAGGCCTGCACCCGATCCTGTCCGGCCCAGCGCAACAAAGAACCCACCGCGCCCACCCTGGGATCGCTCTCCATTGCCCGAACCAGGGCGGCCAGGGCATGGGGATGGGCCGTGGCGTCGGGGTTGAGCAACCAGGCCGCCTGGGCGCCTTGTTCCAATGCCAGATTGAGCCCCAGGTTGGCTCCCTGGGCGAAGCCGCCGTTGATTGGCGAGGACAAGAGCCTCACCCAAGGGAAACGCCGTTGGATGACGCGGAGGGAGTCATCATGCGAGGCGTTGTCCACCACCACGATCTCCCGCTCATGGTAGGTTTGGTTTTTCAGGGAGGTCAGGCAATCCAATATATGGGGCAGCCCGTTGTAATTGACCAGGATTATCCACACCTCCCCAACGGGTCTGCCGTGGCTTGCCTGCAAACTTGTCATCTTTGCCCGCGAGGAGGAGGTGATTACCCGGCTTCCGGCGCTACGCTGGCTGGTTCGCTTGGGGTAAAGTTATTCATAGCCAACGGAGCTTAATGCCAATATCATATTTTAGCACATGGTTTTCAACCTCTAGCGCACATTAACGCCAAGCATCGCCTGGAGTTCCAAGACCCAATGACCAGCCATGAACCACCGCCGCCGGCCGCGCCAAAAACAAGTATCGCCAGCCTGGGGGTATCCCGGAGAGTCGTCGCTTGGCTGCTCTCGCTCACCCTGCTCCTGGCCTTGTTCGAGGGCGTGGGTCTGGGCATGCTGCTGCCCGTGCTGGCCTATGTTCGCACCGGCGGACTGCCCGGAGGCGGTCCCTTGGCCCGGGCCATGCAAGAATCCCTGGGATGGCTGGGGGCTTGGGGCAAGGGCTGGGAGTTGGCCGGGCTGCTGCTGATAGCCCTGGCGGTGATCTGCCTGCGCTACGCCATCAACTACGTGCGCGACGTGCGCCTGGTCCACTTGCGCCTGTCCATCACCCGCCGCTTGCGGAGCAGGGTGGTTGATGCGCTGGTGCACGCCGACCTGGGCTATCTCTTGGCCCGCCGCAGCGGAGAGTTGCAGTCCAGCCTAACCCTGGAGGCCGAGCGTGCCGGCGAGGCGGCGGCGGCCCAGATCGGCATCGTCACCTCCCTGGCCTTGATCGTGGTTTACATTTTGGTGCTGCTTTTGCTCTCGCCTCTGCTCACCCTATGCACCGCCCCCATCCTGGCCTCGGTGGCCCTGGTGCTGCGCTGGCAGGGAAGACGCTCGGCTTCCTTGGCCACGGCGGTGAGCGAACAGAACCTGCGCTTGGGCGACCAGGCCTCGGAGGTGCTGGGCGGCATCCTGCGCATCAAGATGCGCAACCAGGAGGATCGGGCCGCTCAGATGCTCTCGGTCACGGTGGAGCGCATCTTCGCGGGCATGTTCAACCTGGAGCGGCTGCGCCTGATGGTGGAGATCGCCATGCATCCGCTCATGGCCATGGCTGGGCTGCTGGTGATCCTCTTGGCGGTGGAGGCCGCCAAGATGGACCTGGCCGTGCTGGGGGTGTTTTTGTTCGTGCTGGTTCGCATGGCTCCCCAGGTGAACCAGCTCATCTCCCTGTGGTCCTTTCGCAACGCCTGCCGGGCCAGCCTGCGCCGGGTGAGCGAATTGGTGGATGAGGCCACCGCCCGGCGGGAGCCCGGCGGCGGCCAGCGCGAGGAGCCCGCCCCGCTAAAGGGCATCGAGCTGAGAGACGTCTGGTTCAGCTACCCCGGCTCCCCGGGAGGCGGCTACGCCTTGGAGCAGATCGACTGCGCCATCCCGGCCCGGTCGCTTACCGCGGTGGTGGGCCGCTCCGGGGCGGGCAAGACCACCCTGGTGAGCCTGTTGGCCGCCTACCACCTGCCCACCCAGGGGGAGATTCACTTTGACGGACACCCCCTGGAAAGCTATGGCTTGGCTGCCCTGCGCAAGGGCATGGCCTTCGTGGACCAGGAGCCCTTCTTTTTCAACGACACCATCCGCGAGAATCTGAACTTCGGGGTGGAGCCCCCCCTGGACGACGCCGCCCTGGAACAGGCCCTCAAGGACAGCGGGAGTTGGGAGTTTGTCAGCCGCTTGGACCAAGGCCTGGACACCGTGGTGGGGGAGCGGGGCTCGCGCCTTTCCCAAGGTCAGAAGCAGCGTCTGGCCATCGCCCACGCCTTGGTTATAAACGCCCGGGTGCTAATCTTGGACGAGCCCACCAGCGCCCTGGACAAAACCTCGGAGCTGATTATCGCCCAGACCATCCGGGACTTGGCCTCGCGGCTCACGGTCATCGTCATCGCCCACCGCCTGGAAACGGTGCGCCGGGCGGACCGCATACTGCTTCTGGAGCGGGGCCGCCTCACTGCCCAGGGAGATCATGATTCCCTGCTGGCCGGTTGCCCCCAGTATCGCGAGCTTTTCAGCGTTCCCCGGTAAAACCGGATCCGATCAGCCCCGCTTGGGCAGCAAGGCGGCCAGACGCCGTTGCACCGCCTTGAGCAGGTGCCTCAGGGCCAGGTGACGCCCCAGGAAGCGGCGCAGCCTTATTTCCCAGCGGGGAACCTGGCCGGCCGCCCGGGGAAAGGCCTCCAGCATGTTCAGCGGCGGGCGGGGCTCCAGGGAGTCCCAATGGATCAGGCCGCGCATAACCGCGTCCCAGGCCATGACCAGAGCCATGGCTTGGGAGAGGTCGCCATCGGTCTCGGGCTCGGAGCGCATGGCCATCTGCTGCTGGGCCCGGGCCAGATAGGCGGCGAAGTCAAAGGAGGCGGGGTCGCCGGGGTAGAGGTCGGTGAGGGCGTAGTCCAGCTGCCGGGAAATCAGTTCCCTGATGTCCCGGTAGTTGCGGTGGTGGATGTGGGGGCCCTGGCCGGGGGGCGCTTCCCACAGGCGGCCCGGCCCGGTGGTCACCACCGGAGGGGTGTGGTGGGCGTCGGGCCAAAGCACCGCTCCCCGCTTGAACAGGCGTATCTGGTAGTCGGGATGCCGCCCCCCGCCCAGCATCACCTGCTCGCCCAGGTAGTTGTAGCGGGGCAGGGCGAAGGCGTCAAAGCTTTGCCCCTGCTTGGCGATGAGGCCGCGCACCAGCTCCGGCGCGTCGTCGGAGAGATACTCGTCCGAGTCCAGCACCAGCACCCAGTCTCCCGAGGCCTTGGCCACGAAGCGGTTGCGCACCCCGTCGATGCGCGGAACAAGCTCCACCTGGTGAACCACCGCGCCGTGACGGCGGGCGATCTCCACGCTATGGTCGGAGCTTTCCATGTCCACCACCATCAACTCGTCCACCCAGGCCAGGCTGGCCAGGGCCGCCTCCAGGGTGGCCGCCGAGTCGCGGGTATGCACGATGCCGGTGATCTTGGCGCTAGGCATAACTCATCCGTCCAGGGTGTAGCGTCCCTGCCAGCGGGACATGAACAGTTTGCGGCTGGGGCGGTCCAATTGGCTGCGCCCCGGGGTCAGGGACTCGAAGTGCAGCGACTCGCTGCCCTGACAGCAGAAAACCCGCCAGCCACCCTGCCGGGCCCGCAGGCAAAAGTCTATGTCTTCCAGGCCGAAGGGGTAATCCTCGTCCAACCCGCCCAACTCCCGCCACAACTCGCCCCTGATGAGCATGCAGGCCCCGGTCACCGCCTGAAACTCCCGCTCCAGGCGGGGCATCAGGTGGCTGGGCTTGGTGCGCAGCAAATGGTAGGGCCCCTGCTCGCCTGGGCCGAACACCACGCCGGCGTGTTGCAGGCTGCCGTCGGGAAAGACCATCCTGGCCCCGCAAACGCCCGCCTGGGGGATGCGCCGCAGCAGGGCCAGCATCTCGGCGATGGTTTCCGGTTGCAGCAACACGTCGTTGTTGAGCAGCATGTAATGCTCGGCGGGCCAGCGCAGGGCGGCCAGGTTGTTGGCCCGGGCAAAGGAATGGTGGGCGTCCAACCTGATCAGCTCGGCCCCGGCGGCGGCGATGCGCTGGGGGGGCAGGGGAGGGCGGCTGGCGTTGTCCACCACCGCCACCGTGCTTTGCTCCCGCGCTCCGGCCGCCTCCAGGGAACGGCCCAGGGCGGCCAGGCACTGCTCCAGCAGGGGCAGCATGCCCCGGGAGGGGATTATCACGGTGAGCAAGTTGGAGGTCATGGGCCGGCCCTCTCGGCCCGGGCCAGACGCCAGGAGCGCAGGCGATAGGCGCAGTGGCGCAGGCGGGGCCGCCAAAATTTTTGGTAGCGGGCCATCACCGGAGCCAACAGGCGCTCCAGTTCCTCATAGTCCACTCCGGCCATGATTACCCGTCCCGGCCGGCGGCTCCCCGCCTGGGCGTGGTCCGGGCTCAACATAAGGCCTTTGTCCATGGCCCAATCATACAACCGCGAACCCGGGATGGGGCTCAGGAAGGAGGGGGAAAAATAGGCGGGGCGAATCTCCTGGATGGCCCGTAGCCCGGCCATATCGTCCTCGCGGCGCCATACGCCGTCTTCCCGGGGCACGCCCAGAATCAGGTTGGCGTAGATCTCCAGGCCCAGGTCTTGGCAGACGGCCGCCGCCCGGCGGTTGATCTCGCTGGTGGTGCCCTTGCGCAGCCACTTGAGCAGAGGGTCGCTGAAGGATTCGAAACCGATGCTTATGACCTTGAGCCCGGCGTTGCGCATGTCACCGATGATCTGCGGGTGGCGGCAGATCATGTCCGCCCGGCAGGCGGCCCACCAGCCCACTCCCCGGCGGGGATAGCCCGCCTGGTGCATGGCCTGGCAAAACTCGCTCACCCACGCCGGGTCCATGAGGAACTGGTCGTCGTGGAAAATTACGCCCCGGAAGCGGTAGCGTTTCCACAACTCCTCCAACTCGGCCATGACATGGCTCACCGAACGGCGGCGCAGGTAGGGGATGCGTTTTTGGGGGTCATTGGGCGCGGGCTGGGTGTAGAGGTTTTTTTCGCCGGGGCCGCAGCAAAAACGGCAATTCCATGGACAGCCCCGGCCGGTGAGCATATCCACGATGGGAGTGGGCAGGCTCCATATGGGGTAGAGCAGGCGGCGGCGGTAGCCGGGCAAAAGCTCCCGCAGGGCAAAGGGCAGGGCGTCTAGGTCCGGCGGCTGCCCCCAGCTTATGGCCGGGAACGAGTCCGGGTCGGCGATGATCGCCGGCAGGCTCACCTCGCCCTCGCCTTGCAACACCCGCTGGGCCCCGGCCTCCAGGGCCTCTCGGGGCCGCATGGTGAAGTGGATGCCCCCGGCCAGGCGCAGGGCCTGGGGCGCGGCCTCCTTGGCCAACTCCAGGCAGCGGGCCGCCCCGGCGGCCTCCTGGGTGCGGGCGGTGACGCACACCACCTGGGGCGCGGCCCGGGCCATCTGCCGGCCCACCTGCTCCCAGCCGGACAAGAGGCGCAGGTCCATGAGGCTTACCTCATGGCCTTCTTGTTGGAGCACCGCCCCCAACTGGGCCAGGCCGTGGTGGGGCAGCAGGTCGTCCAGGTCCAGGGGATCGCGGCCCGATCCCCATCCCCGGGAGCCTTGCCGCGGATTTACCAACAGCACCTTAGCCATGAGCGGCACCTGGCCTCATGGTGGGGGTGGGAGGGAACGCCCCCAACATCGCATTTGGTTGATGGCGGCCAAGCCTCAGATAGGCAGGTATCGGAAGGCTTGCCATAAAACGTGCCTCAGTACGTAGTAATCCCAGGCCAGCATGATTACCAGCAGCAGGCAAGCAGCCCTGCCTTGCCAGCGCTTGGGGGCCAACTGCAACAGGCCGCCTGCCTGCAAGTAGGCTATGGCCCAGGCGGCGGGGAAGATAAGGCGCCCCTGCAATGCGTATACCCCGCTATTGTAGGTTAGAAAGGCGGCAAAGGCCAACAGCAGCCAGGCCGGAGCCAACGACTGCACCAAGCGCTCCCGCCAATCCGGGGCGGCCAAAACCACCCGCGCCCAGAATAACAGACCCAGCGCTCCGCCGAACAACAAGAAGGCATCCAAGACGCGGTAGGCCGCCGGGTGCATGAGAAGGGCGAACTGGCCAAACACCGCGTAATAGCTCCAGCGGAATCCCTGAAATTCTTCCCGGAAGAAATCCCAGGGATGCATGGTGGTGGCGCGGGTGGCTACGTAGGGTTCCCACAGGGCCCGGTCCAGAAGCAGGGCGTCGCCGAACATCAAGTAGTTGCGCAGCAGCCAGGGCGACAGCAGGGCCAGGGTGGTGGCCACCAGCATTAGGGCCAGGCCCAGGCAGCGGCGCCAGGGGGCTCCGCCGAACCGGGCGCCCAGGAAGACTGCCACGGCGGCCACTCCGGCCAGGCCCGCCGCGTTCATCTTGGCATAGGCGGCCAGGGCGCACAGGGCTCCCAGCAAGGCGGCGGTGGCCAAGGTGGGCGGCCGGGCCTGCCGCAGGGTGCGGGCCAACACCCATAGGGCCAAGGCGGCCAGGGCGGTGGCGGCCACGTCGTTGCTCACCGAGGCGCAAGTCTCCAGCCAGCGAGGGTTCAGGGCCCACAGGCTGGTGGCGGCCAGGGTCAAGGGCCGGTTTCTCCGGCTGAGTTTCCAGAACAGGGCTTGGCCCAAAAGCACCGCGAACAGCCCCCAGAGCAGGGAGGTCAAGCGCATGGCGTACATGGCGCGGGCGCCGGCCTCTTGCTGAGGGCCTTGCAGCGGCAGGTAGCGCCGGTGAATAGTTTGGCCCGGCGGTGCGGGGGCGCAACGGAACGCGGGGTCGATGGGCGGGAAGCGCAGGGGGCCTTCATAGCCGGCGAGCCAAACCGCCGGAGCCAAGCTCAGGTAGTACAGCGGCGTCTGGAATTTTTCCTGATGGGCGGCGAGCCGGGCATGGTGGGCCAGGACGTGGTCGCGTTTAAGCTTGGCCGCCCAATACACCGCATTGCTGAAGTGGCGCAACTCGTCGGGGTTTTCATATGGAGGCGCCAAGAGGACCATGGCCCCGGCGGCCAGCAGAAACAGCGGCGGCACCAGGGCCCACCAGGCGCGGGCGGGGAGGCTCAATCCCTCCACTCCCTGAGGGGGCCCTCCAATAAATGGGCCAGCCGCCGTTTCTGGGCGTAGGGGTGGTAGCTAAAGGCGGTGGCCCGGGCCCGCAGGCGCATAAGCTCGCGCTGCCCGGCCTGACTGGGATGCATCAGGCGGCCCAGCCGCTCCAGGAGATTTTCCGGTTCATCCACCAGGCAGTTGTACCCGTCGCGCAAATATTCCATGCCCCCCTTCACCGGCACCGAGGCCACCAGGCAGCCGGCGGCCATGGCCTCCAGGGAGGGCAGGCCGAAGTCCTCGCCCAGCGATGTGGCCAGGTAAACCCCGGTTTTTTGCAAAAAGCGGCATATTTGGGGCTCGTCCAGGCCGTCCAGGGGACGCCAATTTAGCATGGGCAGGGAGCGGGCCGTCTTGGTGGCTATGCCCAGCCCCCGGCGGGGCATGTAGGCGGCTTCATTGTCCAACTTGAGTTCGCCTTGGGCGAAGAACGCTGCGGAGATGCTGATGCCCACCCGCACGGTTTGCCGCCCATACTCTTCCCGGGCCAGGCGGTCCGCGCTTTCCCAGCAGGTCAGCAGGCTGATCCGGGGGTGGGCGAACACCTTTTCCATGTTGGTGACGCCCTGCACATGGCCGGCCAGCCGGGCCCCGGTGTCCGCCAAGAATTCCAGGTCCGGCGGCCAGGTAATGACCGCCCAATCCTGGGGTGTGATTTCCCTCAAGGCCCGCTCCTGGTCCATCACCGGCACCGAGCAGGCAAACCACTGGGGCGCCCGGCCCCCCGGGATGGCCACCACTCCCCGCACCCCCAAGCTGATGAGCATCTCCATGAACTGGAAGCCCACCTTGACCCCCCCGGCGATGCCCTCGGTGGGCAGGAAATAATAGATCACTTGAGCACTCCCTTGGCCCACACGCCGGGCAGGGTGAGGAGCCCCAGGCCCACCGCGAAAAAGTAGCCGTGATGCTTGGCCGCGTATTTAAGGCGGCCCCGGGCCAACAGCCAACGGCGGCGGGCGGTGCTCACCTTGGCTCCCTGGGCGGTGAGATGGGGCAGGGTGTAGGGCAACTCCACCACTTGGCCCTCGGCCTGGTGCAGGCGCAGACCCAGTTCCACGTCTTCCATGTACATGAAGTATTCGTTGGGCAGGCCGCCCAGGCTCAGGAACAACTCGCGCCTGATGAACAGGCAGGCCCCGTGGGCCCAGTGCCAGGAGCGGTCGTGATACCCGGGCCGCCGGCTGAGGCCGGCCAGCCACTGGGGCCATGGCCAGCCCAGCGCCATCAGGTCGTGGGTCAGCTTCAGGCGGCTGTAGCCGGGCTGGCGGCCGGGAATGACCTGGCCGTGGTCCTCCAGGGCCGGGGCGGCCATCACCTTGTCACCGGCGCGCAAGGCGGCCAGGCCCAGGGAAAAAAGCTCCGGCGTGGCCATACAGTCTGGGTTGAGCAGGCACAAATACTCGCCCTGGGCTGCCCTCGCCCCCTGGTTAACCGCCCGGGCAAAGCCCACATTGACGGGCATGGCCAGGAGCTTCACGCCGCGGCTGCGCACCAGGTCGGCGGTTTGGTCGCTGGAGGCGTTGTCCACCACCAGGGCCCTTTGGGCCCATGGCCCCAGGCTGTCCAGGCAGGCCCCAATGACCCCCGCCGAGTTGTAGGTCACTATGATGATGGACAGCTCCACCCCTAGCCCACTCCCTGGCGCCAGGCGGCGCGTATGCGCAAAAGTTGCCGCCAGCCGGGCCGGAGGCAGAAATTGCTGAAGTGGGCCACGTAGGCCCCGGGCCGGGGGAAGCCCTGGTCCCAGTGCTCGCAGTGGTTCCAATACCAGGGCAGTTCCTGGCAGGATCCAGGGCATAGGTTGTTGGTGTAGTACTGGAAGTAATCCTGGTCGGCGATGATGTGCTCTCCCACCCGGTGGTCGCCTGGCCGGTTTGCCAGCATTTCTCGGGCCCAAGCCAGGAAGCGCTTCATTTCCTCGCGCGTGGCCAGGACCACCCCGGAGTTGTAAAAGCGAAAATCCTCCAGTGATGGCGGATAGGCGTCCGGAGCCAGCCAGGCCAGGGAATACTCCTTGTAGTGCTTTAGAAAATCGGTCCGATTCATGGTGGAATTTATGATGGTTGTCTGCTCCACCAAGCCCATGCCCCGGCCGTCCAAGGCCCGGCGGACGTCTTCGGCGTTAAGGTCACGCACCAACACCGCGTCGGCGTCCATGAGCATGACCCACTCGGATTCCGTGTGCTCCAGGAAGGCCTCCAGGGCGGTGAATTTGGCTAAAAAACGCCGCGCTCTGACTTGATGCTCCACCGAGCCCAAGGGATGGGTCATCAGGCGGCGGCTCCGGCGCAGTCCGGTTTTGAGCAGGTTGTCCGTGACCACGAAAACCCCGAATCCGCTACGCCGCAACACTGACAACACCGCCTGGCGGCCTGATAGATAATAGGTCGGGTGGCCGTGGATCACCACACACACCCAAATCTCCGTAGCATTCATGGTTTCCCCCTGCCACCCAAGTGCGGACCGCGCTCCCAGGGACGCGGGCTCAAAGGCGAACCGTACCGCACGCCAGGCATCTTTTGCGTCGCGCGCTACTGGTTGATATCGCATTATCATTGGCCCATGCGGTGTTTGTAAAGCCCGGGGCCGCAGCCAACAAACCGGAGTGGCCGGCCGTCATAAGGATTAAGGATGCCCTTCGGCTGCAATCCAGGGAGTTGGGACAATAAAACCGCGCCGATGAACGCGGCTTTGGTCAAGCGCTGCCAGGCCCCTCAACCCTCGGCCTCCGGCGCCCCTGCCGGGCCCTCCCCACGGCCGGGTCAAAGCGTTTAAATTTGCAACATTATGCCTGAGCGTGAGCGTATAGTTTAATAGTATAAATACCAGGTTGTTAAGACGCAAAAGCCTGATGGTGGTGTTGCAGATAGCAACCATACCTTATTAGGTGACTACGGGGGCCAAGCAGGCAAACAAGTATTAATCACCAGTAGTTATTAGGGACTGCCGCAGGCTTGGCATGGAACTTACATGTGTCGGGGGTATGACCTCCGGTGCCCAAAACTATACGGCCGCCTTGTTTCCCACCCTTTTCGCGGCGTTTGGCGCGGTGGATGGGTCCAAGAGCCGGGATGTGGCCGCCAATGGAGGCGTGATGGGTCTTTTACATGGAATGAGCAAAATTCGGGTGAGACTGGTGGTGGTGTTCACCGCCGCTTTTTTGGGCATGGCCTTGTTCGGAGCCCTGAGTTACCAGTATTTCGGACGCATGGAGCAGAAGCTGGTTTTTCTCAGCCAGGCCGACAATATGCTCAATACCGCCCTGGAGGCGCGGCGCTACGAAAAAAACTACTTCCTCTACCACCACGAAAAAGATTTCGAGCAAGCCCGGGCCTATTTGGCCCAGTACCAGGCACTGTTGGCCAGCGAGCGGGAGCATATCACCAGTAACTTCGGGGCGGAGGTGGGGCAAAACCTGGAGAGCATGGCCCAGGACTATGGCCGCCAATTCTCCCGGGTGCATCAACTGCTGGGCAAGGAGCGGCAAATCCCCCATGGCCCGGCCCTGGAGCAAGCCGTCGCCCGCCTGCGTGACACCGGCAAGCAACTCCTCGAGATTTCCGAGCGCATCGCCCAGCAGGAGCGCCAGGACGTAAGCAGCCTGCTCAGGGAATACGGTCCCCTGCTGGCGGGATTCCTGGTGGGGTTGGGGGCCTTGGGGGCCCTGGCGGTCTATATCCTCATCACCCGCCTGGTCAAGCCCCTGCAAACTATCGAGGAGGCCACCGACGTCGTAGGCCAGGGGCAATACCAGACCATCCCCTGGGAGGGCGGCAAGGACGACGAGATCGCCAGCCTGGTGCAGGGCTTCAACCGCATGGTGGGCCAGCTCAGGCACAACAACGAGCAGATGGTGCAGACCGAAAAGCTCACTGCCCTGGGCACCCTGACCAGCGGCGTGGCTCACGAACTCAACAACCCCCTGAACAACATCTCCACCTCTTGCCAGATACTGTTGGAGGAACTGGACCAGGAGGTGAGCCCCTACCACCGCGAGCTTTTAGCGGCCGTGGACCAGCAGGTGAGCAAGGCCCGGGACATCGTGGGCAGCCTGCTGGAGTTTGCACGCCAGCGGGAGTTCGAGCTGAAGCGGGAAGACCTGCGCACGGTGGTGGAAGAGGCTCTCAAACTGATCCGGGGGGAGATACCCGCCTCGGTTCAGGTGCGGGTGGAGGTGCCCAAGGGATTGGTGTTGGAAATCGACCGGGCCCACATGATCCAGGCCCTGCTCAATCTGATCATGAACAGCATCCAGGCCATGCCCGATGGAGGGCTCATCACCCTGCGCGGCCATGGGGAGGAGGGCGGCCAGGTGGTTCTGGAGGTGCAGGACAACGGCCAGGGAATTCCCCCCGAGGTGTTGCCGCGCATATTCGACCCCTTCTTCACCACCAAGGACGTGGGCCGGGGCACCGGCCTGGGCTTGTCCATCACCTACGGCATCGTGGAGCGCCACCAAGGCCATATCCAGGCCGAAAGCCTTCCCGAAGGCGGCGCCCTGTTCCGCCTAAGCCTGCCCCCGCGGGTGAGGAGGGGCTAGGCCATGGTCAAGAAGGCGCGCATCCTCATCGTGGAAGACGACCCCTTGGCCCGCAAGAACCTGCACCACATCCTGGAGCGGGGCGGCGATTATTACGTGGTGGCCGCCGCCGGGGGGCAGGAGGCCCTGGACCTCTTGGCCCGGCAGAACTTCGACCTGGTGCTCACCGACCTGCGCATGGAAAAAGTGGACGGCATGCAGGTGCTGGCCCAGGTGCGCAAGAATCACCCCCACATCGAGGTGATCATGCTCACCGCCTTCGCTTCGGTGGATTCGGCCATCGAGGCCATGAAGCGCGGCGCCTTTCACTACATCGCCAAGCCCTACAAGATCGACGAGGTGCGGGCCCAGGTGGCCCACGCCTTGGAAAAGACCCGGCTCAAGCAGCAGGTGGCCCAGCTCAAGGAGGAAGCCCGCTTGCGCGAGGGGGTTGACTGCATCCTGGGCAAGCACTCCCGCATCCAGGAGCTTATCCGCACCGTGGCCCGCATCGCCCCCACCGACTGCAACGTGCTCTTGCAGGGGGAGACCGGCACCGGCAAGGAGCTTTTCGCCCGGGCCCTGCACCAGGCCAGCCCCCGGGCCGAGCGGCGCTTCGTGGCCTTCAACTGCGCCGCCTTTGCCCAGGAACTATTGGCCAGCGAACTGTTCGGCCACGAAAAGGGCTCCTTCACCGGGGCCACGGTAACCAAGCCGGGGCTTTTCGAGGTGGCCGATGGCGGCACGGTGTTCTTGGATGAGATAGGCGACACCCCGCCGGCCATGCAGGTGAAGCTGCTGAGGGTGATACAGGAAAAGACGGTGACCCGCGTGGGCGGCACCGATCCCATAGAGGTGGACGTGCGCATCATCGCCGCCACCAACCAGGAACTGAAGCAGATGGTGGATGACGGCGACTTCCGTTCAGACCTCTACTACCGGCTGAACGTGGTCTGCTTGGAGATGCCCCCCCTCAGGGAGCATCCCGATGACATCCCCTTGCTTGCCGACCATTTCCTAAAGAAACACGTTGAGAAGCAGAACAAGTCCTTGAGTGGCATCTCGCAGGAGATGATGCGGGCCCTGAACAACTACTCCTTTCCGGGCAACGTTCGCGAGTTGGAGAATCTCATCGAGCGGGCGGTGACCCTGGGCACGGGGCAACAACTGGAGCTGGACGATTTGCCTCAGGAGGTGCGGGAGATTGCGTTGGGAGCCGCAGAGGAGCGGGAACGCCAACCGACGCTGGAGGAGAGGGAGTGCGAATACATCGAGCAGGTGCTGGAACAGACCGGGGGGAACAAAACCCGGGCGGCGCAAATTTTGGGCATCGACCGGGTGTCCCTGTGGCGCAAGATAAAGAAGTTCGGGCTGGAGCCTTGATGAGCGGCCCGCCGGAAAGAGGGGGAAGGCCATGTTGACCAGCCTGTTGCCGTTTTTGGCCTGGTTCAAGGGCTACAGCCTGCCCAAGTTCCGGGTGGACTTGATCGCCGGCGTAACCGTGGCCCTGGTCTTGATCCCCCAATCCATGGCCTACGCCCAGCTGGCCGGCCTGCCGGCCTACTACGGGCTCTACGCCGCCTTCTTGCCCCCCATGTTGGCGGCCATGTTCGGCTCTTCCATGCAATTGGCCACCGGTCCGGTGGCGGTGGTCTCGCTGATGACCGCCGCCTCCCTGGAACCCCTGGCCACCGCCGGCAGCGAAGCCTTCATCGCCTACGCGGTGCTCCTGGCCCTCATCGTGGGCATGTTCCAGTTTCTGCTGGGGGTGCTGCGCCTGGGCGTGGTGGTCAACTTCCTTTCCCACCCGGTGGTCAACGGCTTCACCAACGCTGCGGCCATCATCATCGCCTCCAGCCAGCTTTCCAAGATGTTCGGGGTGTACGTGGACAAGGCCACCCACCACTACGAGACCATTTGGCGGGTGCTGTTGGGCGCGGTGCACTACACCCACTGGCCTTCCCTGGCCATGGGGGTGGGGGCTTTTGTCATCATGTGGGGCCTAAGGCGGCTCAACCCCAAGATTCCCTACGTGTTGGTGGCCGTGGCCGTCACCACCCTGATTTCCTGGGCCACCGGCTTCCAGCACGACGCCCAGGCGCCCCTGAGCGCCCTGGCCAGCCACCAGGTGCGCCAGGAGGTGCGGGACTTCAACGCGTCGGTTATACGCATCAACCAACTGGGCGATGTCCGGGCCGCCCTTAACCAAAAGGCCCGTAAGACCATGCAGGCCCGAGGCGAAGCATCCTTGAGGGCCCTCAAGTTCCAGCAGGAGGCAAGCCTGGACTCCGCCCTCATCGAGCGTGAAAAGCAGCAAGCCCATGTGCTTCGCGAACGGCTGCGAAACTACCTCTTCGCCGGGGTGTATGGTCCCGGCGGGCAGCTTATCTTCTATCATCAGGACAAGGTTCCCCCCCAGGCCAACACCGACGGCCGCTCCTGGCGACTGCTGGTGGGCAACCGGGCCGTGGACGAGAACAAGCTGCGCCTGGCCGGCGGCGGAGCGGTGGTGGGCAATATCCCCCCCGGCCTGCCCACCTTCAGCCTGCCCGCCCTGGACTGGGAGGTGGGGCTGCAACTGTTCCCCTACGCGGCCATCATTTCCCTGTTGGGCTTCATGGAGGCCATCAGCATCGCCAAGGCCATGGCCGCCAAGACCGGACAGCGTCTGGACCCCAACCGGGAGCTTATCGGCCAGGGGCTGGCCAACATGATCGGCTGCCTGGGCAAGAGCTATCCGGTGTCAGGCTCCTTTTCCCGCTCGGCGGTGAACCTGCAAGCAGGGGCCCAGACCGGGCTGTCCAGCGTGGTCACCAGCGCGATGGTGGTCATCGTGCTGCTGTTTTTCACGCCCCTGCTGTACCACCTGCCCCAGGCGGTGCTGGCCGCGGTTATCATGATGGCGGTGGTGGGGCTGATAAACGTCAGCGGCTTCGTGCATGCCTGGAAGGCCCAGTGGTACGACGGGGCCATCAGCATCATCACCTTCGTGGGTACTTTGGCCTTTGCACCCCACCTGGACAAGGGCATCATGATCGGGGTGATACTCTCGCTGATGGTGTTCCTCTACAAGAGCATGCGTCCCCGGGTGGCCAAACTTTCCATGCACCCGGACTGCTCCCTGCGCGATGCGGAGCATTACAAGCTGCGCGAATGCGAACACGTGGCCGTGGTGCGTTTCGACGGCCCCCTGTTCTTCGCCAACGCCAGTTTCTTGGAGGACCAGATAGACGAGCGCATCCGCCACATGCCCAATCTTAGGCATATTCTGGTGGTGGCCAATGGCATCAACGACATTGACGCCTCTGGCGAGGACACTCTGTCGCTGGTCGTGGACCGGGTGCGTAGCGCGGGCTACGACATCAGCTTCAGCCACATCAAGGAGAACGTGCTGGAGGCCATGCGGCGCACCCACCTGCTGGCCAAGATCGGCGAGGACCACATCTACCCCTTGGCCTCGCTGGCCATTGGAGCCATCCACGAGGCGGCACACCGCGAATCAGAAGAAAAGGCATGCCCTCTGGTCACGGTATGCCCCCTGGAAGCGGTGCACGAGTCGGGAGGAGAATAGTCATGAGCGTGGTGAATATTTTCAGCGGCTCTTTCTGTAGCGGCGAGGAAGTGGCTACCGGAGTTGCCGACCGGCTGGGCTGCCAGCTGGTGCGCGACGAGGACGTCATCGCCCGCCTGGCCCGGGACGAGGGCCTCAAGGCCGGGGCCCTGCGCAGGGCCCTTTACGGCAAGCCTTCGGTGTTCAACCAATTTTCCCACGAACGGGAGCGGGCCCTGAGCCAGTTGAAGGAGGGGGTGGCCCTGTTGTTGGCCCAGGAGAACCTGGTGTTGCTGGGTTTTTTGTCCCACTTGGTGCCCCGCACTATCTCCCACGTGCTGGACGTTTGCCTGGTGGCCGAGGTCAAATGGCGGGCGATGCGGGCGGCCCGGGAGCTAGGCCTGAACGAAAAGGAGGCCCTGGCCCGGGTGCGCCGCGACGATGAGGCCGCTTTCCGCTGGGCGGAATATCTAAACAACCGGGAGCCCTGGGCCCCGGAGTTGTTCGACATGCGCCTGAGCATGGACCACACCCTCGTGGCCGAGGCGGTGGAGCTTATCTGCGACAACGCCGCCAGCCAGGTGCTGGCCGTAAGCCCCGCCTCGCGGCGGGCGGTGGCGGATTTCGCCCTGGCCTCCCGGGTGGAGGTGGCGTTGTCCGAGAACGGCCACAACCCCCAGGACGCCCAAGTAACCGCCAAGGACGGGGCGATCAGCATCCTCATCAACAAGAAGGTGATGTTCCTGGGCCGGTTCAGCGAAGAGCTGGAGAAGCTGGCCTCGGTGGTGGAAGGGGTGAAAGAGGTGAAGGTGGAGCCCGGCCCGAACTACTACCAGGCGGACGTATACCGCCGGGCTGACTTCCAGCTTCCTTCCAAGGTGCTGTTGGTGGACGACGAGCAGGAGTTTGTGCAAACCCTTTCCGAGCGCCTGATGCTCCGGGAGATCGGATCGGCGGTGGTGCATGACGGCGAGGAGGCCCTCAGGGTGGCCGCCGAGGACGAACCCGACGTCATCGTGCTGGACTTGAAGATGCCCGGCATAGACGGCGTGGAGGTGCTCAAACGGCTCAAGAGAGACCATCCCGGGGTGGAGGTCATCATCCTAACCGGGCACGGCTCGGAGGCTGACCGGGATCTTTGCATGTCCTTAGGGGCCTTTGCCTACTTGGAGAAGCCGGTGGACATAGAGCGGCTCTCCGAGGCCATGCAAGGAGCCTACGACCTGATTAAAAAGCGCAAGGAGTAACGTGGGCTTTTGGGAAAAATTAAAGCCCGATTTTTGGGATCGGCGCGATTCTGAGCTGGAGCTTTTAAACTACCGCCGGCTGTGGCGAACCACCTTTTGGTTGGCGGTGGTGGTCACCCTGGCTCCCTTGGTGTTCCTGGCGGGCATCAATTTCTATCAGTTCGCCCGGCAGTACGAGCTGCAGCGTAACGAGATAGACAATAACATTCAGCGCCTGATGGGCACCAGCCGGGTTCAGATTTCCTATTTCCTGGATGAGCGCCGGGCGGCCTTGACCTATGTGAGTCTGGCCGACACCTTTGAACAGCTGTCCGATCTCAGGCAACTCAGCGCCGTGTTCAGCCGCCTGCGCCGCTCCTTCGGCGGCTTCGTGGACCTGGGACTCATCGACGGGGCGGGCATCCAGCGGGCCTACGTGGGCCCTTACAATTTGGCCGGCCGGGACTACAAAGAGCAGGATTGGTACAAGGAGGTGCAGATCAGGGGCATCTACGTCAGCGATGTTTTCCTGGGGCACCGCAATTTCCCCCACTTCGTCATCGCGGTGCGCCACGAGCGTGAGGGCGAGCCCCCCTATGTGATCCGGGCCACCATCGACACCGGCCGCCTCAACGAGCTGCTAAGGGCCACGGACCTGCAACCCAGCGGCGACCTGTTCTTGCTCAACCAACAGGGCGTGCTCCAGACTCCCTCCCGGTTATACGGCGGTGTGTTGGCCCGGTTTCCCTTGTTGACCTCTCCACCAGGCGAATGGAGCGGCATCAAGCAGATGGAGGACGCCCAGGGGGCCCCGGTGTTGGTGGGCATGGCCCGCATTCAGGGCACTCCTCTCACCCTGGTGGTGGTCAACCAGCCCAAGGCCTTGCTGCAAAAGTGGGACCTGTTGCGCATCAACGTCATTATCATGGTGAGCCTGAGCATAGTGGCCATTCTCGTGGTCATCTGGTGGGTGTCTTCAACTTTGGTCAGCCGCATCTACGAGGCGGACCTCAAGCGGGCGGCCACCCTGCACGAGGCCGAGTACACCAACAAGCTGGCCTCCATCGGCCGCCTGGCCTCGGGGGTGGCCCACGAGATCAACAACCCGGTGGCCATCATCAACGAAAAAGTGGGCCTGATGCAGGACATCATGGGCATGAGCCCGGACTTTCCTCACAAGGAAAAGTTCCTGCGCCAGGCCAAGGTGATCCAGGATTCGGTGCGGAGGGTGAGCGAAATCACCCACCGCCTGCTGGGCTTCGCCCGCCACCTGCCCTTGAAGAGCGAGGAGATTCATCTGGAGGCCTTGATTAAGGAGGTGTTGGGCTTCTTGGGCAAGGAGGCGGAGTACCGCAACATCGACATAAACGTGCGCATCCCGCCGGGTATTCCCACCATCCAAGCGGACAAGGGGCAGATTCAGCAGGTGCTGCTGAACATCATCAACAATTCCCTGGCGGCCTTGGAGCATGGGGGCGAGATCAACATAGCGGTGGCCCCCCAGGGCGAGGAGCAGGTGGCCATAAGCATCTCCGACAATGGGGTGGGTATAGCCAAGGAGCACCTCAACAGCATTTTCGAGCCGTTCTTTTCCACCAAGGGGAAGCAGGGAACCGGGCTGGGCCTGTCCATCACCTATGGCATCGTGCGCAAAATGGGCGGGCATATAGAAGTGGAGAGCGAGCAGGGTCTAGGCACCACCTTCACCGTCATCCTGCCGCGCAAGCAAAGTTCGGCGGCCAAGCCGGAAGCGGCGGCGGAATGAAGGAGATAGGCGGAAGGAAAACATGAGGGTTTTACTGATAGACGATGAGAAAGAGTTGGTATCCACCCTTTCCGAGAGACTGGATCTCAGGGGCATCGACAACGATTGGGCCACCAGCGGCGAGGCCGGACTGGAGTTGATCAAGCGCGAAACCTACGACTGGGTGGTGGTGGATCTCAAGATGCCCGGACTGGGCGGTTTTGAGACCATCCGGGCCATCAAGCGCGAACAGCCCCGGGCCAACATTATCCTGCTCACCGGCCACAGCGGACCAGACAACCTGGAACAGGCTCTGGATATGGGGGCGGACCAGTACCTGGTCAAGCCGGTGGAGATAGAAACCTTGCTGTCGCTGATGCAACAAGACACGACAGAGGTGAAACCATGAATCTGGGCCGTGATTGCTCCGCCACGGGACGGGAGTTGGACTTCGTGGGGCGGGTCACCGCCAGCGCCACTCATGAGATCAAGAACGAGCTGGCGGTGATCAACGAGCAGAGCCGGCTGGTGCTGGAATTTTTGGAGATGGCCGCCAGCGGCAAAGAGATAAGTCTGGAGCGCCTTCACGGGCTGATCAGCCGGGTGGTGGCCCGGGTGGGACAGGCCGATGCGGTGGTCAAGCGGCTGAACGTCTTTGCCCACAGCACCGAGTTGGAGCGCACCGCTTGCGAGGCGGTTAGCCTGCTCGAGCTGATGGTGCAGATGTTCGGGCGCATGGCCGGCCTGAAAAGGGTGAGCCTGGAGTTGTCCCAGGAGCATCCGGCTGCGGTGGAACTGACGGCGACGCCGCTGCAATATGAGCAAGTTTTGTGGAGTTGTATGAGCGCGGCCCTGGCCGCGGCCCAACCCAGCAGCATCCTGCGTCTGCACCTGGAGCGGGACGATGAAATCCTTCGCCTAAGCCTCAAGGGTGAAATGACCGGCCCGCCCCAGGCGCCGCCCGCCGAGTTGCTGGATCTCCTGGGGGCCAGCGTCTTGGCCGGACCAGGTTCCCTGAACTTGGAAATCCCCCTAAATCCACCCCCCGAGGCTAAGGAGGGAGCTTAATGAGCGATACGGCCAAGCGGCACGCCGCCCTGGATAAGAAACCCGGACCGGAGCAAGTGCTGGAGGCCTTGACCGAGGGCAACCGCCGTTTTTATCAAGACTGCCCCCGGCATCCTCGCACCGGCATGCTGCGCCGGCAACAGGCCCATGTGTCGGATCAGTCTGAGCACGCCCAGGCCACTATTTTGGCCTGCTCTGATTCGCGGGTTCCTGTGGAGCGCATATTCGATGCGGGTATAATGGACCTATTCGTGGTGAGGGTGGCCGGCAACGTGGTGGGTAGGGCCACAGCCGCCTCTTTGGAGTACGGGGCCTTGCATGTGCATACCCCGGTGATGGTGGTGCTGGGGCACAGCGGCTGCGGCGCGGTGACCGCCGCCTGGCACCACCGCCAGGAGGGGGTGCCCAGCGAAAGCGAGCGCATCGCCCATCTCCTGGAGCACATTGATCCGGCCCTGGACCGGGTGATGGCCAGTGGCTTGCAAGGCGAGCAGGCCATGCAGGCGGCGGTGGAGGAGAACGTCTGGCAGGCCATAGCCGATCTGGGCCAGTTGAGTCTGCCGGTGCGTCAGGCCAGCCAAGAAGGGCATTTACTGGTCATTGGAGCCATCTACGATCTTTCCAATGGGCAGGTGCGCTGGCTGGACCAGCAAAAGGCCGGCTCCGTGTTGCAGGGAAAAGGCTAGGCAAAGTCCATGGAGGACAAGGAGAAAGTAATGGCCGAGGCATTTGTACTCATTGTGGACGACGAGAAGGAGTTTCTGGAGAGCATCTCCGCGCGTCTGGAGAACCGGGGCTTCGCGGTGGACACCGCCAACAGCGGCGACCAAGCCCTGGAGAAGATCCACGGGGCCCTGTACGACGCAATCGTGCTGGACCTGATGATGCCGGGCCTGGACGGCATGGCCACCCTGAAGCTGGCGCTACAAAGGAAGCCGGACCTGCAGATCATCCTGCTCACCGGCCATGCCAGCGTGCAGCACGGGGTGGAGGCCATCCGGCAGGGGGCCCTGGACTTCATGGAGAAGCCGGCCGACCTGGATGCCCTGGTGACCAAGATCCGCGAGGGCAAGGACCGCCGCATGGAATTGGACGCCCAGAGCCGCGAAGAAGCGGTGCGCGCCGCCCTGAAGAAGTACGGCTGGTAAGCTCTGCTCCGCCGGGGAACTTCCTGGCCATGCCGGAGCGCGGGTAAACCAAAGGCCCCGGACGCGAACGCGCAAAGGCGGCTGCGCCCGGGCTCAACCGCCGGGTATACAGGCCCGCTCCAGTATGTACTGCAAGATGGCCAGGGAGCAGGTATAGGTGGACTCCAGACCGGTTATGCCCAGGGGCTTGCTCAACAGGCTGGCCCGCAGGTTGTAAGGGGTGTCGGAGGTGTAGTGCAGGATACCCAGGCTAAACCCCTGGGGCAGGGCCAGGCGCACTAGGCCTCCCTGGCAGGCGATTTGGGGCATGAACTGGTCGGCCAGGGCGGCCAGACACGGGCCGGCCTCCATCTCGATGCCGGTGAAGTCGGCTTGGTGAAGCCGGCGCACCGTGTCCCAGGAGTGCAAAAAGGTGCCATGCACCGTGAGGCTGCGCTGATCGTCGAAAACCGCCGCGTCATGCACGTAGCGCACCAGCCGGCGGGCGTTCATGCAGTTGGGCAGCTCGAACAACCGCGCCGAATGCACGTCACGCACCTGGGTGGGAATCATCACGTCGCCCAGGCGTCCGATCATGGCCGCGCTCTTGCCCAGCACGAACAGGCCCCGCCAGTCGGGCAGATAGGCGCCGGCACTGCGTAGCAGGTGATAGGCCCCGAAGCCCAGGGGATAGTCGGTATTGAAAACCACCGCCCGGCTGCGGGCCAGGGCCGCTGGGTCCGAGACGCGCAGTCTGGGGTCCAGGCGCCCGGGTAAAATTTTGTTCAGCTCTATCAACTGGGTCTCGGCCAATAGGGGCGGCACCTGCCCGGTGCGGCGCACTCCCGCCTCATTTTCCATCTCCGCCTTGACGGCGGCCAGGCCGGGCTCCGATGCCAACAGGCCGTCCTGGGCCAGGTAAAGCAGGTTGCGCAGCGCCGGAGTCTTCTCGGCGGACAGCCTCCGGTAGGCTTCGGCCCACTCCGGCTCCAGGCGCTCATGGCCGTGAGACGCCAGGGCCGCCTGGTGACGGCCGGCGAAACCTGACATCAGATTGGTTAGGGAATGGTTGTTGCTGGTCACCAGGTATACCGGCCGGCCGTCCAGGTCCATTCCTTGGAAAAGCTTCAGCAGCTTTTGCCACCAGCGCTGGGCCGCCGCATCGAAATCCTCGGGAGTCAGCGGCAGCATCAACAGCTCCATGTCCTTGGGGCCGGTGGCAACCGCCGCCAATTTATCATCCCAACCGTTTCCCCAAAGCTGGGCCAGGGCCTCGTAGTCCGGCCGGCCCAGGCCCAGGGCCCGGCGCAACTCCTGGCCCACGGCCGAGGCCCGCTCCCGGCCGCCGGCGAGGGCCGGGCCCAAGGGGCTCCGGGCCAGGCGCTGGTGCAGCTTGTTCCATTCGATCTGATAGGCGCACAAGCTGGGGATGAGGTCGTCGATGTCCGACAGGCTGCTCACCAGCATGGCCAGGCGCTCGCGGCCGTCAAAGAAGGCCCGCCGCCGCCGCTTGTCCGCCGACACCTGCTGCCAGCCCGCGATCGAACCCCACGGATGGTTGGCGAAGGCGGCTTGCTGCGCGGCCAGGGCCACGGTTTTCACCTGGGGCATGCAAAGCGGCAAGCGGGATGCGGCATACAAGAGGGCCGAGGTGCATAGTTGCTCCGGGTCTGCCAGATGGTGCAGGGATGAGTCCATCTGGTAATGGGCCGTCTCCAACTCGGCCAGGCGCATGGCGCATCCATCCCGCCCCATTTTTCTGTAGCTGGCCAAATACTGGTGAACCGAATCCCCGCCGTACATGTCCAGACGGCGCTCTTCGGGCATTAGTAGATTGGCCAGCCGCTTCAACACGGCCCCGGCTCCAAGGGCGGCCATGGCTCCGACCTTCTCAATGCCCCAAACGCTCCAGGTTGAAAAGCAGCAACAGGGCCAGGGCGTCCAACAGCAGTAAAGAGAGGGGAATCTGGCGGTACTTGCCGCAGGCGGCCTTGAGCACGGTCCAGGTCAGACAGCCCCAGATGATGCCCTGGGTGATGGAGTGGGTCAACGGCATAAGCACCATGGCCATGAAGAAGGGGATGGCGTCGTCGAACCGCTCCCAGCGCACGTAAATTAGGGGCTTGAGCATGAAAACCCCGGCCAGCACCAGCACCGGCGCGGTGGCCAGGGCCGGCACCAGGGACAAAAGCGGAGATATGAACAAAAAGGGCAGGAACAACAATCCGGCCACCACCGCGGTTAGGCCGGTGCGGCCGCCGGCGCGAACTCCGGTGGAAGACTCGATGAAAGCCGTCGTCGGGCTGGCACCCAAAAGGCCGGCGGCGGTCAGCGCTCCGCCGCAGGCCAAAAGGCCCTTGCCCAGCCCCACGGGATTGCCATGGTGGTCCACCAAATCGCCGGCCTCGGCCACGCCCACTATGGTGGCCATGGAGTCGAACATGCAGCTGAACAGGAGCACGAAGATCAGGGGCCAGTGGGCCAGGGAGGCCGCCCCAACCAGGTCCAGGGCGAACAGCAAGGAGAAGTCCGGGGCCTGGAAACATCCGCTGTATGCCACCTCCGGCGGCAGCCCTTGGGCCCAGAGCCGGCCAATGGGCCAGGCCAGGGCGGTGGTCAGGCCCACTCCCCAGAGGAAGCTGGCCGGTATCTTGCGCACCACCAGCACCGAGGTCACCAGCAGGCCGGCCAGGAAGGTCAGCGAGCGCGGGTTGAAGGCGCCCAGGGCAAGCCCCAGTTCTTCATGGGTGACGATCAGGCCGCCGGAGCGCAGGCCCAAAAGCGCTATGAACAGGCCGATGCCGCCGGCGATGCCCAGACGCAGCATGCGCGGCACCCCTTCGATGATGCGCCGCTTGCGGTCGAAGACCAACAGCAAGAGGAACAGCACTCCGGCCCAGAACACGCAGCCCAGGGCGGTGGCGTAGTCCACCCCCGCGCCCTGGGCAACGGCCAAGGCGAACAGCGCGTTGAGGCTCATGCCCGGAGCCACCAGCAGGGGGTTGTTGGTATACAGGCCCATCAGGATGCTGGAGAAGGCCGAAACCAGCACCGTGGCGGTGAGTGAAGCCGAAAAAGGCATGCCAGCGGCCGTCAGGATGGCCGGGTTGACCACGATGATGTACATGGCCGAAACAAAGGTGGTGGCTCCGGCCAACACTTCGCGGCGCACGTCGGTTCCGTGGTTGCGTAGGTCGAAAAAGTCGGCCAATCGTTCTCTCCCGACCGGTAAAACAAAGGTGGTCCCGTGAATCTTGCATTGAATGGCCCTGTTTGTCCAGGACTTGACGGGAACAGGGCCGGATCCTTGCAGATTATTCCTCTGGCCCATGCGGGGATCTGGGGTGGGGTGATAGGGTCGGGGGCTTTGGGGTCGTGGTTAGGGCTAGCGGCCGGTAGAACCCCGACCCCATCGGCCGATTCCGGCCGTTGGCCGGTCTGGAGTTTGAGGCCAGGGTTTTATTTGGGTTTTGGCATGTGCCGGCTGGCGATTAATTGGAAATATCGTCCGGTCAGGACATGTTGGCCTGTTTTGCCTTTATACGTTGCAGGTAGAGGTCCTTGGAGTGGCCGAAATGGCGCTCGGGCAGGTCCTCCAACAGATCCGGGTCCTTGTCGCGAAGGGCTTGGATGTATTGACGGTGCTCTTCAAACAGGCGATCCACTATCTCCGGCGAGGACCAGGCAGTGGTATTGAAGATGTGGCAGCGCTTTTTCAACTCCAGGATCATTTTTATTAAGGTCTGATTGCGCGAAAGGCCGGCCACGTGGTTGTGGAATTTCGCGTTGGCCGCGATGACCTTGCTCAACTCCCCCTGGTGGTAGCCGGCTTGCAACTGGGCGTCGATCTCGTTCAACTGGGCGATGTCCTCCTGGGTCACATGGGCCACGGCCATGCGGTTGGCCATTTTTTCCAGGCCCACCCGCACGGCGAATATCTCGTCGATCTCTTTGGGCGCCAGGTCGCTGACCATGGCCCCGCGGTGGGGCTCCATCCTTACCAGCCCCTTGGCCTCCATGGCCTGCAAGGCGGTGCGAATGGAGTAGGCGCTGACCCCGAGGCGGCCGGTCAAGGCGCTTACCACCAAGCGCTCCCGGGGCTGCAACTCGCCGGTGAAAATCATGTTCTCCAGGGCCTGCAACACCCCTTCGGCCCTGTTGCCCTTTTCATTAATTGCTGGCGTCATGTTTTTTTATCCATCCCGCTTTGCGGTTCCGCCAGAGTGGGCCTGCTGCCATATCATTATAGCTCCGTCCAGCCTATACACCGGCGCCACATTTTGATAAAATAACACAACGTGCTGAAATGTCAATCATAATATTTGCGCTAATATTTGAAAACAAATTTGCGCAAATATGTTGACAAAAAACCGTATCCTTTTTAGGATGTACCATGGTTGAACCTATTTGATGGAGAATCCCATGTTTTTGCGCAAGGCATTTTCAGTCGTGGCCCTGGCGGCCTGCTGTGCCCTGGCCGGGCTCTCTCCCGTCCAGGCCCAGGTCAAATCCTTCACCATAACCGCCGGCCCCATGGGTGGCGACTGGTACTCGATAGGCGGGGCCATGGGCGAGATGGCCAAGCAGGCCTTCCCCGGAGCCATCGTTACCGTCACCACCGGCGGCGCCCTGGCCAACATAGCCAAGGTCAACGCGGGCAAGGCCGAGGTGGGCTTGTCCATGGCCAAGCTCTATGCCGAGGCTTTGGCCGGCAAGGGCAAGTATAAGGGCAAAAAAATGGAAAACCTCAGGGCGGTGGCCTTCCTGGCCTACATCCCCATGAGCTTTTTCCTGGTCAAGGCCGACAATTCCCTGGCCTCCATTGAGGAAATCAAGGCCAAGAAGATGCCCATCCGCATCCTGACCTCCAAGAAGGGCTCTTCGCCTTCCCTGGCCGCCGAATTGATGCTGGCCCAGTACGGCATCACCTTTGACGACATCAAAAAGTGGGGCGGTTCGGTCTCCTTCGTGTCCTACGCCGAGGCTTCCAACCTCATCAAGGACGGCCACGCTGACGCCTGGGTGGGCCCCATGGTTTCGGCCATCGTGGAATTGACCACCACCACCAAGATGAAGCAACTGCCGGTCAATCCGGCTTACCTGGCAACCCTGCAAAAGGATTTCAACTACGCCACGGTGGTGCTGCCCAAGGGTAAATACTACTTCGTCACCCAGGACACCCCCCAGATGGCCGAGGCGGTCATCGTCATCACCCAGAAAAAGCTGGGCACCGACGAAGTCTACAAGTTCACCTCCGAGCTGATGAAAAATGCCGCGCGCATCCAGGGCATCCACAAGACCTACAGCGGATTCAATCCGGCCACCGCGTGGCAAAACGTGGGTGGCCCCCTGCATCCCGGCGCCCATCAGTATTACAAGGAAAAAGGCTACCTGAAGTAAGGACGAGAACCGCCCATGGCCCAAACAGCTTCTTCATCTTTGTATCGGTGGATCACCGGGGCCGGCTTCGTGGCCTTCGCCTGCTATCACCTGTGGACCACGGCTTTCGGCATGCCGGTGGCCTACCTGCACCGCCCGGTTTTCCTCACCTTTGCCATGCCGCTGGGGTTTTTGATCTACTCCATCAGCGGGAAGAAGCATCTGGACCAAGCCAAATGGACGGATATCGGATTGGCGGCGGTGGCCCTGATTTGCTTCGGGACCATCGCCGTCGCCTTTGAAAGCAACTCCGAACGCATGTCCCTGGTGGACCCCCTCACCACCTGGCAGCTGGTGGCCGGGGGCATATGCATCTTGCTGGTGCTGGAGATAACCCGGCGCACCGTGGGCCTGGTGTTGGCGCTGGTGGCCCTGGCCGCCCTGGCCTACGCCTTTTTCGGCACCTACATGCCCGCCATGCTGGCCCACAAGGACTTCAGCCTGGTGGAGGTGATCGACTACCTCAACTACGGCCTGGACGGCATCTACTCGGTGCCGGTGGGGGTGGCCTCCACCTACATCGTGGTGTTCATAATCTTCGGCACCTTTTTAGAAAAATCAGGCGCCGGCGAGGTGATGATGGACCTGGGCCGGGCCCTGGCCGGTCACCATCGTGGCGGCCCGGCCAAGATCGGGGTGCTCACCAGCGCATTCTTCGGCAGCATCTCCGGCTCGGCCGCGGCCAACGTCTACGCCACCGGCACCTTCACCATCCCCATGATGAAGCGAATCGGCTATTCCCCGGCCTTTGCCGGGGCGGTGGAAGCCTCCTCCAGCACCGGAGGGCAGTTGGTGCCCCCGGTGATGGGGGCGGCCGCCTTCCTCATGGCCGATATCCTGGGCGTGCCCTACCTGACCATATGCGCCGCCGCAGTGATTCCTTCGGTGCTCTACTTCCTGTCCCTGCTTTTGATGATCGACTTCGAAGCCGCCCGCAAGGGCCTTAAGGGCATGAGCCGCGAAGACCAGCCGCGACTCCGCGACACCCTGAAGCGCAGCTATCTTCTGCTGCCCATACTGGTGTTGCTGGTGGTCATGCTGGTGGGCTACACGCCCTTCCGGGCCGCCTTTGTGGCCACTCTGTGCACGGTGCTGGTCTCGCTTTTTTCCCGGGACACCCGCATGGGCCCCAGGAAGATCGTAAACGCCCTGGAGATCAGCGCCCAGCGCACCATCCTCATCGCCTCGGCCTGCGCCGCCGCCGGCATCATCATCGGGGTGGTGACCCTCACCGGCATCGGCCTGAACATAAGCTCGGTTATCATCACCTCCTCGGGCGGCTACACCCTGGTGGCCCTGATACTGGTCATGGTGGCCTCCATCGTCATGGGCATGGGCACGCCTACCACCGTGGCCTACATCATCGTGGCCACCCTGGGGGTGCCTTCGCTCATCACCTTGGGCTTCTCCGAGCTGTCCTCGCACTTTTTCGTGTTCTACTTCGGGGTGCTGTCCATGGTCACCCCGCCCGTGGCCGTGGCGGCCTACGCCGCCGCCGAGATCGCCAAGGCCAACATGATGAAGATCGGCGTCATCGCGGTGAAACTGTGCTTCGTGGCTTTTTTGATCCCCTATGTTTTCATCTACGAGAACGGCCTGCTGATGCAGGGCCCCTGGAGCAAGATCATCAGCGAATTCTGCACTGCGGTGGTGGGGGTGGTGGCCCTGGCCGCCGCCTTCCAGGGGTGGTTCCTGATCAACCTGGGTTGGCTCTTGCGGGCCGCCCTGTTCGTGACGGCGATTTTGCTGATCCTGCCGGGACTAACCAGCAACCTGGCCGGTCTGGCCCTGTTTGCCGGCCTGGCGGGTTATGCCTTTATGCAAAAGAAACAACGCGCCGCCCTGGCGGCGAAGCAGCCTGTCTGATCCGGCTGTAGGAGGAAAGAAACACCATGAGCAAAGAACTGTATCGCCCGGAAGGCTCCTGGGTGGCTCTGATCACCCCCTTCACCCCGGATGGGCAAGTGGACATGGACGGCTACAAGGGCCTGGTGGACTTCCAGGCGGCCAACCACACCTCGGCCCTATTGGTTATGGGCTCCACCGGCGAGCCCACCACCCTCACCCTGGAAGAGCGCAAGGGCATCATCAAGGAACTGGGGTCCTATTGCCAGGGCAAGCTTCCGGTGTTCTTCGGAGTCAATCTGGGCTCCACCGCGGCCACCATCGACCTGGCCCGCTACGCCCAGGACAATGGGGCCGACGGCATAGTTCTGGTGGCCCCGCCCTACATCGCCCCTCCCCAGGAGGCGGTGTTCAACCACCTCAAGGCGGTGTGCGACTCGGTGGACATCGCGGTGGGCTTGTACAACAACCCCGCCAGGGTGGTGGTAAACCTCAATCCCGCCACCATCATCCGCCTGGCCCAGGAGTGCCCCAATCTGGTGGCCGACAAGGAGGCGGTGCCCGACGTGGGCCAGTTGGCCAGCGTAATGGACGGCACCGGAGGCCGCATCAAGCTGCTCACCTGCGATTCGCCGGCCTACGCCATGATCCTGCCCACCCTGGCCATGGGCGGCCACGGCACGGCCAACGTCACCGGCAACGTGGCTCCCCGCGAGGTGGCCGAGATGTCCCGGCCCTGGAAGAGCTACGACCACGTGCTGCGCAGCCGCGAGCTTTATTTCGAGATGCTGCCCTTGATGGAGGCGGTCTACTCCGCTCCCAACCCCATCGCCACCAAGGCCATGGTGCGCCTCATGGGCCTGCCGGCCGGCTATTGCCGCCTGCCCCTGCCCGACGTTTCGCCCCAGAGCCTGCGGGCCATGGAAGCGGTCATCGAGCGTTTCGACCTCAAAGCCAAGTACGGCCTGAAGTAAGGGAAGCCGCCATGCAGATCAAAAACCTCAGCGGCCTTCGCTGGTATCACCTGACCCTGGACCCCGGGGCCATGCTGCACCAATCGCTGCGCGATTTTTTGAGCCGCGAGGACCTCAGGCACGCCTTTGTGCTTTCCTGCATCGGCTCCTGCACCAAGGTGGTGGCGGTGTATCCCAAGACCAAGGAGATTCCGCCGGAGCTGGGCCGGGTGGAATACGAGGGCTTGTTCGAGATGAACGGCATCGCCGGCGATGTCCAGTTGCTGGAAGACGGCATACGGGTGCATCTGCACGGCTCCCTGACCAAGGAGGGCCGCGAGGTCTTCGGGGGAGCTATTCAGGAAGGCACCCAAATTTTCAAAACCGCCGAGCTGGTGATCGCCGGCCTGGCCTGAGCGGGCGAAAGGTGCGCCATGCCTTTGTTTAGTTTTTTCTGCAACCGCTGCGGCCAGGAGGTGGAGCTTTTCCTCAGCCTGGGCGAGTTGAACCGGGGCGTGGCGGCGTGCCCCATTTGCAAGGGCAAGGACCTGCAAGGGCCCATGCCCGAAAAGGCCGCCGATGCCCCGGCGGGGAGTTCTTGCTCCCTGTCCAAAAAGAGTTGAGTGAAATCCTGATTCGGCGGTTCGCCGGATAAAGTGTAAGAGCCTTCAGGGGGCGCCGCCCGATTACCGGTTAGTGCTGAAGAAAGACGAGTGAGAATGCCGGATTACACCATAAAGGACCTCCTGCGGCTGGAAGTGGCTCCCGCCCTGGGCTGCACCGAGCCGGTGGCCGTGGCCCTTGGCGCGGCGGCGGCGGCCTCTCTGCTGGGAGGCCGCGCGCCCGAATCGGTGCGAGTGTGGGTGGACCCCAACATCTTCAAAAACGGCATGTCGGTGCTGATTCCGGGCACCGGAGGATTGTTCGGCCTCGATCTGGCCGCGGCCTTGGGCGCCCTGGGCGGCGACCCCACCCGCCGCCTGGAGGTGCTTGATTCGGTGGACGAGCAGTTGGTGGCCCGGGCCCGCAAGCTACTCAACGAAAAAAAGGTTTCGGTGGACCTTCTGGAAGAAATCGGCCTGAAGATCAAGGTGGAGGTCAAGGCGGGCGACCAGACGGGCGAGGCGGTCATCACCCGCTCCCACGACAACATTTCTTCCTTGAAGCTCAACGGCCGCCGGGTGAAGAGCGGCTTCACCTCCACCGGTGGCTTCGGCCCCCAAAAAGTGAACCTGGCCGAGTTGGAGGAGTGGCTGGCCACCCGCAGCTTGGATGAGATGATTGAGATGCTGGACGGCCTGGACCAGGACGACCTGGATTTTATCGAACACGGGGTCAACTTCAACCTTCGTCTGGCCGAGTACGGCCTCAAGTTCGGGCCGGGCCTGGGCTTGGGTAAGTGTCTGGACCGCCTGGTGCGCCAAAAACTTATGTGCAGGGATATGGCCGCCGCCGCCCGCATCCTCACATCGGCGGCTGCCGACGCCCGCATGGCCGGGATAAAACTGCCGGCCATGTCCAGCGCCGGCAGCGGCAATCACGGCCTCACCGCCACCCTGCCCATTTGGGCGGCGCGGGACTTCATCCAGTGCTCCTCCGTAGAGGTGCTAAGGGCCATAGCCCTGAGTCACGTGCTCACCGCCTACGTCAAAATTCAAACAGGCCGGCTCTCGGCGATATGCGGCTGCTCGGTGGCGGCCGGGGCCGGGGCAACCGGAGGCATCGCCTATTTGTTGGGCGGTGACTCGCGCCAGGTCGCGGGGGCCGTGAACAACCTCATCCAGGATTTGGCCGGGGTCATCTGCGACGGAGCCAAGACCGGCTGCGCCTTTAAGCTGGCCACTGCGGCGGGCAGCGCGGTGCAATCGGCCCTTCTGGCCCTGCAGGGAGTTCAAGTGCTCCAGACCGAGGGCATCGTGGGCGACAGCATGGAGAACACCGCCCGCAACCTGGGCATGTTGAGCGTGGAGGGTATGCGCTACGCCGACCACACGATTTTGCGGATTCTAACCACCAAGTTGGCCCCACCAGAATAAGGCAGGCGCGCCTCTGGCCGACGGCGTCCTCTCTGGGACCGCGTCGCTCCCACCTGCACCAACACACCGGGGCTTTCATGCACCTCGATCAAGGACGGGCGGCCTGTTTTCCAGGCCGCCCTGTTGCATGAAGAGGCACGCTTTTAAAGGGTATCAGCCCAAATAGCGGTTAACGGCTTGGTAGAAAATGCCCACGCCGGTGAACAGCGCCTCGTCTGCCACGTCGAAGTGGGGCGAGTGAAGCGCGGGCTCGCCGCGGCGGTCGCCGCAGCCCAGGCGGATTATGGCTCCGGGCACGGCCTGACTGAAAAAGGCGAAGTCCTCCGATCCGGTGACCGGCGGCGAGTGATGCACCTTGGCCGCCCCCACCACCTCGGATGCCGCCCGCTCCATGAACTCCACCACCTGGGGATCGTTGAGGCAGGGGGGAAACACCTCTTGCAACTCCAGGCCGCACTCCACGTCGAAGGTTTCGGATATGCCCCGCACCATCCGGTGGAGATGATCGTGGAGCTGCTTTTGCACCGCCACGGTCATGGCCCGCATGGTGCCGGCCAATTGGGCGGTTTCGGGGATCACGTTGGTAGCCGAGCCCGCCTGGAACTGGCACACGCTTATCACCGCCGCCTGTAGGGGGTCCACCCGCCGCGACACCACCGATTGCAAGGCGTTGACCAATTGGGCGCCGGCAACGATGGGGTCGTTGCCCTGATGGGGCCGGGCCCCATGGGTGCCCTTTCCCTTGATGCTCAGGCGGAAGATGTCGTTGGAGGCGTGGCTCTGGCCGAAGTTTACGCCCACGTGCCCCACCGGCAGGTCGCCGGTGACGTGGCCGGCGATGATCCGGTCAACCGCCGGGTTTTCCAGCACCCCCCGCTCGACCATCATGCGCGCACCCACCCCTGTCTCCTCGGCGGGCTGGAAAATCAGCTTGAGGTTTCCTCGCATCCGGGCGGCCAGGCCGGTGTCCATGACCATGCGCGCCACCCCCAGCAGGATGGCGGTATGGGCGTCATGGCCGCAGGCGTGCATGAATCCGGGGTTGGTGGACTTGTGGGGGAACTGGTTCATCTCCTGGATGGGCAGGGCGTCGATATCCGCCCGGATGGCCAGGGTGGGGCCTTCCTGCCCCCCCCGGATAAGGCCCACGGCGCCGGTCATCTTGGACAGACCCTGGGCCTTGATTCCCATTTGTTTCAGATATACGAGAATCTGGCGGGTGGTGCGTTCTTCCTTGAGGGCCACCTCCGGGTGCCGGTGCAGGTCATGGCGCAGCGACACCAGCCAGTTTTTAAATTCGCGGTTCAGATTCATGGCTCTCATCTCCGCCGCCGGAACCGGCCTGTCCACCAGGGCGGCAAGGGAGCTTCCGGCTACTTGCGGTCAAAGAAAAGATTCTTGGCCCCCGTGGCCAGGGGTACGCCCATGGCGATGTCCCAGTCCACCAGGCCCATGCGCCGCGCGGCCACGCCGGCGCTATACATTACGCGGTTGTCTATGTTGTGCATGCTGGCGGTCTTCACCGCCGAACCCAGGGCGATGCCCATGTCCAGGAGCCTGAATACGCAAATGGGGCCCTGGAAGTTCCCGTCCACCTTGCCGTGCTTGGCCATGGCTTTGCAGTCCGCGAAACCGCAGGCCCCGCAGTCGAGCCCATTGGGCGGCGAAGATTTCAGGCCCACCAGCAGCAGGGCGCCGCTGGAGCGGATTTCCTGGGCGTTGCGTTCGAAATAGGCGGTGCGGGTGGTGCGGGGAAAGGTTTCCACCGCCTCGGCCAGATCTTCCAACTCCTGGCCGCTGACGATCTTGGTTTCCACGTAGTCCAGGCCCCGGGTCTTGGGAGCGGTGGCGGCCGAAGCGGCCATCAACTCGGCGACGATCTCTATGGCGTTCATGGGGGTCCTCGCGGCGGCGGGCTCCCTTGGACCGTGGCCCGCCGTTAATGATTCAGGTGTTTACAGGGTGGGGCGGCTGGCCGCCACTGAGCACGGCGGCGATGTTGCGGGCGCAGGTCCAGCCCACCGTGCTCAGGCTCTCCACCGTGTAGCCGCCTATATGGGGGGTGACGATCACCTGGGGCAACTCAAGCAGGGGGTTGCCCTGGGGAGGCTCCTGGGCCAGGACATCCAGGGCGGCTCCGGCCAGGCGGTTCTGGACCAGGGCCTGGTAAAGTGCCTCCTCATCCACAACCCCGCCCCTGCCCAGGTTGAGCAAGAAGGCGCCGGGCTTGGCCAACGCCAACTCCCGGGCCCCGATGAGGCCCCGCGTCTGGGGGGTCAGGGGCAGGTGCAGGCAGATGAAATCCGCCCTGGCCAGAAGATCCTCCAGGGGCAGGCAACTCAGGCCCAGTTCGGCGGCCAAGGTGGGCCGGGGCGTGCGGTTGTAGACCACCACTTCCATGCCCAGGGCGCGCGCCAGGCGGGCCACCTCCTGGCCGATCTTGCCCAGGCCCACGATGCCCAGGGTCTTGCCGCCCAACTCACATCCGATCACCGGGGACCACCCGCCCTCCAGGACTTGTTGCCTGGCTTGGGGAATGCTCCGGGCCAGGGAGAAGACAAGGCCCAGGGTCAGCTCGGCCACGGCCCTTTGGTTGCCGCCGGGAACGTTGCAAATCACCACGCCCCGCTCCTTGGCGGCGGCCAAGTCGATGTGATGCACCCCGGTTCCGTGCATGGTGATGACCTTGAGGCGCGGCGCGGCCAGGAGCATGGCTCGGTCCAAGGGAGTCATCCCGGTGACCAGGGCGTCGCAATCGGCTATCAACTCCAGAGCCTTTTCCCGGTCCAGGCGCAGGCCTGGGGGGAAAAGCTCCACTTGCCATCCCTGATCGCGTAGCCATTGGGCCGGCTCGGTGGCCACCAGGCCAAAAGTGGGGGAAAATGAACGAATCAGCATGACAACCTCGCTCCGGACCTTAGCGGCTAACCACTGCGGCGATGCCTTGGCCTCCGCCCCCGCAGATGGTCTCCAGCCCGTAGGCCGAGCCGCTGCGCTGCATCTCGTGCAGCAAGGTGACCATGCGCATGGTTCCGGTGGCGGCGATGGGGTGGCCCAGGGATATGCCCGAGCCGTTGACGTTGACCCGGGCGTCCATCTCTTCGAAGGATAGGCCCATGAGTTTGGCGTCGGCCAAAACCTGCGCCGCGAAGGCCTCCTGAATCTCGATGCGTTCCATCTGCTCCAGGCTCAGGCCCGCCTTGGCCAGGGCCTTGTTCACCGAGGCCGGGACGGCGGGGTAGGTGAGGCCGGGGTCGGCGGCGGCAACCGCGAAGGAGACCAGGCTGCCCAGGGGCTTGACCCCCAGCTTGTCGGCGGTCTCTTGGCTCATCAACACCACGGCGGCAGCGCCGTCGTTTTCCGTCGAGGAGTTGCCGGCGGTGCAAATGCCGTCCTTGTAGACGGTGGGCAGCTTGGCCAGGCGCTCCAGGGAGGAATCGCGGCGCGGCGGCTCATCGGCGGAGACAACCACGGTCTGGCCTTTTTTGCCGGGCACCTCCACCGGTACGATCTCCTGGTTGAATTTGCCCTGGTCAATGGCCGCCACGGCCTTCTGGTGGCTGCGCAGGGACCAACGATCAGCCTCTTCCCGGGTGACCCCCTCGGCCTTGGCCGCGGCTTCGGCCCAGGTCATCATGGAGTTCAACTCGCCGTAACGCTCAATGGGCTGGGACATCACCCTGGCCCGCTGGATGCGGTCGAACAGAGGGAAGCCCCACATGGACAGCGACCCATGCCCCTTGGGCATGAAGCCCCATTTGGGGTCATTGTGTCCGCCCACGCCCCATTTCATGAACTCGCCGGGGATGTAGAATTCGGCCCGGCTCATGCTCTCCACCCCGCCGGCCACCACGATGTCGGCGTTGCCGCTCATGATCTTCATGGCCCCCAGGCAAATGGAGTCCAGGCCCGAGAGGCAGCGGCGGTCGATGCTCAGGCCTGGTACGTCGTCGGGCCAGCCGGCGGCCAACAGCGACATGCGGGCGATGTTCACTGACTCGCCGTTCTGGTACGACTGGCCCATGATCACGTCGTCCACCATCTCCGGGCCGATGCCGGCCCGCTTGATGGCCTGGTTCAACACCAGGGCGCCCAATTTATAGGCGGGCACCTCGCGCAAGGATCCGATGTAGTTGCCGATGGGGGTGCGAACCGCGCCGCCGATCACTATTTTCATGACGATTGTCTCCTTATAAGGCATGGGCGGCGGGCCAGCCCGGCTTGCCGCTTCGGCCATGGGGGCTGCGCCGCCTCGCGGCCGTTGTCAGGGGCGGCCCCGGCTCAACAAACCCGCAGTATTATTTTGCCAACGTTCAGGTTGGCCTCGATGCGTTCATGGGCGGCCCGGACCTCGTTCCAGGGCAGCACGCTGTCGATCACTGGCCTTAGCTCGCCGCTGGCGAATTTGGGCAAGCAGTTGGCCGCAAACTCCTGGCTCAATCTTACCCGGTAATCCAAGGTGCGGCTGCGCAGGGTGGTGCCCATCACCGTGATGCGTTTGGTCAACATGGGGCGCAAGTCCACCGTTTCGGCCTGCTGCCCGCCGATAAAGGCCAGCATGACCATGCGCCCGTCCAGGGCCAGGGATGCCAGGTTGCGCTGGTAATAGGCCGCCGCGATGAAATCGATGAGCACGTCGGCCCCGTGGCCGTCGGTGGCCTCCATGACCCGGGTGGGGAAATCCTCTTGCTTGTAGTTGATGCCCACCTCGGCCCCAAGGGCGCGGCAGGCGTCCAGCTTCTCTTGGGAACTGGCGGTGACCAACACCTTGGCCCCGGCCATCTTGGCCAACTGGGTGGCCGCGGTGCCCACTCCGCTGGCTCCGGCGTGAACCAAGACGTTCTCTCCGGGTTGCAGCCTGCCCAGCCAGAACAGGGCCTGGTAAGCGGTTAGAAAAACCTCGGCCATGCCCGCAGCCTGTTCGAAGGTTATGCCTTCGGGCATGGGCATGGCCAGGCCTTCGTCCATTGCAACGTATTGGGCGTAGCCTCCGCCGGAGAGGATGCCGAAAACCCTGTCGCCGGGTTTAAGCCGTTGGCAACCGGGCCCGGCCTCCACCACTTCGCCGGCCATCTCCAGGCCCAGGATTTCGCTTTCCCCGAGGGGGGGAGGGTAGAGGCCCTTGCGCTGCAGCGTGTCGGCCCGGTTGATCCCGGCCGCCTTAATCTTTACCAGCACCTCGCGGCTCTCGGGCCTGGGGTCTGGGGCCTGACCCATGCAGAGTTGTTCCGGGCCTCCGAAGGATTTAACCAGTATCGCTTCCACGGCGTCTCCAGTTTGCGGCTCAAGCCATACCAGTAAATATACCCGAGGCCTCCCGGCGGGTCCGGGAGGCCTCGGGTACTGCTTGTTACTCCACCCAGGGCATGGGCGGCAGCTGCACGCCCAGGCCATATTCGAACAATAACTTGACCACCAAGGGCGCCAACAGGGCCAAGGGCCCCACCACCCGCAGGTTGCGCTCGCCCAACAGCAGGCAGAGCCCCAGGATGGCCAGGACGGAGCTTATCATGAACCCCAGGTATTCCAGACCCGCCATGTACAGGCCCATGCCCAGCACATAGGAGGACACCCGCAGCGCCGCGCTGTATTTCACCATGCTGTAGCCGAAGCTTTTGCGCTTGCGAAGTTGGTCAATGACCAGAAGCGCCGAGAGAATGATGCCCAGGACCAGCAGCGAGTTGGGGTAGAGATGGGCGGAAACGCCGAAGCCGCCGGGGGTTTCGATCTGCGCCGGGAACAGGATGAAATAGCAGACCAGGAAAAAGCCCAGCCCCACCAGGGTGCCACACAACTGCAGTGCAAAGTTGGAGATGCGTATCGCACCGCCAGACTGGGCCTCGGCCGCTGCCGTCGCTTCCTGGGCCGGCTCATCTTGCTGGGAATGGGGCGGGGCCAGGGCTTCCACCCTTTGCCGTTGCCGCCACTTGCTGTAGAGGATGGTGCTCACCGAAAGGAAGGTGAATATCCACAGGCCGATGGACAAGGGGCTGTTGAACAGGATGGCGAAGTCGCCCTGGCTGATCACCATGGCCCGCCGGAAGTTGTCCTCCAGCAGGGGGCCCAGGATGAAACCGATGAGGAAGGTGGCCCGGGGGAAGTTGAGCTTGTTAAGGGCATAGCCCAGCAGGCCGAAGCTGAAAGTCACGCCCACGTCGAACAGGCTTTGGTTGAAGGCGTAGGAGCCTACCCCGCACAGCACCAGCATCACCGGGAAGATAATGGTGACCCTCAGCGAGGCCGCCTTGGTGAAGGTGGGCAACAGGCCGCGTGCGATGAGGTATAAAAGGATGTTGGCGGTTAATAGGCCCGCATACAGGCCGTAGATGACCTCCGGGGCCTCTTGGAAGATCAAGGGCCCGGGGGTCAGGTCGTGAATCAAAAAGGCCCCCACCAGGATGGCCGCCTCCACGTCGCCGGGAACCCCCAAGCCCAACAGAGGCACCAGGTTGGCTCCGCTCACCGCGTTGTTGCCCGATTCCGCTCCGGCGATGCCTTCCACCGAGCCCCGGCCGAACTCCTCGCGGTGTTTGGATTGCCGCCAGGCCGCGTCGTAGCCCATGAAGGCCCCCAGGGTGGGGCCCAGGCCGGGTACGATGCCGATAAGGGTGCCCAGGATGGAGCCGGTGGCCATGGGCCGCACCATGAGGCGCCAGTCCTTGCGGGTGATGCGGGTGTCGTCCTTGCATGAGGGCGGAGGGATGTGGGCCTTTATGGTCCTCACCCTTTCCTCGTACTGGGCCATGATCTCGGGGATGGTCAGCAGGCCGATGAGCATGGGCACCAGGGAGATGCCGTCCACCAACTCGTTGAGGTCAAAGGTCAGGCGGGGCAGGGATGTGCCCGGGTCCAGGCCGATCAAGGCCACCAACAGGCCGCCCAACGCGGTGATCAGCCCCTTGAGCAGCGACTTGCCCGAGGCCGGACCCACGATGGTCAAAGCCATGATGGCCACGGCGGTGAATTCGCCGGGGCCGAACTGGAGGGCCACCCTGGCCAGGTTGATGGCCAGGAAAATTAACACGATGTCGCTGAAGGTGTCGCCTATCACCGAGGCGGTGAGGGAAATTTTCAGCGCTTTTATGGCCTTGCCCATTTTGGCCAGGGCGTGGCCGTCGGCTACAGTGGCCGCAGCCGCCGATGTTCCAGGCGCGCACAACAGGATGGCCGAAATGGACCCTCCGAATATGCCGCCTTTGTAAGCCCCCATGAGCATCATCAGGCTGGGTATGGGGGGAAGGACCAGGGTAAGGGGAATGACCATGGCGATTCCCATGGTAGCGGTCAACCCCGGGATGGAACCCAGGATGATTCCCGCCGTCACTCCGCCCAGCAGATAAATCAAGTTGCCTGGGGCCAGAACTTCGGCGAAACCGTTAAACAACAACTCCAGCATGTCTACCTCTCAAAGTGCGGCATCGCGTCATTTGGGCCCTTTGATGTTGGCGATAACAAAAATGGGTGGCCCCCGCCTGGTGTAGAGGGAGAGGTCGGTTCCGGCTTCTTGCGCAAGTCCAGCACAGCATTTCCCCTGTCATAGGGTGCAGGCTTCGCCAAAACAGCGGCCAGGAGCCACCCATCGCACCAGTTGGTGGTTTCTACTTTTTCTTGACCAAGCCGATGGCCCTAAGGTCGGCGCCCATCTCTTTGTAGCCCTTCTCGCAGAACTGGCCATACTCGGCGCCGGTCATGAACATGGGGGCCATGCCCAACTCAATCATCTTCTTCTGAATGTTCTTGTCCTCCACCGCGACCTTGAAGGCGGCCTGCAGCTTGGCCCGGCGATCTTCCTTTATGCCCGCGGGAGCGGCAAAGCCCAACCAGGAGTCGATGTCCACCTTGTAGCCCAGCTCGTGGAGGGTGGGCACGTCGGGAAGCAGGGGCCAGCGCACCGGGCTGCAAGAGGCCAGCATGCGCAGATCACCGGTCTTGACCTGGGGAGCGATGTCCATGGGGTTGCCCACGATCAGGTCCACGTGGCCGCCCAGTAGGGCCACGGTGGTCTCTTTGCCCGACTTGTAGCGGACCCAGACCACGTTGCTCATGTTCTTGCCGGTGAACTTGGCCAGGCGGGGGAAGAGGATGGCCTGCACCGGGCTGGGGGTGGCCATGGTCAGGCGCTTGCCGCTTTCGATGGCCTTCATCAGGTCGCCCCAGGTCTTGTAGGGCGAGTTGGCCGCCACGGCCACGCCGTAGAGGTAACGGCAGACGCCGGCGATGAAGCTGAAGTCTTTCAGGGTGTAGCTGACCTTCATCATGTGAGGCGCCACGCCCATGGGCGAGAAGCTGGTCACGCCGATGGTGTAGCCATCGGGTTTACGGGTTGCCAAATAGGTGGGGCCCACCGTGCCGCCGCCGCCAGGCTTGTTCACCACGGTGATGGTGGCGCCCAGGGGCTTTTCGGCGGTGGAGGCCAGCAAGCGGCTGGTCAAGTCGGTGGTGCCGCCCGCGCCGTAGTTGACGATCAAGGTGACGGGTTTGTCCGGATACTTGGCCATTGCCGTGCCGCCCAGCAGCATCAGCGACAGGGCGAAAACGCCTGCCAAAATGGTTGCCAGTTTAAGACGCTTCATGCAACTCTCCTTGTCCCTAGGTTGTAGCCTGCTACCTATACTCAGGTAGAACTTCTCTTGGTCTACGGGACCTTATCGCCGGCCGCCGCCGCTCAGGCCTTGCCCGAGGCGTTGCGGAGCACCGGCGTTTCCCACTGATCCGTGTTCATATCGATTATCGCCGGCCCCTGTGGCTGGCGCTCTTTTCCCAAGGCATCCCGGAGTTCATCCAGGCTGTTGACCTTGTAGCCCCGGGCGCCGAAGCCTTGGGCCACGGTGGCGAAGTCGATGTGATTAAAGTCGGTTGAGATGTGGTTGTCGCCGTAGCGGGCCTTTTGAACGTGCTTGATCCAGCCCAGGATGTTGTTGTTGAACAAGCAGGTCACCACAGGCAGGTTCAGGCGCACCATAACCTCCAACTCCTGCATGGAAAAGGCGTAGCCGCCGTCGCCGGCGAACAAAAACACCCGCTTGGCCTGGGGACGGGCCAGCGCCGCGCCGATGGCCGCCGGGGCGCCCCATCCCAGACCGGCCAAGCCCCGGGGGGCCAGGTAGCTGCGTCCGGCCTCTTTGAGGCGCAGGTATACGGCGGCCCAGCCCGAGGGGAGGCTGGCGTCGCACACCGCCAGATCGCCCGGCTCCATGGCCTCGTCGATAAGCCGGGTCACCGCCTGGGCCTTGAGGGGCTCGCCGGGAACCTGGGGGCGCAGAGTGATCTGGTCGTACCACTGCCGGCAGTCCTGGCGCAGGGCGTCCAGGTTCCATTCATAGGCGAAACGGTCGCTTCCCAGGGCCGCCAGCAGGTCGGCCAGGCCCAGGCGGGCATCGCACACCAAGGCTATGCTATCAGGGAAGTTGCGCCCTATCTCCTCGGGGTCGATGTCCAGGTGGATGGTGGCCACTCCCGGAGCGGGGCGGTCGTAGCCGAAGGTGGCCAGCTGACCGGCCTTGCAGGCGATGAAAAACACCAGGTCCGCCTGGGCCACCACCTCGTTGGCCTTGGGGCTGCCCATGGAGCCGGTGACCCCGAAAACCTGGGGATCGGTTTCGGCCATGACGCCCTTGCCGGTGATGGTGGTCACCACCGGAGCGCCCATGAGACGGGCCAACTGGGCCACTTCCTGGCCCGCCCCGGAGGTATGGACACCGCCGCCGACCAACAACACCGGCTTTTGGGCCTGTGCCAGGGCCTGGCGGGCCGCCTGGACCTGGGCGGGGTCGGGCGCGCTGCGGTGGCGGGGGAATACGGCGCTGGGGCGCACCCGGCGCTGCCACTGAATATCCATGTCGCCCACGTCGTCGGGCACCGCTAGGACCACCGGCCCGGGCCGGCCGCTCACCGCCACGCGAAGCGCCTGGTCCAGCACGTTCTCCAGGGAGGCGGGCTCACTGAGCGTTACCTGCCACTTGCTCACCGGCTTGAACATCTCCAGTTGCTCCATGGCCTGGGAGGCGTTGCCCCGTAGGCGGCGGTGCTCCCAGGAGCGGGGGATGTCGGAGATGATGGCCAGCATGGGTATGGACGAGCAGTGGGCCTCGGCCAGGGGGGAGAGCAGGTTGGTGGCCCCGGGCCCCACCGTGGCGTCGCAAACCCCCACTTTGCCGGTGAGGCGGGCGTAGGCATCGGCCGCGAAACCGGCGCTGCGTTCGTCGCGCATGAGCACGTGAGAGATGGCCCCGCCGCTCTTGCGGATGCCTTCATAAAGGGGCAGGGTCTGCCCGCCGGGCACCCCGAAGACCCGGTCCACCCCGCTCTCGGCCAGCATTTGGGCCAATCTGTCGCCAACGGTCATGATTCGCAATCCTTCCTGATGATCTGGGTGGGTCCGCCCATTGACGGCTAGACCAGCCGCTCCTTGCGTATGAAAAAGTCGAGACTTTTGATTATTTGCATGAGATGGCGGTCGCGGTCGCGCAGGATGTCGCTCAACTCCCGGTCGCTATAGTCGAAGAACCCTTTGCCGGTCTTGACGCCCAGGTGCCCCTGCTCCACCAGGGAGAAAAGAGACTCGGGGTGGTTGTCCAACGGCGGGTCGAAAAATTCCTTGTCTTCCAGGTTGCGGGCGCTCAGGTCCAGGCCAGTAAAGTCGTAGCGCTGCACCAGGCCCAAGAGCATCATGCGCGGGGCTATGCTGGCCTTCACCGCCAGGTCCATGTCCTCGGGGCTTATGTAGCCGCCCTCCAGCAAGAAGAACATCTCCCGGCCCAGGATGCGCTGGATGCGGTTGATGATGAACCCGGGCACGAATTTCTCGATGACGATGGGTTTTTTGCCCAGCTTGTCCAGGATGGCCAGGGTGACTTCCACCGTGTTGGGGGCGACCCGGGGGTCCTTGACTACCTCCACCAGGGGAATGATGTGGGGCGGGGCGAACCAGTGGGCGATGATGGACCGGGGGATGCGCCCGGGCGGAAGCAAATCATAGATGTTCATAGTGGAGGTGTTGCTCCACAGCAGGCTGTCTTCCGGGGCGTGCTGGTCTATCTGGGCGTAGACGCTACGCTTGATGTCGCGCTTTTCGCTGACCGTCTCCACGATCAGGTCGGCATTTTCAACCGCCTGGGCCAGGGTGTCGGCCCAGCCGAACCTGGTGGTGGCCGCCTCGGCCTCGGCCGGGTCCAGGCCCCCGAACTCCCTGAGGCTGTCCAGGTTGGCCTGGAAAATTTTTTGGGCCTGGCTCCATATCGCGGCGTTGGCATCAAAGCCGGTGACTTGGTAGCCGGCCACGGCGAAGGCCTGGGCCAGTCCCGGCCCCATGGTGCCCAAACCGATGATGGTGACGTTTTTTATCTGTTCCTGGTTCATTCGCTTGTGATCCTCACCCGTATGGGCTTATGCCGTACGTTGAGACAGGCCAAGGTACTGGCGCGCCTCGGCCGGGGTGGCCGGCTCCTTACCCAATTCCCGGGCGATGCGCACCACCCTGGCCACCAACTGGGCGTTGCTCTGGGCCAGTTCGCCCTTGCGGTAGTAGACGTTGTCCTCCAGGCCCACCCGCACGCAGCCGCCCAGGATCATGGCCATGGTGGCCAGGGGGGTCTGGGCCGAGCCCACCCCGGTGCAGTTGAAGATGCTGTCCGGGGGCAGGTTCTGAACCATGGAGATGAGGGTGGCCGGCTCGGCCGGCTCGGCCCCCTGGTAGCGCATGCCCAACACGATGTTGATGTAATAGGGCTTTTGCACCCGTCCCTCTTTAATGAGGCGGCGCACCTCCTGGAGCATGGCGTGGCTGTAGACTTCCATCTCCGGCTTGATGCCCCGCTGGGTCATCTGCTCCACATACCAGTCGATCTCTTCGGGCATGTTGGACCAGGGCACACCCTTGTAGGGGCCGGAAACCCGCATCATGCTGCCCATGTTCAGCGAAGCCATGTCCGGGTTGGCATCGAGGCAGTTGATGCGCTGTTCCTGAGTCAGGTTGGGGCCGCCGCCGGTGCTGTCTTGGATGATGATGTCGCATTTGGCGCGGATGCGGCTGTGGATATCCTCGAAGATGGCAAGCTCGGAGGTGTTTTCGCCCTGGGGGTCTCGGGCGTGGATATGGCAGACGGCCGCCCCCTCATTGAGGCAGGCATGGGCCGAGTCGGCTATCTCCGCCGGCTGTTCGGGCACGTTGGGGTTTATTGACTTATTGGTGATGGCACCGGTCTGGGCCACGGTAATGACCACGCGGTCGGCGGGGATGGCATAGCCCATCGCTGAACACCCTCTCTCTGGCCCCCACTAGGTTTAAAATCTAATTTTAATTTTCAGCCAAAATCGCAAACGTTTGCAGCCAACAACAAAATTTTTTTGACTCTTAAAACGGCTCCCATGCCCTGCGCCGGCCGCGCCGATCGGTTTAACGGCTTGGCCACACTCCTGTGGATTCCCTGACCACCAGGGCGGACGGGATCACGATATGCCGCTCGCGGCACTCGCCATTTTCAATCAATTCAATGAGAACCCTCGCAGCCGCCCTGCCGACCTCAACCACGGGGACTTTGATGGTGGTCAGGGGCGGGTCCGTTAAATCAACCAAATCCGAGCAGCCAATGGCCACCACGGAGATGTCTTCGGGAATTCGCAGCCCGCGGCTGTTGATTTGGTGCAACACGCCGGGGGTTGTGGCGTCGTTGATGCTGATAACCGCGCTGGGCGGGTCGGGCATGTTGAGCAATTCACCCATCAAACGGAAGGCGTCCGTCTTGGAGAAGTCACTCTCTTTGATGTATTTATCTTTATATTCCAGCCTATTGTCCTTGAAAGCCGCTTTGTAGGCCGCCAGGCGCACCAGGGAATAATTGGAGTTCATGCCACCGAGGATGAAGGCGATGTCCCGGTGCCCCAGGTTGATGAGGTAGGTGATGGCCCTATAGACGTCCTTATAGTTTTCCGAGCTTACGCTGGGGATGTCGAATTCCCAGACCTCGGGGTATCCCGGCACCACCACGGAGGGAACCTTGTCCCTCACCAACTCGGGCACGTAGGGATCGTCTATGCGGTTGGCCACCACTATGATCCCGTCCACCAAATGGCTGTGAAAAAGCGAGGCGTAGCTCTGCTGCTGGTTAATCACCAACATCAGGTGGTAGCCCATGTCGTTGGCCACGGAACTTAGACCAAGCAACATATGAGAATAATAAGGATTTTGAAAGGCAAACTCGCTGGTGCGGGGGATGACCACCCCCAAGACTCCGATGCGGTTTTGCACCAGGGCTTTGGCTGAGGAGTGGGGGTGATAGTTGAGCTGCTTGGCCAGGGCCATGACCTTTTCGCGAACTTCCGGCCGCACGCCTTTTTGGTTGTTAAGCGCCCGCGAGACGGAGGAGTAGGAAACGCCGGCTTTTTTGGCTATTTCCTTGATGGTGGCCATGGATCTAAAATCGCTCCTCTGCTAGTAGGATGGTTTTTGATACCGCAAACGTTTGCAGTATGTCAATCCCAAATTTTTCAGGGCCGAAATTAATGGGGCAGGTTCATTGGCCGCTGCGGGGCGATGAGGCTAACCCCGCACCGCCAGGGGTTGGTATCTACGAGCTGTTGACAGTTGAAGGAGAGGCTGAACTAAAAAGACGGCGCATTTTAATTGCTAAGTTTAGTAGAATATTAATTAAAGCCCTGACAGAGCGGCCACCCGCCTGCCTGCCGGGTAACTCCCACGGCCGGGGTGGGACAACTGGGGCCGGCAGGCAAAGCCTTGCAGGGGGTTTATATGCTTTTGCCCTCCTTGCACGATCCCAAGCAGGTACTGCGCCTTAAGCGCACCCTTTTGGCTATCGCCGGCGGGGGGTTGCATACCGTCTTGTGTTGGATATTTTTGGAGTGGAACTTTTTCCGCGCCACCGTCCAGCAGTTCATTTATTTGTTCGGACTATTCTGGCTGGTGCATCTAATTTTTCCCTTGCTCATTCTCCTCGGGGTAAACAAGCGCTTCAAGGACCCGAGCCTTACCTTTCCCCAGATGGCCTGGGCCACTATCTGCGCCATGATCACGATTTACTACATCTACGATCTGCGCATGGTGATCTTGATGTATTACCCCCTGGTGATGGTTTTCGGGGCCTTTCGTTTGCACCTGAATCAATTCCTGATCATCAGCACCATGGCCATCATTGGTTACGGCTTGGCCATCGTATTCATGGAGCACAACCAGGTGGAGATACTCAACCTGCGGGCGGAGTTCATCCGATGGCTGTGTTTCTCGGTGGTGGTGACCGCCTTTGCCTTCATGGGGGCGAACCTCAGCGCCCTGCGGCGCCAGCACCGCAAGCAAAGCAGGCTTCTTTCCGAGGCCATGGAGCAGATCAAGCACCTGGTGGTAACCGACGAGTTGACCGGATTGTGGAACCGCCGTTACATCATGAAGGTTTTGAAGACGCAAAAGGCGCTGGCCGAGCGCGGGGGGTATAGCTTTTCGGTTTGCTTCATAGACTTGGATCACTTCAAAAAGGTTAACGACCTTTATGGGCACCAAGGCGGCGACTTGGTGCTGCAAAAAGCTTCACAGGAGATGTCGGGCCGCTTGCGAGAGATCGATTTCTTGGCCCGTTTTGGGGGGGAGGAGTTTCTGGCGGTGTTGGCCCAGGCCAGCGAGGCCGCAGCCCTGGCCGCGGGCCAGCGTTTGTTGGAGCAGGTGCGCCGCATTGAATTTGGTGGGGAGTTGGCCGGCCTGCGCATTACGGTGAGCTTGGGAGTGGCGGTGTTCATCCCCGGCGAGTCGGTTGACGGCTTTATAAACAGGGCCGACCAGGCCATGTACCAAGCCAAGAAGCTGGGGCGCGATCAACTGGTCCTGGCCGGCCGCGAACAACCCACGTCCGGGCCCATTTAAAACTGCGCTTGGCTCACGCTTGCATGCCTCTGGACGCCGGGACCGGCCCGGGCCGCCTTCGGGGATGTGTGGTCCCTCGGCCGGGGGAAAAGCCGGAGCCGCCGGGAGGCCGGTAAATCGCGGCCAAGGGGAGCATTGCCTCAATTTGGCAGCCGCCAAGCCGCATGCTTCATCTCCCCCTTACCCCCAAGGACCAGTAGGCCCCGAAGCCGGGCCTATGGTAAAACCTAATGCAGAGTCGGTACGCGCAAGGGAGGAGCCATGCCCGCCCCCACTGATAGTTTGTCGGTAAGCACTGGCGACGGCCGCCTGGACCTGAGCGCTCAGGCCCATTGGGTGGGGCCGGACTTGGTGGTGATGGTGACCGGCGGTGAGCTTGCTCACGTGGGGGCGGTGGCCATGGCCGCGCCGCGTCCCTCCCTGGCCGACCCCGCGGTTACCAGCGCCACGGCCTCGGTGTTCACCTATCCCGGCCACAAGGAAGACCGCTTGGCACAGGCCGCCGCCGAGTTGCTCTGTGCCCGCCTGAAGACCAGGGTGGTGGTAACCGCCGGCTGCCACTGGGACAACCTGGACCAAGATGGCATCAGGCAGGTGAGCGCCAACGGCGGCCGCCTGGCTCAAAAGCTTTTGGATGCCTTGTTGGCCCAAAGAGGCAAGCCATGAGGCGGCCGGTAATGGTGAGTATTGGCCTGGTCCACCATGGTTTCCGCCGCCGGCAGGGAGTTTAAATGCCTTTGACTTCCCCCCCAAGCCCGCAGCCACGGGCCGCATCCCAAGAGCTGAACCCGCCGGCCTCCCACGCCTGGCTCATGGCCTTGGCCGTGCTCCTGTGGGGGCTGCTCAACTTTCTCACCCTGGACCACGGCCATCCGGCGGGCGGCGATTTCGCCCAGTACATCATCCATGCCCAAAACCTGTGGCAGGGCCTGCCTTATCGTCACGGGGTCTTTGTACCCCAGGTGCCTTTCCACAACTACCCGCCGGGCTTTCCGTCCATGCTGGCCCCCCTGCTGGCCCTGGGTGGGGTGAACCTGATGCTGCTCAAGAGCCTGAACTTGGTGTTCTGGCCCTTGACCTGCTGGGTGCTTTTGGCCATTTTCCGCCGCCGCCTGGGCCAGGGCATTGCCTTCTACGCCTTCTTGTTCATGCTCTTCTGCCCTTGGTTTTTCCTGTTCAAGCAAAGCGTGCTCTCCGACGCGCCTTTCACCTTTCTGGTCACCGCCGCCCTGTGGGCCCTGATGAACTGGCGCGAGGCCGGGCCCCGGCAAAACGCCTGGCTGGCCCTGTTCTTGGCCTGCGCCCTTGCCTCGGTGCTGGTGCGCTCGGCCGGGGTGGCCCTGGTGGGAGCGGCGTTGCTGGTCATGGTGTTCCAGCGCCGGGCCTGGGGTGCGGCGGTGCTCACCGTGGCCGTGTTCCTGGTTGCCTTGGTGGCGCAAAAGGCCCTGGGCGCTTCCACCGGAGGTTACTTCCACCTGCTGCACGGCCTCATGGACTGGCTGGGCAAGGTGGCCCTGGGCTTGCCCAGCAAGCTGGCCAAGGTGGTGGGCTTTTACGTCCCGGTGTACCGGGGGGGATACCCCCTGGTGGCTGCCTTGGAGGCCTTGGCCGCCTTGCCGCTGTTGACCCTTGCGGCCTGGGGTTGGTGGCGGCGGAGACGGCGCCTGGGCGGCTGGGACGGGTTGGACGCCTTTCTGGTGCTTTATCTGCTGATGATTCTGGCCTGGCCTTTTGTGGAGGGGCCCCGCCTCTACGCTCCGGTGGCGGGCCTGTTGCTCTTGTATTTTATCGAAGGTCTACAGGAATTTTTTGCCGGCCGCAGGTTGCCCGCCTGGCTCGGCGCCCTGGGCTCGGCTAAATTGGTGCTCATGGCCGGCCTGGCCCTGAACCTGCTGAACATCGGCCTTTTGCTGGACTACAACGGCGACGTGGCGAATCGCCCCGCCGACCGCGAGCTTTACGCCTGGGTGCGCGAACACGCGGCCCCGGGCCGCACCTATGTTATCGATAACCCCCGGGTGGTGGCCCTGTTCAGCGGCCAAGTGGGTGACAAATATTATCCCGACGAAGACTGGGCGGCCATGAAGGTGCGCATGCGGGCGCGGGGAGCGACTTGGCTGATCCTGCGCCGTCCCGAGGCCAGCCAGGGCATCACCTCGGCGCGGCGCCAGTACGCCTGGCTCTTTCCCTCGGACAGGGCCGGCGCCGGCGCCCTGGCCAAGGCCCAGGCCGACCCAGGGCTGAAGCCGGTTTGGTCCAATGGCCTGTACCAAGTGTATGGTTTGGTCCCGGGCGGGTAGCCATGGCCTTGAGTGTCCAAAGCGCATCGGCGGGTAGACTTTTAACCATAGCGGCTCTATCGAAAGAGGTTGAAGTTGGAATCTAGTGGTCTGGAACGCCTGCATTTGATCATGGGGGTGCATTGCAACGTTCGCTGCGTGATGTACTACCAGGCCAGTTTTTCCCGCTAAGACAGCATGCCCGCGGTGATCTACCAGGAGCACCTCAAGCCGCTGTATCCCCACATCAAGACCGTGAAGCTGCAAGGCGGCGAACTCACGGTGATGCGCAACTGCAAGGAGTTCTGCGTCCTTGCCCGCGACTACCCCGAAATGAAGATCGCGGTCACCACCAACGGTATCTTCATGAACCAGTTTTGGCTGGGCGTGTTCGTAAACCAGGGGCTCTACGTGAACGTGTCCCTGAACGCCGGCAGCAAGTAGTCCTACGGCCAAATAGTGATCCACGGCGACTTTGACAAGGCGGTGGGCAACATTGCCAAGCTGGTGGGACGCGACCAGGGCGGCTCCCTCAAGGTGGCCATGTCCATGGCCATCATCCGGGCCAACCTCCGCGATATACACCGCTTTCTCAAGCTGGGCCATTCCCTGGGGGACAGAGAAATCAATTTCAGGGTGGGTCCCATCCTCAGCTATCAGGGCTTGCCCGCCAAGGCGGAGTTGCACGATTTGCTGGCCGAGGCCTATGGGTTCATCGAGGAGCAGGGCGTTAAGTAGGAGGGCCTGGAGGCGTTCGCCCGCCGGGTGGGTTATCCCCTTGGCCGAGGCGGACCAGCCGGCGCACCGGCTTCCCTGCCCCCTGCCCCTCAGGAACCTGGTGGTGGATTAAAAAGGCGATGTGCTGGTTTGCTGCGCCACCTGGCAGGTCATAGGCAACACCTACCGTCAGGGCATCGAGGAAATACTAGCCAGCGCCAAGCGGATGAAGTCCCAACAGAAGATGACCCGGGACGATTACACCTGGTGCGACCCCAAGTGCCCGGACAACCGCAATCCCAGCCGCTTGGCCATGTACAACAAGTACATTTACGAGGCGCGGCGCGATCCCGCCCGGTTCGCCAGCAAGGTAAAGAACAAGCTGGCCAATTACCGCAAGCTTTAGCCCGGGTTCTGGCCCAGGGCCTGGCGCAGGGCCGCCAGCAGGCGCTCCTGCTCCTGGCTGGTGGTCACCGCCACCCTCAGGTGATGCCCGTTGCACCCCACAAAGGAAGAGGCGTCGCGCACCAGCACCCCTTGCTGGGCGGTGGCCGCGGCTACCTGGGTGGCCGTGGGCCCCGCAGCCGGCAGGCGGCACAGCAGGTAGTTGGCCGCGCTGGGTAGGGGGTTGAGCCCCAGTTCGCCCAGGGCGGCGGCCTGCTCTTCACGCCAGCGGTCCATGGCCTGGCGGGTTTGGGCGGCGTACTCATGCTGGCCCAGGCAGAAGACCCCGGCGGCCTGGGCCAGGGTGTTCACCGACCAAGGTTGGCCCATGGGCGCGAAGTCGCCCAGGGTGTCGGCGTCGGCCAAGGCGTAGCCCAGGCGCAGGCCGGCGATGCAATAAAACTTGGTCAACGAGCGCAGCACTAGCAGGCGCTTGTGCTGTTTGATGGCCTGGATGGCCCAGGCGCGCGCGTCTTCATCCGCGAAGTCGATGAATGCCTCGTCCACCACCACCCAGGTCCGGCGGCGCGCCGCCTGATGCACTATGTTGTCGAGTGTTTCCAGGGGAACCATGGTGCCGGCCGGGGTGGTGGGGTTGCTCAAGAGCACAGCCGAGGGCTCCATGGCCCACAGTTTTTCCAGGTCGCCGGAGGTGGGGGTGAACCCGTTTTTTTCAGAGGTGATCAAATAGTGGAAATGACGGCCGGCAATGGCCATGGAACGGGCCACCTCGCCAAAGGTAGGGGCGATGAGCACGATGTTCTTGAGATCCAGGACCCGGGATATCATGCGGATCAAGGCGGTGGAGCCGTTGCCCGGCAAGATGCAAGAGGGGCTGACCCCCAATTCCTCGGCCATGGCGCCTCGAAAGGCGTAGGACAGGCGGTCGGGGTAATGACAGACCCCCTTCATGGCTTCGGCCACCGCCTGGTCCAGGCCCGGAGGCGGCCCCAGGGGGTTCAGCGAGGCCGACAGGTCAAGGATATCCTCCACCGGGCGGCCCAAACGGCGAGCCCAACCCCAGATATCGCCTCCATGCACCGCGTCGCCGCCAAACACGGCCAAGGCCTGTTCTTGTTTTTTATCCAGGTCGTTATCGATCAAAACCTTGTCCCTCGCTTATAAAAAAACCGGCCAGGCCCTGGGGGCTCCGGCCGGAGGGCTGTTGCGATTTCCCCTGGAGACGGGCGTTAGTCGCAGACCTCGCGCTCCACCTCTTTGTACATCTCGCCGTTCTTGTAATAGCGTTCCTTGACGATCTTGCAGTTGGCGCTGGTTTTTTTCACCGGGGTGGCGGTCACCTTCTCGCTGCCGTCGTTCTTGTGGTAGACCACGGTCTGGTTTGACTGGGCGGCCTGCCTGGAGGCGTGTCCGGCGATGTAGGTGATGGCTCCGCCGGCCAGGGCGCCCAAGGCTCCGCCAATCACTCCGCCGCGCCAGCCATTGGAGTCTAGCAGGGCCCCAGCCACCGCGCCGGTTGCCGCGCCTACCCCCGCGCCCTCGTAAGTGGACTTGTCCATCGAGGCGCAGCCCATACCCAAAACGCTGATTCCCAAAAGGAGGCAAAGACTCAGTGATATGGTTTTTTTGAACATTTTAGCTTGTCCTTCCGGCCCCTCGCCGCCACGCATCCTCATTACTTGATTTGATATTATTACATGCCCTAGGCGTGATTGCTAATTTTTTACCTTTTGCCGCCGCCGGAGCCGCCGCTGCCGCGCCGGAAGTCCTCCTTGCGCAAACCGTGGCGCAACATCTTGAGGTACAGGGTCTTGGCGTTGAGCCCCGCCACCTGGGCGGTGTGGCTTACCCGGCCCTTGTTTCTTCTTAGTTGGGCGTCCAGGTAGTCCCGCTCGCACAGGGCCAAGTGATCGGCCAGGGGCCGGTCCAGATCGAGGACCGGGGCGGGTATGGGGGCCAGGACCGGGGGGCGGGGAGCCGCGCGGGGCGATGATTCGGTGGCCAAGTCAAGGCGCTCGATGATATCGCCGGGGCACAGGATCACCGCCCGTTCCACCGCGTGCTCCATTTCACGCACGTTGCCCGGCCAGGCGTGGTTGAGCATTTGGCCGGTGGCCGCCGGCGAAAAGCCCAGCGCCGGCTTGTCGTATTTGGCGCTGAACATCTCCCGAAAATGCTCGGCCAAAGGCATGACGTCATCGCGGCGGTCGCGCAGGGCGGGCACCTTCAGCTCAATGACGTGCAAGCGGTAGAAAAGATCTTCGCGGAACAGCCCCTGGCGCACCGCCTGCCCCAGGTCGCGGTTGCTGGCGGCTATGATGCGCACGTCGGCGCTGAGTTTTTCGTTGCCCCCCACCCGCTCGAAGCTGAACTCCTGCAAAAAGCGCAGCATCTTGGCCTGCATGTCCAGGGGCATCTCTCCCACTTCGTCCAGGAGCAGGGTGCCCTTGGCCGCGGCCTCCACCCGGCCGATTTTGCGGACCACCGCTCCGGTGAAGGCTCCCCGTTCGTGACCGAAAAGCTCGCTCTCGATGAGGGTGGCGGGGATGGCCGCGCAGTTGATCTCCACGAAGGGGCCCTTGCGGCGCGAGGAGCTGTTGTGTACGGCCCGGGCCAGGAGCCCCTTGCCGGTGCCGGTTTCGCCGGAGAGCAGCACGGTGACATCGGTGCCGGCCACCGTCTCGGCCAGGCGGCAGGCCTCCTTCATCAGCTCGTCCTGAGCGATGATGCCCGCCAGGGTGCGGGGCGGGCCCGAGCGCTGGCTCTCCAATTCCTTGAGCAGCCGGCGGCGCTCCAGGCAGCGGCCGAGGATATGGCGCAGTTCACCGATGGTGAAGGGCTTGCGCAGGTAATCGGCGGCCCCCAGGCTGATAGCGTCCAGGGCGTGCTCCACCTCGCTCAGGCCGGCCATCAAAATGATGGGCATGCCTGGAAAGCGGGCCTGCACCTCGCCGGTGAGCCTGGGCAGATCGGCGCCGGCAAGGCGCACCTCGGCCAGTAGCAAGTCAAAGGGTTGGCCGCGCAGGGCGTCTTGTACCTCTTCCATGCGCGGGATCATCGCCATATCGTAGGCGTCCTTTAAGCCGTGATGAATGCTGTCCAGGGTGGGTTGGTCTTGGGCCAAGACCAAAACCGCCGGCCTTCTGGCCGGCCCGGTTGGCCTGGAAGTGCGGAAGCGGGCAGTCATGTATAAGCGTCCTTGAAAATTAGCCTGGGGCAGGGCTATCCAATTATGCCGTCAAAGGCGGGGGTTTGGCCAGAGCTTTGCAGCCCTTGTTTCGCGGCCCATACTGGGGTATGCAAAATAAATTGGTTCGACTTTGGAGGGACCCATGCTCTGCGAGCAATGCAACAGCCCCATGGAGCCCGAAGAGGAGCGCGAGTTCGGCGGCCGCAAGCTATGCGAGGACTGCTATATCGATGCCCTGAGCCCGGCCAAGACCTGCGACCCCTGGGCCACCTACACCGCCAGCCGCCTGGACACCCAGGAGCTGAACCCGGCCCAGGAGGTGATTCTCAAGCTGATAGCCCAGCAAGGCCACGCCACCCTGGCCGAGCTGATGAAAGCCACCGGTCTGGACGAGGCGGCCCTGATGCGCGAGATAGCCGCCTTGAGGCACATGGAACTGATCCGAGGGGCCATGATGCCGGGCGGCGGCAGGGCTTTCAAGCTGTTCAAGGACCAGGGCTGAACCGGCGCTTTTACAGGCTATGGGTTGATTAAATCCGCTTGATCTTCTCGGCGATGTCGAACTCCATCTCGGCCAGGGGACGCCGGCGCAAGCGGTGGGGCAGGGCCAGCAGGGCGGCCCGGTCCACGTCGCCGGTGGTGGCCTCGTTCCGGCCTTCCCAGGCGGCCAAGGTGAGCGCGCCCTTGAGCAGGGTTAGATCCCCCCGGTGACCGTCGGTGCCCAGGCCCAGGCTCACCGCCACCACCCGCTCCAATACTCCGGGTGCGGCCTGCACCGAGGGCAATAGCTCCCGGGCCCGGGCGACGGCCGCGCTGATTCGCCGGCCCTCATCGGCCCAGGCGGCGCCGAAGGCGGCCGAGTCGGCCTCCCAGGCCAATTGGCGCACGATGACCTCTTGGCGCAGGGCGGGGTCGGCCAGGCCCCGCACCTGCACGCACAGGCCGAAGCGGTCGGTGAGTTGGGGCCGCAGCTCGCCCTCCTCGGGGTTCATGGTGCCCACCAGGGTGAAGGACGCCGGGTGGCTAAGGCTCACCGACTCGCGCTCCACGCTGTTGACCCCCATGGCCGCCGCGTCCAAGAGCACGTCCACCAGGTGGTCGTCCAACAGGTTCACTTCGTCCACGTAGAGAATCTGGCGATTGGCCGCCGCCAAAATTCCCGGCGAGAAGCGGGCCTCTCCTTCGGTCAGGGCGGCCTCCAAATCCAGGGTGCCCAAGAGGCGGTCCTCGGTGGCTCCCACCGGCAGTTCCACCACCCGCACCCGCCGCTGCTCCACGGGCAGGGTCTCGCCGGCCTCCAGGCGTGCCTGGCAGGCGGGGCAGGGCCGGCCCGGGTCGCAGTTGTAGGGGCAGTCGGCCACCGTGGGCTGGGCGGGCAAGAGCTGGGCCAGGGCCCGCACCGCAGTGGACTTGGCCGTGCCCTTTTCGCCCCGGATCAAGACCCCGCCCACCCGGGGATTGACCACGTTGACGATCAGGGCCAGCTTCATTTCGTTCTGGTCCACGATGGCCGCGAAGGGATAGGCTGTGGGGTTCACGGATTGAGCCGGTTTTTGCTTGTTCAAGGCTGCTTCCCTGTGGCTGCGGGTTGGCGGTCAGTCGATCAGCACGAAGCCGTAACGGTTCTGCACCTCGTCCTTACTCTGCAACACCTGGCAAGGCAGGCCCTTCTCGCGGGCGGTGCGGTATACGTCGATGCCCATGGCCTGGTCGCAGGGGCGCACCTTGTCGGGCTGGGGGCAGGGCTGCCCCTGGTCCACCGCGCAGACCTTGCAAATTTTACAATAACGGATGCCAAAGGCGAAGTAATGGCCATCCAGGAAGGCGGATCGCTCCACGGCCAGCACCGCCTTGCTCAACAAATGGGCGTCATGGCCGTGGAGCAGAAGGATGTTTTGATAGCGCCGCACCATCTCAATGCACTCGTCTTGGCTCAGGCCCCGGGGGCCGCACTTGATGCTCCGGTTGAAGTAGTCCTCGCAGCCCCAGCGGCACTTGAGCACTGCGCGCGGGTCGAAGAAGACCTGCTCGGGACCCAGGAGCGCCACGTTGCTCAGGCCCATCTGCTTGCCTTGGGAGATGTACCTATCCATGGTCTGTTCCATAGTGTTCTAGCTTATCCCGTAACCGGAGGGCGGTGGTGGTGCGTCTTTGCCGACATAACAATCAAAATCTTCTAAAGAGTTGTTAAGCGCCTTTTCGACATCCTGTTTGTTCGAAAATAGATTGTAGAGGGTTGCTGAGTCGTCACTGTCTTTCTTCACTTTAATTATTGCAGCAAAATCTTTACCTTTTCCGCAGCCAAAAGGATTATACCAATTTCTGTTTACCTTCCATAATTGGTCCCACTTGTTTGCTAAAAACCAAGCAGCTCCGGATGTGCCTCTTTCGTCAATTCCGGCACAGGCTATCCAAACATGGTTATCATCATCTCTTGGTCTTACATTCTTAAGATGTAGCCAAAGCAATATTCTTTAGTATTCCTGGCTAACTGATACTTGCCGGATTTGTCAGTAATGGCATCAAAAGTATGAAGTGACAAAAAATAATTGCTGGGGCAAGCTTCAATTGATGCTGTTTTACCGTTTGATCCTGGCCCTCCAAAAGAAACACAACTTGCCAAGGTGGTTTCACTAAGCTCTTTATCTGAACAAAGGATTGGAGTAACAACTTTGTTTATACCGAAAAAGTTGGAAATATAATTGGCAGCCCTTACTTCACAGCCGCTTACGACTGAAGTGGCTGTCAAACAGGTTGTAACTTTGTCGCTTTCGACTTCTTCTGCTCTGGCATATGCATTTAGTTTGGATACTCCGCCATCATTTTTAAACGGAAAATTAACTAGTAAGGCGTATACCAAATAAAAATTATTTGGTTGTGTAAAATATTGGCCCATGATTTTTTTTATTTGCCAGCATTGTTTTTTTTGCCGAAACCGAATCCATAACCAACTTAAGATGGCAACTATAATTCCACCCAAAATGTTAAAAAATATACTTTTTACATCCGAGTTCATGGTCCCCCTACCTCACTCCCAGTGCTGGCGCACCAAATCCAGCACCCCCTCGGCGGTGAGGCGGCGCAGGGACACGCAATAAGCGCCCAGGTATTCGGCCAGGGCGCGGCAAAGGTTTATTTCGTGATGATGCCCGGTGTCGGTGTCCACCACCACGAAGCGGGCCCGGAAGCTGGAGGACAGGCGGCGGGCCAGGTTGAGCACCTCCCGGTCGGCATAGCCGCCGTCGCCCCAGCCGTCGCCCCAGCCGCCGCCCTTGTTGCCGGCCTTGCCCGGATCGTAGCCCAGGCCCTGGCTGGCGGCCAGGGGCACGTTGGGCCGGCCGTCGGTCATGATTATGGCCAGGGGGGTGAGCTTGGGGTCGGCGGCCAGCTCCCGCTCCAGCACCGCGGCCAGGCTCACCAAACCGGCGGCCAGGGGGGTCTTGCCGCCGGTGGGCAGCTCGGCCAGCATGCGCCGGGCCACCTCCACGCTGGAGGTGGGGGGCAAAAGCTCCCGGGCCCCGCTGCCGCCAAAGGCAACCAGGCCCACCCGGTCGCGCTTCTGGTAGGCCTCGGTGAGCACCCCCAGAACGGCGGCCTTGGTCGTCTTCATGCGGGCGGCGGCGTTCATGGAGCCCGATGCGTCCACGCAGAACAAGAGCAGACGGCCCCGCCGGGCGGCGCGCACCTTTTCCCGGATGTCGGGCTCTTTGACCACCAGGGCCGGGCCGTCCAGGGTGCGGCGGCTTTTCTGATGGGGCGCGGCGGCCCGGAAGGTGGCGTCCAGGGCCAGGCCCCGGCCCAGGCGCTGGGACGAGGCCCGGATGTAGCGGCCCCGGGCGGTGGACACCTCCCGGCTGTCCCGGCGGCCTGCCTGCACCCGGCTGGTGGACTCCCTGGCGGGCAGGCGGGTGGCCACCGGGCGCACCTCGCCGGGGCTCAGGATGCGTAGGCCCCGCTCCTGGCCGGGCTGACCGCCGCTCTTTTGCATCTCCTGGCCCGGCTTTTCGCTACGGGAGGGGCGAATCTCCTCGGGTGGTGTTTCTTGCCGCAACACCCGGGGCAGGGGTGGAGGCTCTTGGGCCCGTCCCTCCCTGGCCCGGTGGGTCAGGGCCAAGGGCGCGGCCTCGTCCACCATGTCCGGGGTCACGCTCCCCAGGTCCCGCCAGGCGGCCAGGGCCCGGGCCGCGCGGATGCAGGCCAGTTCGCCCCGCTGCCCCTGGCTGGCGGCCTGGGCGGCCAGCAGGGCGGCCCGGTTGCGGGCCTGGGGGCCCACCTCGACACGGGGCAAAAGTTCGCGGGCCCGGGCCAGGCGGGCGCGCAGGGCGTCTTCCCCGGTGGCCCACTCAGCGGCAAAGGCCTGGGGATCGCTCTCAAAGGCCAGGCGGCGCCGCAGCACCTCCATTCGCAGCCCAGGCTCCTGCTCCCCCCGCACCCGCACGCATAGGCCGAAGCGGTCCGCCAGTTGGGGGCCCAGGGGTCCTTCCTCGGGGTTGTAGGAGGCCACCAGGGCGAAACGGGCCGGGTGGGACAGGCTGAGGCCCTCGCGCTCCAGAAGGGCCATACCGCTGGCCGCCGCGTCCAACACCAGGTGGGAAAGGTGGGGGGGCAGCAGATTGACCTCGTCGATGTAGAGCACCCCCCGGTGGGCCCGGGCCAGAAGCCCCAGGCGGGCGGCCAACTCGCCCCGGCGCACCGCCGCGCTTATGTCCAAGCTGCCGGCCAGGCAGTCCTCGCTGGCCCCCAGGGGCAATTCCACAAAGGGAGTGGGCGCTTGCCTCACGGGCAAGGGCCCACTCCGGGCAACACAGGAGGCGCACAGGGGCCCGGCCGGGTCGCAGCCCACCGGGCAGCCGGCCACCACCTCCAGAGGCGGCAGCAGCCGGGCCAAGGCCCGGGCGGCGGTGGACTTGGCGGTGCCTTTTTCTCCCTGGAGCAACACTCCGCCCAGGCCCAGGTCCACCCCTAGGAGCAACAGGGCCGTCTTTAGCCGCTCTTGGCCCACGATGGCCGCGAAGGGGTAAACCGGCTGGACGGATGCGGGGGTGGGGCGGGACGGTCTCACCAGGCTTCGGCTCCGCTAAAGGGGTGCCCTTGGAGTATATGGGGGCCAAGAGGAGGTGTAAAGGCAGCCCTGGACAACCGTAAAGGATCGAGTGCCTCCAGGGCATTAAAATATATTAACCAAATGGGTATACATAGTTATAACCGATTTGACCCTGAGCCTTTAAAAATTGCATGATTACCCAGTAATTGCGGTGTGACGAGCACTTAAGCACAATGCCTCCTGCTTTTTTCGTCATGCACCATCGATCCTCTGTCAAGCACCAGCATCGCGCCGCAAACCAACCTCGAAAAACACCGTCTGCTGCGTTCGGATTTTCCGTGTCTGAGGTAGTCCGTTGCGCCGTGGCGGTGAAGTGCGAACCGACGCAAAACGTTGGCGTTAATTTTGTTTCCCTGGACCGTTGGGGACGGGGGGGCAAGGAGGGAAAGGGAGATGGAGATAAAGGCAGAGGTTTTAGAAAAAATCGAGTCCAAAGGGGTTAACCGCCGGGAGTTCATAAAATACGCCACGGTGGTGACCTCGGTCCTGGGCTTGGCGCCCAGCATGGTGCCCAAGGTGGCCGAGGCCATGGCCATCAAGAAGCGCCCCACGGTGATCTGGCTGCACTTCGCCGAGTGCACCGGGTGCAGCGAGGCCTTCATCCGCACCACCTACCCCTGGATCGACCAAATCGTCTTGGACGTGCTCAACGTGGCCTACCATGAGACCATCATGGCGCCGTCCGGACACAACGCCGAAAAATCGCTTACCGATGCCATGAAGGAGTACGACGGCAAGTACATCCTGGTATGCGAGGGGGGAATTCCCACCAAAAACAAAGGGATATACGGCAAGGTCGCCGGCCACACCATGCTGGACATGGCCAAGAAGGCCACCAAGCATGCCCTGGCCACCATCTGCGTGGGCAACTGCGCCAGTTTCGGCGGCGTGCAGGCGGCCGCGCCCAACCCCACCAAGGCCATGAGCGTAGGCAAGGCCACCGGCACCAAGACGGTGAACATCGCCGGCTGTCCGCCCAACCCGGTGAACATAGTGGCCACGGTGGTGCATTTCCTGCTTTTGGGCAAGTTGCCGGCCCTGGACAGCAACGGTCGTCCCCTGTTCGCCTATGGCTACACCATCCACGAAAAATGCCCCCGCCGGTCCCACTACGAGAACAACGAATTCGTAAAGAAATTCGGAGATGCGGGCGCCATGAAGGGCTACTGCCTGGCGGAGGTGGGGTGCAAGGGGCCCAACACTTACAACAACTGCCCCATCGTCAAGTTCAACGACGGCACCAACTGGCCCATCGGGGCGGGCCACCCCTGCATCGGCTGTTCCGAGCCCAATTTCTGGGACACTCAGTCCCCCTTCTATGAGCCTATCTAAGCCGGGCCGATGGAAGGTTTAGGTAAAAAAAACCTCGCTCCATGAAGGAGGACGATTCAGATGGCAAAATACACCATTGATCCGATTACTCGCATCGAGGGGCACTTGCGCATCGATGTGGAGATTGAAGGCGGTAAAGTTACCAACGCGTGGTCCTCGGCCCAGCTTTTCCGCGGCCTGGAGTTAATCCTACAAGGCCGCGATCCCCGCGACGCGCCCTGGATCACCCAACGCGCCTGCGGCGTTTGCACCGAAGTGCATGCCCTGGCCTCCATCCGCGCCTTGGACGACGCGGTGGGGGTGAAGATTCCCCCCCTGGCCCGCATCTGCCGCAACCTGGTGCATGGGGCCCAGTTCCTGCACGACCACCCGGTGCATTTCTATGTACTCAGCGCCCTGGACTGGGTGGACGTGGTAAGCGCGCTCAAGGCCGACCCCAAGAAGACCGCCGCCCTGGCCGGCCAACTTAGCGACTATCCCAACAGCGGCGCCTCCGACTTCAAGGCGGTGCAGGACAAGCTTAAGACCTTCGTGGCCAGCGGACAGTTGGGGCCATTCGCCAACGGCTATTGGGGCCACCCCGACTACCGCCTGCCCCCCGAGGCCAACCTGCTGGCGGTGTCCCACTACCTGATGCTGCTCAGGCTCCAGGTGAAGGCCGCGCGCATGATGGCGCTGTTCGGCGGCAAGAACCCCCACATCCAGAGCTACTGCACCGGCGGCGTGACCTGCGTCAAGGACCTACTCGACGTGGACCGCCTGGCCGAGTTCCTCTACTACCTGCAGGAGATGCAGGCGTTTATCGACAACGTCTACATCCCCGACGTGCTGGCCGTGGCCAGCTTCTACAAGGACTGGGGCGCGCGCAACATCGGCGGCTGCACCAACTTCCTGGCCTACGGCAACTTCCCGCAGAACTCGGGCCGCTACCTGGAAGAGAAGATGTTCCTGCCAGGCGGCGTCATCATGGACCGCAACCTGGGCAAGATCGCCGACGTGAACCCGGACATGATCACCGAGGAGGTGACCCGGGCCTGGTACAAGAACGGCCCGGCCCTGCCGCCGGCCAAGGGCGTGACCCAGCCCCTGGAGGACGCCCGCTTCGACTACGACGGCAAATACTCCTGGTTCAAGGCTCCCCGCTACAACGGCAAGCCCATGGAAGTGGGCCCCCTGGCCCAGGTGCTGGCCGCCTTTGCCCGGGGGCACAAGCCCACCAAGGACTTGGTGGTGGCGGTGCTCAAGCACCTGAACGTGCCGGCCAGCGCCCTGTTCAGCACTTTGGGGCGCACTGCGGCCCGGGCCATAGAGACCAAGGTCATCGCCGACGAGATGGCCTCCTGGGTCACCGAGGCCATCGGGCTGATCAAGCAGGGCAAGCTCGAAACCGCCGCCGAGTGGAAGTGGCCCGGCGAGGCCATGGGCTACGGCCTCATTGACGTCCCGCGCGGCGCCCTGGGCCATTGGATCAGCCAGGACAAGGACAACAAGATCGCCAACTACCAGTTGGTGGTGCCCTCCACCTGGAACCTGGGCCCCCGCGACGCCAAAGGCCAGGTGGGCCCGGTGGAAGAGGCCCTTATCGGCACGCCCATCGCCGATCCCAAGGCTCCCCTGGAGATCATCCGCACCATCCACTCCTTCGACCCTTGCATCGCCTGCGGCGTGCATGTGATCGATCCGGATAGCAACGAAGTGCGCAAGTTCAAGGTTTGTTAACTATCTAACCCAATCAGCGGGGCGGCGGGATTCTCGCCGCCCCGCTGCCTTTCTGCTATACTCGAGGCCAGCATGAACCAGGCCAAGGCACAAGAAATCCTGATATTGGGCGTGGGTAACGTTCTGCTCACCGACGAGGGGGTGGGCGTGCGCGTGGCCCACGAGCTCATTGCCGGTTATGATTTTCTCCCCAACGTCAAAGTGGTTGACGGCGGGGTGCTGGGGCTTTCCCTGGCTGGGATCATGATGGAGGCCCAGCGGGTCATAGTGGTGGACGCGGTGCGTGGCGGCGACGAGCCGGGCACCATCTACCGTTTTCCCTGGGACGCCCGGCCGGAGCACATCCAGTACAAGGACAGCCTGCACCAGATAGACCTCATGGAGACCATGGCCCTGCTGCCCCTGCTGGGCGATCCGCCCGAAGTGGTGGTGATCGGGGTGGAGTTCGGCGACATCGACAACTATGGCCTGGAACTCACCCCCGAGGTCGAGCGGGCGGTAAAGCCCCTCTTGGAACAGGTGCTATTGGAACTGGAGCGGCTGGGCTATCCGGCCCAAGCAGCGGCACAACCCCGCGAGGTGACCAATGTGTTTGGCCATACCAGCCAAAATAACTGAGCTGGGCGGGGACATGGCCACCGTGGAGGTGGGCGGGGTGCATCGCCGCGTGTCCACCCTGATGGTGCCGGAATTGAAGCTGGGCGACTACGTTATCACCCACGCCGGCTTCGCCCTGCACAAAGTGGAGGAGGCCGACGCCATGGCCTCCATCGAGTTGCTCAGGGACCTTATCAACACAGTTCCCCGGGAGGGAACGGGAGAATAGACATGTCCGATACGGCCCGCAAGGAAAAGGTCTGCCAGGAACAGGATTGCCAGGAGCAGTGGCAGGATTTGCCCATGGATGTGCGCGAGCAGTGCGGCTGCTTTCTTTACTGCCCCTTTTGCGCCAATGAGATGATCACCCGATGCAGCGCCTGCGGCGAATCCCTCCACGACACCGGGTTCAAGTTTTGCCCCTACTGCGGCAGTGAGTTCGGGGCCTAGGGCCCAGATCCCAATATCCACCTTTTGCGCGCCGCTGAAAATTTGATCGCCCAAGCGGGGCCCTTCGCCTAGGCGGATGGCCTCGTGGCCGTAGGGGGGGCTGCCGGGTCTTATTCGCGCAAGGCGTCCACCGGCGTTAGAGACGCCGCCCGGCGGGCCGGGGCCAGGCCAAAGACAACGGAAATGACCATGCCCAGGATGGCCGCGCCCAGGGCCGGGCCCCAGGGCAGGTCAAAGTTCAGGGAGCTGAAGAGCCTTACCGCCAAGGCCGCCGTCAGGCCCAACAGGGCTCCACCTCCGGCGCCGGTCAGCCCCAGGATCACCGCCTCGGCCAAGAACTGCCACAGGATGTCGCGGCGCCTGGCCCCCACCGCCCGGCGCAGGCCGATTTCGGTGGTGCGCTCTTTCACCGAAATCAAGAGCACCGCCATGATGCCCACCCCGGCCACCAGCAGGCTCACCGCCGCCACCCCGGTTGTGGTGGCCGAGAATATGCGGCTGGACTCCTCCCTGGTCTGTATGGTTTCCAGTTGGGTGTGGATTTTAAAATCGTCCGGCTGGCCGGAACGCAGATTGTGCCGCTGGCGCAATAGGCGGGTGATCTCCAGGGCCAGTGTCTCCATGACCGATTCGCTTTCGGCCCGCGCCAAGAGCAGCCCCACATAGCGCTTTCCGCCCAGAAGGCGTGATTGCGCGGTCTTCAGGGGGAGGTAGAGCCTTTCGTCCAGATCGTTGCCGCTGGGGTCCACGCCCTTGGGCAGCAGCTCTCCCACCACCAGGAAGGGCTGCTTTTTGACCTCTATGGTGCGGCCCACCAGGGAGGCTTCGCCGGCCAGGTGGTTGCGCAGGGCCGGGCCCACCACCGCCACCCGGCGGCCGGCCCTTTCCTCGCGCTCGGTGAAGTAACGGCCTTCGGCCAAGCCATGGCCCTCCAGGGCGAAGATGTTGGGCTGGGCGGAAACCACCAGGGCGTCGGTGGTGCCCTCGGGGCCGGACAGACGCATCAGGCGCATTTCCAGGGCAGAGGCCCCCTCGGCTCCCTCCAGGCGGGATATGGCATCGGCATCGGCCGGCTCCAGGGAAGACACCTCGCCGGTGGTGCGGCTGCGCAGGCCGGTGAAAGAGCGCTTGGCCGCATGCACGGAGATGATGTTGGTGCCCAGGGCGGTGATGCGCTCCAGCACCTGGTTGCGGGTGCCCTGGCCCACCGCCACCATGACCACCACCGCGGCCACCCCCACCAAAAGTCCGCCGGCGGCCAAGGCGGCGCGCAAACGATGCTCCCGCAGGCCCCCCCAGGCGGCGGCAAGCAGGCGCCGGGTGCGCTGGGTCATCATCTGAGGGCCTCCACCGGGTGCAGGCCGGCCGCCTTCTTGGCCGGAGCCACCCCAAAGAACAGGCCCACCGCCGCGCTGAAGCCCAGGGCCCACAAAAAGCCCGAGGGGCTAAAGGCGGTGGGAATGCCCAGCAGCAGAGTGGCCAGGTAAGACAAAAGTATGCCCAGCAAAAGACCGCAGACTCCGCCGGCCGCGGCCACCATGAGAGACTCCATGAGTATCTGGTAGAGAATGTCCCGCCGCCGGGCCCCCACCGCCCGGCGCACCCCGATCTCGTAGGCGCGTTCGCTCACCGCCACCAGCATGATATTCATGATGACCACACCGGAGACGAACAGGCTTACCGCGCTGACAAAGGTGAGCATCACCACCAGGGAGCGGCTTTGCCTGGTGATGAGCTTCATCAACTCGTCGGGGGTGATGATGAGGAAATCGTCGGGCACCCCCGGCCCCAGGGAGTGGTTTTCGCGCAGGACGGCGGTGACCTCTCCCTTGATCTCCTCCACCCGGGAGGCGTCGGTCATGGTGACGCGCATGCCGCTGATTTTGTCGTCGCGGCTCAGGCGCTTGGTGGCGGTGGACAGGGGCACCAATATTATGTCGTCGCGGTCGCGCCAGCCGCTGGAGCCCTTGGATTCCAGCACACCTACCACGATGAAGGGGGTGCGCCCGATCCTGAGACGGCGGCCCACCGGATTGGCGCCGCCATAAAGTTCGCGCACCACCGTGGTTCCCACCACCGCCACCCGGGCGCTCTGGCCGATATCGGCCCGGCTGATGAAGCGGCCGTGAAGCATGGACCAGTTGCGGGCCGCGGCCCAGCCTGGCGGCGCTCCCCTCACCCGGGTGTTGGTGTGGTTGCTCCCGGCGGTCACCTGGGTTCGGGCCACATTTTTGTGCGGCACCACCTGGGCCACTCCGTCCAGGCGGGAGATGGAGGCGGCGTCTACCGGGGTCAGGGTCACCGCCCGCTTCATGCCGCGGCGCACCCCCAGGCGGCCCCCGCCAGAGGAGATATAAAAGGCGTCGGCCCCAAAGCCCATGGAGGCCATGCGGGCGGCCACCTGCTGTTGGGCCCCTTGGCCGATCTGGTGAATCACTGTGAGCGAGGCGATGCCGATAATCAGGCCGATCATCATAAGGGCGGCATAGGAGCGGAAGGCCCACAGGGAGCTCAGGGCCGCCTTGAGAAGGCGCCAGGCCAGGCTCACTTGGCGGCCTCCATGAGGGTTTGCAACTGCCGCATGGCCTGGGTGGGTTCGGCGATGATTTCGTCGCTGTCCACCCGGCCGTAGATAAGGCGCACCAAGCGGCGGCACATGCAGCCCACAGCCGTATCGTGGGTGACCAGGACGATGGTGCGGCCCTCGGCGTTGAGCCCCTGCAAAATGGAAATAACCTCCAGGGAGGATCGCTGGTCCAGGTTGCCGGTGGGTTCGTCGGCGAAGATAACCTCGGGGTCGTTGACCAGGGCCCGGGCGATGGCCACCCGCTGGCATTCACCGCCGCTCATCTCGCCGGGGCGGTGGTGCAGCCGGTGTTCCAGACCCACCCGCGCCAAGGCGTGGCGGGCCCGGTGGGCCGCATCCTGCGGGAAATGGCCGGCATAGGTGAAGGGCAGGAGCACGTTGTCCAAGGCGGTGGACTTGGGCAACAGGTGAAAGGCCTGGAACACGAAGCCCAGCTTGGCGTTGCGCAGGCGGGCCAACTCGTCGTCGTTCAGGGTGGAGGTTTCGCTGCCGTCCAAGAGGTACGAGCCGCCGCTGGGGCGGTCCAGCAACCCCAGGATGTGCAACAAGGTAGATTTTCCCGAGCCCGATGGGCCCATGATGGCCAGGAATTCGCCGGGGCGCACGTGCAGATCGATGCCCAAAAGCACCGGGGTCTCCACCTTGCCCCGGTAGTAAGTCTTAGTGATGCCCTTTAGCTTTATCAAAATCAGCCTCAGCGGCCGCCGCCGGGCTTGGCGCCGGTCAAGGGTGCGCTCATGGGGATGACCACGGTCTGGCCCTCCTCCAGGCCCTCGGTGATCTCCGCCCGCAGCTCTTCGGTCCAGCCCACCTGGACCGGTTGGAGTTTGGTCTGCCCGTCTTGGCGCAAATAGACCAGGCTCTTGCCCGCCTTGCGCCGTATGGCCGGAGCCGGGATTAACAGCACGCCCTTGCGCACACCAGCCACGATGCTCACCGTTGCGGTCATCTCAGGCTTGAGCAGGTTCTGGTAATCATCCAATATCTTGATGGTCACCGGGTAATAGACCACGTCGTCCACGATCTTGGCCGAGGGCTGGATGGCATCCACCTCCCCCTGGAATTTTCTGCCGAGGTAGGCGTCCACGGTGAAAAAGGCCCGTTGGTTGAGCTTGACCAGGCCGATGTCGGTTTCGTCGACGAAGTCGTCCACCTGAAGGCGGGCCAGGTCCACGATGGTGATGAAGGTGGGCGAGCTGAGGCTGGCCGCCACGGTCTCGCCTTCCTGGGTGGATACGCTGGAGACCACCCCGCCAATGGGGGCCCGGATGGTGGCGTAGTCAAGGTTTACCTGGGTGGTGGCCAGGCGGGCCTGGGCGGCGGCCAAGTCGGCCTGGGCCACTTTGAGGTCTTGAATGTAGCTCTGCTTGATCTGGTTGAGCTTGGCGGTGGCCGCGTTCAGGCGGGCCTGGGCCACCAGGTGTTTTTCCCGGGCCCGGTCCAGGGCGTCCTGGGCCACCAGGTCGCTGGTGCGCATTTTTTTCTGGCGGTTGAAGTCCAAGATGGTCAGGTCCAGGGTCGCCTTGGCCTCGTTGAGTTCGGCTTCGGCCCGGGTAATCTCCCGGGGGCCGGTGGCCTTCACTCTTTGCAGACGGGCCTCGTCGGCCCTGAGTTCGGCCTGGGCCTGCCTCAGTTTGGCCTCCAGGTCCTTGTGCTCGATTACCGCCACCACTTGGCCGGCCTTGACCGCCTGGCCTATGCTGACCAAAAGCTTTTCCACCCGGCCGCTTACCCGCGCCCCCACCTTGACCTCGGCCCCCACCTGGGGCTTGACCGTGCCGGTGGAAACCACCATGCGGCGGATGGTCCCTCGCCTGACCTGGAATTCCTTGCCTTGGATTTGCGGCTCTTGCCCGCCTCGTGGCCACCAGGCCCACAGCCCCCCAGCCAAGGCCAGCACCAACACCGCGACTACCGTCCATTTGAGCCATTTGGCTTTGCCCAAGGCCCGCTCCCTATGTGAGGATGGCAATAATATTTAAATCTTATAGCACGCCGAAATGGGGCGCTACTTAGGCGATGTGGCTGTCGGAGCGCTGGACCCGGCCGGGCCCTGGGAGGGCACGTCCACCGTCAAGTTGCCCAGCAGACTCATCAACAGCACCATGCCCACCACCGACAACAGCACGCAGGTGGCGGCCTGCAAGAAGCTGAAGCCCGCCGCCGCCCGCAGGCCGAAATACAGGATCACGAAAAAATACACATAGACCAGCACCATCAAGGCGTCCTGGTAGCCGGGCAGGAAGGGGAGGATCACCGCGATTAGCTTGACCCCCAGGCAGTAGCAGATCACCCGCAAAAAGCCGCCGGCGTTAAGGGGGTTGCGCATTATGTGGTGGCCGATGGTGTAGACCAGGCCGATGAAGATGAGGTCCACAACCAGGCGAGTGGCCAGACCCCAGGCCACGGCCCCTGGCTGGAACCCGCCGATGAGGGCGGCCAGCGAGGGCAGTAGATGGACCCCCATCAGGAATAAGAGAGGGGTGACCAGGTCGCCCCGGTTGTCCATCTGAGAGAAAAAAGATCTGGGTCTGAAAGCCGCGGCCATGGCCACCGGCAAAAAAGTTCCCGGACGCCGCCAGTCGAAATCCTTGACCATCTGGGACATCTCGGCCTCCTCTGAGGTTGGCTTCTGGGGGCACGCTATGCCATGGGGCCCTTGGTGTCAAGCCGGGGAGAGCCCGCTGGACCTCTTGGTATTAAGTTGCGCTGATGATATATTATTTCTTGGGGCAACCGCTGGGTCCGGGTTGCTTCCAAGGGAGTAGGCAATACATGTCCCGCTTGAGTTCGGCAGTCTTGGCGGTGGCCCTTTTGCTCGCCGTGGCCGCTCCTCCCGCCCCGGCATTCGTGCATACCGCGCAACGCCTTTACACCGAAAATATCCATGAGGAGGCGGTGCGCCTGGATGATTTTTCCGACCCGCCGCCAGAAAAGGGGATAGGTTGGGAACTCTATCGCCAAACCGATGATATCCCCCTTTTTACCGATGAGATGATCCGCGACGAGCACTTGATGGTGTTGGTGGCTTTCGAGCGCGACACCTCCACCATTTTGCCCATACTTTCCGCCCGGATGTATCTGCTCTACAACCGGGTCCTGCATCGACACATGCGAGAGGCCGAGGCGTCGCAAAAGACCCGCGTATACGGGAAGTTTCCCGATCCGGGCATCCCTCTGATGCTCAAGCTGTTGTTCCCGAGCCACGTTGAGCAGGAATCCGCCGTGGGCCTATTAAGGAGAGGGGACCAGCGAAATCCCTCCGGCCGGTCCGTCGGCCTCCTGGGCTGGTTGTTTGAGGAGGAGGGCGTGTTTTCCGGCAATGAGTGGAACTGGGAGAACTTTTTGCCCCGCATCCTCTCGGTAACCGCCTTGGTGGTGGTGGGCCTGCTGTTCATCGAGTTCTTGCGGTTCCTGGTTCTGTTGGGTATCCGCTCCCTCAGCCAAGCTGACCGCAAGCGTCTCTGAATCAGGGGAAGAATAAAAAAGGGCGAGCCCCGACGGCCCGCCCCATTTTTGCAAGACGCCGCTTACTTCTCGTAATGGTCTTCCTTTAGATAAGGGTTGACCAGGCCACATTTGGGACAAAGGTAATAGTTTTTTTTGTGCAGGGCGTCTTCCAGCTTTTCAAAGGGGGTCTGGGCGTACTCCGGCGCCAGGATCTCGTTGTCGCAGCTTTCGGTCTTACACTTTACGTAGATGGCCATCGGCCCACTCCGGTTTGGGGGTTGGATTCGCGCCCGGCTGGGCGTTATTTAAAATGTTTGCCTATGGTTGTTTGTCCGGCCCTTTTCTGTCAAGGGAAAACCCTCAAGTCCTCTGGATTCAAGCAGTTGTAATGCTCCAGCCTTACTTGACAATACGAAGGGCTCGGCATAATATGCTTAGTTCCATCGTCAAAATCCCCACATGGGAATATTGTTAATAACAAATTAATATAACGTAAATTATTCGTTGTAAACCCTCGGCGGAGCCTTTACGCGGGACACATGGCGCAGACCAACCCCAAAAGCACCGGAACCCAGGAACTCCTGGCCGCCTACGACTACGATCTGCCTCCGGGGCTTATAGCCCAGGCTCCGGCCCGGCGGCGGGTGCAGGCCCGGCTGTTGCTTTTGTCTCGGCGCCAAGGAGAGCCCCGCCACCACAAGATCGCGGGGCTCACTCGTTTGCTTCGGCCCGGAGACCTGTTGGTGCTCAACGACACCCGGGTGGTGCCGGCCCGCCTGGCGGCGGCCAAGCCCACCGGCGGGCGGGTTGAGATCATGCTCCTGTCCCCGGCCCAGCCCGTCGAGCGCCTGGACGGCGGCCGCGAACGGCACCAGTGCCTGCTGCGCTCCCACAAGCCCTTGGCCCCGGGCGCTCGCCTGCGCTTGGCTGGCGGGCCGGAGGTTTGGGTGAAGGTGCTTGAGCGCGGGGCGCGGGGCCAGGCCCTGGTGGAATTTCCCGGCTCGGCCCTGGAGTTGGCTGCGGCCCGGGGGGCCACGCCCCTGCCACCATACATCAAGCGGCCCCAGGGGCCGGACGCCGAAGACGCCTCCCGCTACCAGACGGTATACGCCGCCCAGCCCGGTGCGGTGGCCGCGCCAACCGCCGGCCTGCACCTGAGCCGCGAGCTTTTGGCCGCCTTGGCCCGCCGGGGGGTGGCCAGCACCACCCTTACCCTGCATGTGGGCTATGGCACCTTCGCCGAGCCAGACCCGGCGGACTTGGCCGCCGGCCGCCTGCATTCCGAGTGGGTGAACATCTCCCCCGAGGCCAGCCGTGCGGTGGCCAAGGCCAAACAGCAGGGAGGGCGGGTCATCGCGGTGGGCACCACCAGCCTGCGCTCCCTGGAGTGGCGGCCCGGCCCGGGGGGCGTGCCCCAGGCCGGCGCCGGCTGGTGCGACCTACTTATCGCCCCGGGACACCCGTTTCGGGTGGCCGATGGGTTGATTACCAACTTTCATTTGCCCCGCACCACCTTGCTAATGCTGGTGGCCGCCCTGGCTGGCCGCACCCGCGTTTTGGCCGCCTACCAACAGGCCATGGAGCGGGGATATCGTTTCTATAGCTACGGCGACGCCATGCTGATAATCTGATGGCGCGCCTGGGCTTTGAAATAACCGCGCACAGCGGGCGGGCCCGCGCCGGCCGTTTGCGCACCCGCCGGGGGCTGGTGGACACTCCGGCCTTCATGCCGGTGGGCACCCAGGGAACGGTCAAGGGGCTCTTGCCCGAGGAGGTTTCCGGCCTGGGGGCCCAGATGATCCTGGGCAACACCTACCACCTGCTGCTCAGGCCCGGGGTGGAGACCGTTGCCGCCCTGGGCGGCCTGCACCGCTTCATGGATTGGCCCGGGCCCATCCTGACCGACAGCGGGGGGTTCCAGGTGTTCTCTCTTAGCGGTCTGCGCAACCTAGGCGAGGACGGGGTCAGCTTCCGCTCCCACTTGGACGGCCAACTGTTGCACATGACCCCCGAGTCGGTGGTGGCGGCCCAGGAGATGCTGGGCTCGGACCTGATGATGGTTTTGGACGAATGCCCCCCGCCGGGTTCGCCGCGGGAGTATCTGGCTCAATCCTTGGAGCGGGACGCCCGTTGGGCGGCCAGGGCCCTAGCCGCGCGCACCGATAAAGGGGGCGCCCTGCTGGGAATAGTTCAAGGTGGGGTGTATAGTGACCTGCGTGCCCGCAGCATGGAGTTGTTGGCCGCCCTGGAGTTGGATGGATACGCCCTGGGGGGGCTAAGTGTGGGCGAACCCAAGCCTCGGATGATGGAGGTTATCAGCAGCACCGTGCCTCAGTTGCCAGCCGACAAACCAGTCTACCTCATGGGGGTGGGCGAGCCGGCCGACTTGGTGCGCTGCGTGGGCTTGGGGGTGGACATGTTCGATTGCGTGCTGCCCACCCGCATGGCCCGCAACGGAACCTTGCTAACCTCCACGGGAAGGCTGAACCTGCGCAACAGCCGGTTCAAGGATGACCCCGCTCCGGTGGAGGAGGGCTGTGAGTGCCCCACCTGCCGGCGATACAGCCGGGCCTACCTGCGCCATTTGCTCATGGCCAAGGAGTTGTTGTCTTATCGCTTGAACACCGTGCACAACTTGCACTACATTCTTCAGTTGATGGCCGGGTTGCGCCTGGCCATCGCAGAAGATCGATATGAGATTTACGCCCGCCAGGTGCTTGAGGGACTGGAGACCTCGGGGCCGCAACGGGCGGCGTTAACCTAGGGAGGATTTAAGATGCTTGACTGGTTGACCACGGGCACCGCCTGGGCCATGGGCATTGGGCAAAAAGGCGCCGAGGGCGGCGAGAGCGCGGGCGGCTTGGGCGGACTTCTCTCCGGCCCCATCCCCATGCTCGTGCTGATGTTCGTGATTTTCTACTTCCTGCTCATCAGGCCCCAGCAAAAGAAGGCCAAGGTTCACAAGGCCATGCTGGCCAACATCCGCAAGGGCGACAAGGTCTTGACCAACGGCGGGATCTACGGCCGCGTCACCGGCTTGGACGAACAGACCATGACCGTGGAGATCGCCCCTCAGGTGCGCATCAAGGTCAGCCGGGGACATGTGGCCGGCGTGGTTGGCGCCGCCACCACCCCCACGGCTCCCGAGACAAAGAAGTAGCCGCAAGCTGGTATCTGAGTAGCCCCGCGCCAGCCCGTCCAGGCTGGTAAAGGGGATATGCTGCGTTAGGAGTTCACCTTGTCTAAGAACTTCTTTTTGAAGTCCACCTTGGTGGCGGCGGTCATCATTCTGGCCCTGCTCTACCTTGTGCCCACTTTGGGGGGCGGTAAACTGCCCACCTGGTGGACCAATATCCTGCCCAGCGAACGAATCCGCTTGGGCCTGGACCTCCAGGGGGGTATGCATCTGATCCTGGAGGTGGAGACCCAGAAAGCGGTGAGCGCCTCGGTGGAGCGCACCAGCCAGGAGCTGATGCGCAAGATGCGCGAGGACAACATCCGCGCCATCCAGCCCCAAGCCGGCTCCGACAACACCATCAGTTTGGTATTGCTGCACAACAGCGACCGGGCCAAGCTGGAAGATTTGGTTAAGCGGGACTACCCCGGCTACACCGTGGCTTCCAGCAGCACCCTGGAAGACGGCAAGATCAAACTGGCTCTACAGCTAACCGCCGCAGCGGCCAAGCACATCGCCGACCAAGCCGCCACCCAGGCCCTGGAGACCATCCGCAACCGGGTGGATCAATTCGGGGTGAGCGAGCCGGAGATCCTGCCCCAATCCGAAGGGCGCATCCTGATCCAACTCCCCGGGGTCAAGGACCCCCAGCGGGCGGTGGCCCTCATCGGCAAAACCGCCCAGCTGGAGTTCAAGCTGGTGGATGACTCGGTGAATCCGGCCACGGTGACCAAGGCCACCCTGCCGCCGGGCGACGAGATCATGAGCCTTTACCGGCGGGACCACGTCAGCGGACGGGTGGACAAGGATCCCATCGTGGTGCATCGGCGGGTGGCCATGACCGGGGCCACCATCACCGACGCCAGGGTGCAGATGGACTCCCAATACAATCAGCCTTACGTCTCCGTGGCCTTCGACAGAGCCGGGGCCCGTCAGTTCGCCGACATCACCACCCGCAACGTGAAAAAGCGCCTGGCCATCATCCTGGACGGCAAGGTGCAGTCGGCGCCGGTGATCCAAGAGCCCATCACCGGCGGAGAGGCCCGCATCACCGGCGACTTCACCATGGAGGAGGCACGCGACCTTGCGGTGGTGCTGCGTTCCGGCGCCCTGCCCGCTCCGGTGAAGGTTTTGGAAGAGCGCACCGTGGGTCCCAGCCTGGGCCAGGACTCCATAGACCAGGGACTGTTGTCCATGGTGGTGGGCTTCTGCCTGGTGGTGCTGTTCATCCTGCTCTATTACCGCTTGGCCGGGGTGTTCGCCAACCTGGCCCTGGTGCTCAACCTGGTGATAATCACCGGGGGTGTTGGCCGCCTTCCAGGCCACCCTGACCCTGCCGGGCATCGCGGGCATCATTTTGACCATCGGCATGGCCGTGGACGCCAACGTGCTGATTTTCGAGAGGGTGCGAGAAGAGCTTAGGTTGGGCAAAACGCCCTATGCCGCCGTGGAGGCTGGCTACGGCAAGGCGACCCTGACCATTTTGGACGCCAACATCACCACCCTGATCGCGGCCCTGGTGCTGTTTCAGTTCGGCACCGGTCCCATCCGGGGTTTCGCGGTGACTCTGTCCATTGGTATCGCCTCGTCGTTGTTTACGGCCATCACCTTCACCAGGCTGATGTTTGACTTTTACTTGCACCAGTTCAGGCCGCGGCGGCTTCTGATCTAGGGCCCTTCCCCTGGAGCACCCATGGAATTTATCAAGTCGAACATAAATCTTAATTTTGTTGGCAACCGTGGCAAGGCCTTCATCATCAGCGGTCTTTTGATCCTGATGACCATAGCCAGCCTTTTCCTCCACGGCGGCCCCAACTACGGCATCGACTTTGCCGGCGGTATTTTGGTGCAGGTGCGCTTTGCCGAACCCACCGATGCCTCGGCAATTAAAAAGGCCCTGGATCCGGTGGGCATGGGCCAGTCGACGGTGCAGGGCTTTGGCGAGAAGAAGAACAATGAGTTCCTCATCCGCGACGAAAAAAAGGGCCTGAACCTGCAAGGCTTGGCCGACCGGGTTCGCGAAACCCTGTCCAAGACCTATGGAAAGGGCAAGGTGGAGGTGCGCCGGGTGGAGATGGTGGGCCCCAAGGTGGGGCAAGACCTTCGTGAGAAGGCCTTGTTGGCCATCTTCTACGCCATCATTCTTATCGCGGTGTACATCTCCGGCCGCTTTGAACAGAAGTGGGGCTTGGCCGCGGTCATGGCCGGTGTGCTGGTGGGGGCGACCCTGCTGGTGCAGGCACTGATAAGCGCCATGGGAGGCGGCGAAGGCGTCGCCATGGTGTGGCTCATCCTCACCGCCCTGGTGGTGACGGTGGGGGCGTGTTGGCTGCTGAAGCTGCGCTACGCCCTGGGAGCCATCGTGGCCCTGATCCACGACGTGGTCATCACGGTCGGGGTGTTCAGTCTGCTGGATAAGGAGTTTACCCTGGCCACCGTGGCCGCCCTGCTGACCATCATCGGCTACTCCCTCAACGACACCATCATCGTCTACGACCGCATCCGCGAGAACCTGAACAGGGCTGGCAAGCAGGGCCTGGATGTGACCATAAACGCCTCCATCAACCAGACCCTCAGCCGCACCGTCCTCACTTCTGGCACCACCTTGATGGTGCTGCTCTGCCTATACGTTTTCGGCGGTGGGGTGATCGAGGACTTCGCCCTGGCCCTGTTGGTGGGCGTGGTGGTGGGCACCTACTCCTCCATCTTCGTGGCCAGCCCGGTGCTGCTGTTGCTGCCCGAGGGCAGGCCCATGACCTCCAGGCGCTCCCAGCGGCCCCGGCCTGCTCCCGCCCGGTTGGCGATGGGAGAGGCGGAAACGACCCCAGCGCAGGTTAGTCCGGCCAAAGCGGCCAGCGCAGCCCGGCAGAAGCGCGGCAAAAAGTCACGAGGTAAGGGCAAACGCCGCTAGAGACGCCCTTTGGGGCTTGCTTGGGCCGGCCTTGCCCGGCTAAGTTGTAAGGCATGGGCCGTATCATAACGATAGCCAATCAAAAGGGTGGGGTGGGTAAAACCACCACTGCGGTGAATCTCGCCGCATGCCTGGCCTCGGCCGGGCATACCACCCTTTTGGTGGATTGCGACCCCCAGGGCAACGCCACCAGCGGCCTGGGGGTCGAGCTTGCCCCCGGCGGCCCCACCTTGTATCACGTCATGATCGGTCAGGTTCAGGCCCGCGAAGCGGTGCGTCCAACCATGTTGGAAAAGCTGCACCTGCTGGGCTCGGACGTGAACCTCTTCGGGGCCGAGGTGGAGTTGGCCAACTCGTTGAGGCGCGAACACCTGCTCTCCACGGCTCTTGCCCCCTTGGCCGACAGCTACCGCTACATCCTGCTGGACTGCCCCCCCTCCCTGGGCCTGCTTACCCTGAATGCCCTGACCGCCTGCCATGGGGTGCTCATCCCCTTGCAGACCGAGTATTACGCCTTGGAGGGGCTCACCCAACTGCTGCACACCATAGCCAGGGTGCGCCGCACCCTGAACCCGGGGCTTCAGTTGGAGGGCATCCTGCTTACCATGTTCGACCAGCGCAACAATCTCTCCCATCAGGTGGCCGAGGACGTTCGGAGTCACTTCAAGGGCATGGTTTACGATACTGTGGTGCCACGCAACGTGCGGCTCTCCGAGGCGCCCAGCCACGGCCTACCCGTTATTTTATATGATGCCCGTTGCGCCGGGGCCCAGAGCTACGTGGAACTGGCCCGCGAGGTCTTGGCCGGACCCCGGAGCAACTCGGGAACGCCGGAGGAGGGACGGGCGGCATGAGCGACCAGTCTGGGGACAAGAAAAAGACCTTGCGCCGCAAGGTTCCGGCCCTGGGACGGGGGTTGGCCGCCCTTTTGGGAGACGACGAATACCCCGGCGGTAGTTTGGCCACCGAGCCCGGTCCGGGGGAAAGGGTGGTAGACCTGCCCGTTGAGCGTCTGGAGCCCAACCCCTACCAGCCCCGCCGGCTGTTCGACGCCGACTCCCTAAGGGCCCTGGCCGATTCCATCACCGAGCACGGGGTGTTGCAGCCCTTGGTGGTGCGCCCGGTGGACGGCGGCTACCAACTCATAGCCGGTGAGCGCCGCCTGCGTGCCAGCCAGTTGGCCGGGCTCACTTCGGTGCCGGTGGTGGTGCGCCAAGCCACCGACCAGCAAGCCCTGCTCTTGGCCCTCCTGGAGAACCTGCAACGCGAGGACCTGAACCCTCTGGATGAGGCCAACGCCTACTTCCGCCTGGCCGCTGATTTCAAGTTTAGCCAGGAAGAGATCGCCCGAGGGGTGGGGCGCGACCGCTCCACCGTGGCCAACAGCCTGCGTCTGTTGAAACTGCCGGCCGAATTGCAAAGAGATCTGGCCACCGGACGCTTCAGCGCCGGCCACGCCCGGGCCCTGTTGTCTCTGGAAAACGAGGCGGCCATGCGCGCCGCCCGGGATGAAATCCTGGCCAAAGGTCTTTCGGTGCGCGCCGTCGAGGCCCTGGTCAAGAAGATGTCCTCCGCACCGTCCCCCCAAAAGGCGCCCAGCCAGGAAGAGGTGCACCTGGGCAGCTTGGCCGAGGAGTTGCGCTACCGCCTGGGCTCCCCGGTGGAGATTAAACGCAAGGGCAAAAAGGGCGCCATCACCATCCGCTTTTCCTCCAACAAAGAGCTGGAACGGCTGCTGGAGCTCCTTTCCCGTTAGCGCCGCGCCATGCGACTGGTCATCGACGGATACAACCTCATCCACGCAGTGCCCGAGCTGGCCTTCGCCTCGGACAAAGGCGAGGGCCGCGAGGCCTTGATGGAGGCCCTGCGCCTGTACCGCAAACGGCGCCCCCACAAAATCAAGGTGATCTTCGACGGCGGCCTGGAGCCGGGCGGGGATCAGCAGAGCCTGGCCGGGATGCCGGTGGGTTTTTCCGGGGCCGAGAGGTCGGCGGACGACGTGATCGCTGCCTTGGCCGCCCGGGAGGGGGCCGGTATCACCGTGGTCACCAGCGACCGCGAACTGGCCGGCCGCTGCCGGGTGCATGGGGCGGTGGTGCTCACGTCCGAGGAGTTCGGCAATCGCCTGTTGGAAGTGGCCCTGGGCCTGCCGCCCGGCGGGGAGGGCGGCGAAGATGGCTGGGATTTCACCACCAAGAAGAAAGGCCCGGCCAAGCGCTTGCCCAAGGACCAGCGCAAAAAGGCCCGAAGAAAAGGACGGCTATAATGCGCGGGGGCGGGATCAGTTGATGGGCCTGCCTCGCGTTTTTAGGGGCCTCAGCGGACCGGCGCGGGGACCTCGGCCAGCACCAGGCGCACGCTCCGGGAAGGCAGCCCCAGAACCTGGCCCTTGCTGCCGATTAGAAAACGGCCGACCATATCCCGCGCCTCCACCTCCTCCACCAGAATCAGGCCCGACTTAGTCAGATAGCCGCGGATCGTGCCGCGTTTTATGCCGGAGAGAAACGGTTCGCCGCGCTTGGCCCGGGCCGCGGCGCCCCTCTGTCCGGCTTCGCCGGAATTTATCTTGTCCAGGGCTTCCCGGGTCAGGTAGTCGAACACCAGGCGGCTGCCAGGCTGGGCTTGCTGGGCCACGAAGTCCAGGGTGGCGCGCACCCCGGCCTCTTGGAGGTAGTAGCTGACGGCTTCCCAGATGAACAAGGTGCGGCGGTCCTTGCGATAGCCGGCCCGGGCCAGAGTCTGGCCTAGGTCGTCCTTGTCGAAATCCACGGGCACATAGGTCACTCCGGCCGGCAGGCTACCCAGGACCGCTTCCACCCGCTGCCGCTTGTAGTCCTGGGTGGCCGGCAGGTCCACCTCGAAAAACTTGAGCTTGGGAAATTGCTTTGCGAAGCGGTAGGCGCGGCTGTCCAGGCCCGCGCCAAGAATGACCACCTGCTCCACTCCCGCGGCTGCCTCATGGGACAATACATGGTCGATGTACTTGGTGCGGGCGGTCATGTAGTAAAAGGTGGAACTGCCGCGCTTGCGGATTATGGCCAGGGCCGGGTCGTAGTCATCGGGCAGGCGGAGTTGTTTGCCCAGGAATGCCTGGTCCACCAAGCGCCCGGCCAAATAGTCGGGGTTGCGGGTTTTGGGATCCGGGTCCTTGGCGCCCAGGGCCCGGTAGGCGGCGGCCACCTGGGAGGTCCAGGATATCTGTCCCGGCGGCACGGCCTCTACGGGGGATGCCAGGGCCAGGAGCAAGACCAAGGCCAGCCATCCCGCGACGAACCCGGGGCGGCGGCGACAAAAACACACTAGATCGGCCCACATGGCTTGGCCTCCGTGCTTGAGGGATCAGCGGAGCGCTTACTACCGTATTTTGAGCCTTCTGGTGTTTCGAGCGCACGCCGTGATCCGGTTGGGCGCGGCACCCAAAGGCTTCATGACCATCTATCAAAGGAAGTTATCGCTGAAAACACAATAGGTCAGCGCCAGCCGTGCTCCTGGCCCGCCCGGAGGCGAACGATGTTTTCACGGTGTTTGTAAAAGACCAAGAGGGTCATTACCGCGGCCATGACCAGATAAGCAACTGGCGCGCCGGCCAGCCAAAGCCATCCCACCGAGCTGCCGCAGCCCACCAGGGAGCCCAGGGACATGTGTTTGGTCACGGTGGCCAAAAGGATCAAAACCAGGCCGGTGGCCAGCCCGGCCCATGGGGCCAGGCCCAAGAGCACCCCCAAGAAGGTTGCCACCCCCTTGCCGCCCTTGAAACGCAGATAGACCGGCCAGCAGTGGCCCACGAAGGCGGCCAAACCCACCGCTCCGGCCCACCAGGGGGTGAGCCAATAATCGGCCAGCATGGCGGGGCCCAGGCCTTTGCCGATATCCAGTAGCAGGGTGAGCACTCCGGCGGTCTTGCCGGCCAGGCGGGCCACGTTGGTGGCCCCGATGTTGCCGGAGCCGCCGCTACGGGGGTCACGCCCTCCCATGGCGCGGGCCACCAAGAGCCCAAAGGGCACCGCGCCTAATAGATAGCCTGCAATCACCAGGGCCAGCCCCATGCCGATCATACTCTCCATCTTCTCCTTTTCCAGCCGGAACGCTCCCCTGGATGGGCTTGTCAGCTATTGGAGGTCAGTGTATTCTCTTTTAAACAAGGAGGCAACCTTGCGCATCTGTGTCATTGACGGCCAGGGCGGCGGCATCGGCAGCGTCATCATTCGCCGTCTCAAGGAAGAGTACGGCGAAACGATGGAGGTGCTGGCTTTGGGCAGCAACGCCATCGCCACCGCCCAGATGATGAAGGCCGGCGCCAACCGTGGCGCCACCGGAGAAAACGCCATCCTGGTCACCATCCAAGATGCCGATGCCATAATCGGGCCCCTCGGCATCGTCTTGGCCAATTCCATGATGGGCGAAATTACTCCGGCGGTATCCGCTGCGGTAGCCTCCTGCAAGGCCCGCAAATTCCTTCTGCCCCTTACCCAGGAAAACGTGGAAGTGGCCAGCGTGACCCGCGAGCCATTACCCCACCAAGTGGACCACATCGTGCAGGTCCGCCTTAAGGAGATGCTTTCCAATGTGTGAAGCCACCGCTTACCTGCTCAACAAAAGCGGCCAGGAAGAGCTGTACCTGGCCGATGTGGACCTTATCGAGCCCCAAGATGACGGCAAGCTTCGGCTGGTGTCCATCTACGGCGAACAAAAGACCCTGGCTGGGCGCATAAAGTCCATGTCCCTGGTCAACCACCGGGTGGTGCTGGCCGAAGACTAGAACCGGGTCAAAACTCAAGGGAGGAACCATGGCCGATCAAGCTGCCATCGACAAGGTGGTGAGCAACCTGCATTGGCTGGGCCACGACAGCTTTCGGCTGGACCGGCCCCAGGGCGCCATCTACTTCGACCCCTACGAGATAAAGGAAGGTCCCGTGGCCGCCTTGATCTTGGTGAGCCACGATCACTTCGACCACTGCGTGCCGGACGACATCGCCAAGATCCAGGGCGAAAATACGGTGATCCTAACCGAATCCGACAGCGCTGCCAAGCTTTCGGGCAAGGTAAAGGCCCTGGAGCCCGGCCAGAAGGTCACCCTGGGCGATCTGGTCATCCAGACGGTGCCCGCCTACAACTTGAACAAAAATTTTCACCCCCGGGACAACGGCTGGCTGGGCTTCATCCTCACCGTGGACGGGGTGAGCATCTACCACGCCGGGGACACCGACTACATTCCGGAGATGGATTCCCTGCGCGTGGACGTGGCCCTTTTGCCGGTGAGCGGCACCTACGTGATGACCGCCGATGAGGCGGTGGCAGCGGCCCAGGCCATAGGTCCCAAGCTGGCCATCCCCATGCATTACGGGGCCATCGTGGGCGAGGAAGGCGACGCTAATCGCTTCGCCAAGGACCTGGAAGGCCTGGTGCCGGTGCGCATCCTGCCCAAAGAGGGCTAGCCCCTTGACCGGCGGCGGGCCCTTGCCCCTGCCCGCGGCCGGGCAGCGTCCCTGGGACGCCGTGTGCCTGGGGCTCAACGCCTCGGACCACCTATGCCTTATCCCCCGCTATCCCGGCCGGGGGAGCAAGATTCGTATGCGCCGAATGATAAACTCCGGCGGGGGCCAGGCGGCCACCGCCGCTTGCGCCCTGGCCCGCCTGGGCCACCGGGTGGCCTATGCCGGCGCGGTGGGGGACGATGAAACCGGCCGTCTGGCCGGGCCCCGCCTGGCCGAGTTCGGGGTGGACACCCGGGGCCTGATAAGCAAACCCGGGGCGCGCAGCCAGGAGGCCTTCATCCTGGTGGAGGAGGGCGGCGGCGAACGCACCATCGTCTGGACCCGCGACGAAACATGCCGCCTGGAACCCGGCGACCTGAACCGCGATTTGCTCGCCTCCTGCCGGGTGCTGCACCTGGATGGGCACTTCATGGAAGCCAGCCTGGAGGCGGCCCGCATGGCCCGCTCCGCCGGGGCGGTGGTAACCCTTGACGCCGAGCGGGTGCAGGATGGCACTGCCGAGTTGGTGGGCTTGTGCCATGTGGTGATGGGTGAGCGGGACTTTGCCCAGCGCCTAACCGGCCTGGAAGACCCGGTGGAGGCGCTGAGGGCCCTGGCCGCCCTGGGGCCGCTTTGGGCGGGGCGAACCCTGGGAGAACGGGGCGCCCAGATGCTGGTGCAAGGCGAGTTGCTCGCTCATCCCGGCTTTGCGGTGGCGGCCAAGGACACCACCGGCGCGGGGGACGTGTTCCATGCCGGCATGGCCCACGCCATCCTTGAGGGGCAGGGGCCGCACCAGGCCCTGGCCACCGCCTGCGCCCTGGCCGCCATCAGCGTCACCGCCCTGGGGGGCCGCTCCGCCCTGGCCGGCCGGGCCCGGCTGGAGGACTTTTTGGCCGGGCACAATCCATGAGCTGGTTCTGGCTGGCCCTGGGCTCGGCCTTTTTCCTGGCCACCGCCGATTTTTTGACCAAACGCTTTTTCAGCGACCTGCCGGTGGGGCAGATGATTTTGGTGCGCCTCACCGGCCTGGCCCCGGTGTGTGTGGCGGTGCTGCTCCTGGCCCCCCTGCCTCCCCTCAAGCCCGCCTTTTTTTGGGCCGCCGGCCTGGCCCTGCCCGCCGAGGTGGCTGCAACCTTTCTCTATTTAAGGGCCATCCAGCTGTCGCCCTTGGCCCTGACCATGCCCTTCATGGCCTTTTCGCCCTTGTTCGTGCTGGGCACCGGCTGGCTGTTTTTGGATGAGCTGCCCAACCTGGCCGGTCTGGGAGGGGTGTTGTTGGTGGTGGCCGGGGCCTATGTTCTTAACCTGCACCAGGCCCGCCGGGGCTGGGCCAAGCCGTTTTTGGCGGTGACCAAGGAAAAAGGCTCCCTAATGGCCCTGGCGGTGAGCGCCCTGTATGGCTACACCATCACCCTGGGCAAGGTGGCCCTGGCCGCCTCGGGGCCTTGGTTCATGGCCTCGGTCTATCCCCTGGGCCTGGCTCTGGTCATGGTGGCGATTTTGGCCGCGCGGGGCGGCTTGGGCTGGGACTGGCTGCGGCGGCCCGGGCCCGCCCTGGGTGTGGGGCTGTGCATGGCGGCCATGCTGGTGTGCCACTTCTGGTCCCTGTCCATGGCACCGGCCGCCTACATGGTGGCGATCAAGCGCCTAAGCATCATCTTGGCCGTGGCTTATGGCGGGGTGTTCCTGAAGGAGACGCGCCTTGCCCAGCACCTCATGGCCAGCGGCCTCATGGTGGCCGGAGCGGTGGTGATACTCTTGCTGGGCTAGCTAGACCGGATGCCCGCCCAAAATTTTGGCCAGCTTGCTCATGGAACTGCCCGGGCCCATGGCGATTAGGGTGTCGCCCACCTCCACCACCGTGTCCGCCGGGGGGTTGAAGCGCATGGAGCCGTCGGATTTTTTTACGGCCAGCACGATCAAATCCAGCTTTTGGCGAATTCCCGAGTCCTTGAGGCTCACCCCGGCCAGTTCGGCATGGGGCCCCACGGCCAACTCCTCCATGCGCAGGGGCTGCTCGGTGGTGCTGTGGAAGGTGAGGTCGATGAAGTCGGCCACCGAGGGCCGGATCACGGTCTGGGCGATGCGCCGCGCCCCGATGAAGTAAGGGCTCACCACCTTGTCCGCCCCGGCATGCCGTAGCTTGCGCTCGCTGCCCGGTTCGGTGGCCCGGGCGATGATGAAGAGGTCCGGGCGCATGTCCTTGGCGGTGAGCACGATGTAGACGTTGTCCGCGTCGGAGCTCACCGTGGCGATGAGCCCCCGGGCCCGCTCCACGCCGGCGGCCAAGAGGCTCTCGTCCTCGGTGGCCGAGCCCAGCACGTAGTGAATGCCCTCGCTCTCCAGGCGGCGGGTCGCTTCCTCGCTGTTGTCGATGACCACCACCTCGCGGTCAGCGCCGATGATCATTTCGGTGACCAGGGCGCCGATGCGGCCATAGCCGCAGACGATGTAGTGATCTTTCAAGGAGCGGATGGCTTTTTCCAAGCTTCTTCTCCCCATTATCTGCCGGAGCTTGCCCTCCACCACCAACTGAGTGAGGGTGGTGAGCAAGTACAAAATGGTGCCCACGCCTGAGAGCATCAACACCATGGTGAAAACGCGGCCGGCGGAGCTAAGGGGGCGCACTTCGCCGAAACCCACCGTGGTCACGGTGATGATGGTCATGTAGATGGCTTCAAGCCAGGAGTAGTCCTCAAGCCAGCGGTAGCCCAGGGCGCCCATTAGCACCACCCCCAGGCTGCACAATACGCCCCACCTTACGCGTTTAATCATGCCCATGGCGCTTTATCCGGGCCTGCCGGCTTCTGCCTCCCGCTGTCTGGAGAGACTCAGCGCAGCACCGGTTTTTCCTCCGCCGGCTCAGACCCGATCACCGCCGCAGTGTATTCCAGTGACAGGTCGGGAACGTTGGTCAGGACGATCATGAAGGGTAGCGGCTCGCCGGGGGCCACCACGTATGGCCGTCCGTCTAGGGCCAGGGGGCTGGAAAGACGGCGTTCTATGGCCCCCAGGCTGAGGAAGCGCAGCTCTTCGGGGGTGAAGACGCTACCGGCGTAGGATGATGCCTGGCGCACCACCTTGCCCGCGGCGTCGCGCAGGGAGCCCTGCACCAAAATCGAGGACCTGGGCCGGCGATGATGGTTGACCACTTTGCCTTGGATTACGAAGATGCGGCCCGAGGTCTCGTTGATCCGGTTGAAGCTTTTCACTTCCACCAGGCTCATCTGCGGCGTTGCCGTCTCCACGCCCCGCGACCCGCCCTCGGTTGAACGGCCCAGCAGGGGGGCCAGACCGGGCACGCGGGCGGCTCGGTCAACCAACTCAGGACCCACTCCCAGGCGGGACATGACCACCACCGATCCCAGGGCGGTTATGATGGCCAACAGTATGATGCCGATGAGCCAGAACAGGGCTTTGAACAGAGGGCCCCTGGGGGGGCGCACGGCGGTTTCAGGCTGCTGCTCCAGGCCGAAATCGGCCCTCTGGCGGGCCAACTCTCGCCCGGACGGGCCCATCTGAGAAAGATCAAGGGAACTGGGTGTGGCCTCCTCGGCCCAAAAAGCGTCGGGAGGGGCCGCCGTGGCTTCTGCCGGAGACAGTTCGAACCCTTGGGGGGATGGTTCCGGGGCCGGCTGGGGTTCTTCGGTAGCGGGCGGGGCTAGGCCCTCTAGCTGGGGCTCGGATTCAGCCGGAGCCGGCGCTTCCTGGGCCGGGGGCGCCACCTGGAACACCTCGCCGCAGAGGCTGCAGCGCACCCAGGCGCCTTCGGGCGGGAGAAGGCTATCGTCCAGGTTGAAGTCCGTACCGCAAGTTTGGCAATGCACCTTCATGGCTAATGGCCGGCTCCTTGCTGAGTTACCTCATAGATACCTGGCAGGAAACGGTATTGCTCGTCAAAGTCAAGGCCGTAGCCCACCAGGAACCCGCCGGGGACCTTGAAGCCCACGTAGTCAACCTCGACCTCCACCTCTCGGCGCTCGGCCTTGTCCACCAATACGCAAAGGCGCACCGAACTGGGCTCCAAGGCCTGAAGGTAGTCGATGAGCCATTTCAGAGTCAGCCCGGTGTCGATGATGTCCTCCACCACCACCACCGGACGTCCCTTAATGGGCAGCTCCGGGGCCTTGATCATCTGGACCCGGCCGCTGGAAGTGTCCGAGTTGCCATAGGAGGTCAGGCGCACGAAATCCACTTCCAGGGGAAGGTCCACCTGGCGCACCAAGTCGCTCAGGAATATGAAGCATCCCTTGAGCACCCCCAGCATGATGGGCTCCTGGCCGGCGAAGTCGGCTGATATTTGCTCGGCCAACTCCCGCACCCGGCGTTGAATGACCTCGGGGGAGAAAACGATCTTGATTGCCTGGTTGTCGGCCAAAAGATGCTCCTATAGGCCTCCAGGCAGGGTTTGATGTCACAACCGCCCGGTTTCAATAGTTATTCTCTGCTAATGCTAGACCAGACCCAGGGGAGGTGTCAAACACAAACTCCCTGGGGCGCGGGGTGGGGAGCAAAGAAGGCGGACCGCCCCGAGGGGCGGCCCGCCGCAAGCGCTACCTTGGATTTTAAAAGCGCCGTTGACGGCCTTTTTCCTTGGGCTTGAAAATGTTCTTGAGCCCCACGAAGGCCATCTTGCGGCGCAGGATGCCCAGCTGGTCTTGCAGGGGAAGCTCTCTGGGGCAGACGTCCTCGCAGGCCAACAGGCCCATGCAGCCGAAGATGCCCTGGTCGGTGCCCACCACCTCAAAGTATTCGGGATCCTTGCGCTTATCCCGGGGGTCCATAATGAAGCGGGAGATGCGGTTCAGGGCGAAGGCGCCCACGAAGTCCTCACGCATGTTGGCCGTGCCGCAGGAGGCCACGCAGCAGCCGCACTCGATGCAGCGTTCCAACTCGAAGATGGAGTTGGCCAGATCGTTCTCCATGCGCTCTTCGACGGCGGTCGGGTCGAACTCCTGGTCGTCGTGAATCCAGGATTCGATCTTGGTGTTGGTTTGACGGAACCAGGTGCCGGTGTCCACCGAGAGGTCGCCCACCAGCCTGAACACGGGCAGGGGCATGAGGGTGATCTCGTCGGGCAACTCGGTGGTCAGGGTCTTGCAAGCCAGGCCGGGCCGGCCGTTGACGACCATGCCGCAGGAGCCGCAAATGGCCATGCGGCAGGCGAAGTCGAACATCAGAGACGGGTCCTGTTCCTCGCGGATCTTGTTCAGGGCGATGAACAGGGTAAGGCTGGGGGTTTCCTCCAGCACGAAGGTGTCGGTATGGGGCTCCGAGTTCGGGTCCTCGGGGTTGAAACGGAAGATATTGAATGTAAGCTGCCTGCTCATGGCTAGTCCTCTTTTGGGGCGTCCATGGGAATGATCTCGGTCTTGCCGTAGCCGCGGTCGCCAGGCGGCAGGTAAGTGACCTTGGTGGACGGCTCATACTTAAGCTCCGGCAGATCGGCGTCCAGGTCGCGCCAATAGGCCAGGGTGCGGTTGAGCCAATCGCGGTCGTTGCGCGCCTGGTAGTCGTCGCGGGCGTGGCAGCCCCGGCTCTCGGTGCGCATCAGGGCGCCGTAGGCCACGCAGATGGCCAGGCGCACCATGCCCGGCATCTTGAGCGCCAGGGCCAACTCGGGGTTGGCCCCGATGCCGCTGCTGCGCAGGCCGATTTTCTTGGCCCGGGCGTATATCTCGCGCAGGTTGTCCACCGCCTTTTGCAGGTCCCCTCCGTTGCGGAAGATGCCCACCTTCTCCATCATCTCCAGTTGCATGGCGTCCTTGATGGCAAAGACGTTTTCCGAGCCGTCGGCGCGGGAAACCAAGCGGCGAACGCGCTCGGCTTCCAGTTCCACGCCTTGGTCGGCCAACTGGGGATTGAAAGTGACCTGAGCCCCTTCCAGGAACTCAACCACCATCATGCCCACATGGCGGCCGGCCACGATGGTTTCGGCCAGGGAGTTGCCGCCCAGCCGGTTGAAGCCGTGCATGTCCCAACAGGCCGATTCGCCGCAGGAGAACAGGCCATTGAGGCCGTAGGCCGCGCCGTCGCTGTTGGTGCGCACCCCGCCCATGGAGTAGTGCTGGGCCGGGCGCACCGGGATGAGCTGGTTGATGGGGTTGACCCCCAGGAAGTGGCGGCACAGGTCGTAGACCTCGCGCAGCTTGGTGGTGATGTGCTCGGCCCCCAGGTGGCGGATGTCCAGCCACAGGTGGTCGCCGTAGGGGGAGGGCACGCCCTTGCCCTGGGCGATGTGGTACATCATCCAGCGGCTCACCACGTCCCGCGAGGCCAGCTCGGCCTTGGCCGGCTCGTAGATGTCCATGAAGCGCTTTTCATCCACGTCCAGCAGGGTGCCGCCGTCGCCGCGGCAGCCCTCGGTGACCAGGATGTTGGTGGGCACCACGCCGGTGGGATGGAACTGAACCGCCTCGGGGTTGCCGAAGGGCACCAGGCCGGTGTCCAGGGCGATGATGTGGCCGCCGCCCTCGTTTATCACCGTGTTGGTGGTCTCGGAGTAGAGCCGGCCGTAGCCGCCGGTGGCGATGAGGGTGGCCTTGGCCAGGTAGACCCTGAACTTGCCGGTTTTGAGGTCGCGGGCCACGCAGCCGATGCAGTTTTCGCCGTCGTGTATCAGGCGGACCGCCTCCACCCGGTCATGCACCCTGACCCCCAGCTCGGTCACCTTGTTGTCCAGGGTGTAGAGCAGGGTGTGGCCGGTGCCGTCGGCGGTGTAGCAGGTGCGCCACTTGGCGGTGCCGCCAAAGGCGCGGGCGGTTATCAGGCCGTGCTTGTCCTTCTTTTCCTCGGCCTCGAACTCCTCGCCGCCCTTCCAGTATTTGGCCTTGCCGGCCACCACCCGGTTCCAGGGCATGCCCCAGTGGGCCGCCTCGCGCACCGCGACGGGCGCGGTGTCGGCGAAGATGCGGGCGCACTCCTGGTCGCAGCCCCAGTCCGAGCCCTTCACCGTGTCGGCGAAGTGGACGTCCGGGCTGTCGCCCTCGCCCATGGCGCAGTTGCCCAGGGCGGCCTGCATGCCGCCCTCGGCGGCGCAGGAGTGGGAGCGGCGGGCGGGCACCAGGCTCAGGAGGATGGCGTCGAAACCGGCGGCCGCGGCGGCGATGGCCACCCTTTCGCCGGCCAGCCCCGCCCCAACGCACAACAGATCAGTGTAGAAAGTTTCGTGTTCCATGGTGGCGTCTCCTTAAATCGGCAAGGTCCAGAGCCGGATGATGGTGATCAAGCCGATCAGGATGAAGACGCCGGTCCAGATGTTCTCAAACCGGTGGAACTTTTTGCGCCCGCTGCGCTTGATGAAGCCCCACTTCACCGCGATGCGGTAGAAACCGATGCCAACATGCAACTCCACCATGGGCAGGAGGATCAGATAAAACACTCCCCAGAAACCGCCCTGCACCCGGGCCGCGCTCTTGGCGGCGGTGATGGGCAGGTTGGTGAGCACCGTCCAGATATGCACCGAACCCATGATAAGGATGACCATGGCGGTTAAGGCCTGGATGAGCCACAGCCAGGTATCGGTGTGGTGCAGCATGCGGGCGTGGCGCCAGATGACTCCCTGGGCCTCGGAGGTGTAGGGGATTTTGCGGGCCGCCAAAACGAAATGCACAAGCATGGTGGCCGCGATGATGGGGCCGCCTACCTGGGCCATATAGGTGGCCTCGAAGAAGTGGGCGATGGTGTTCATCACGTTGGCGCCCAGGTTCACGCTGGCCACCAGCACCATGTGGCTCCACATGAACAGGATAAGCCCAGCACCGGTGAGCATCTGGAGCCAGTCCAGATAAGCCGACACCATGGTGGGGGGCTTGACAAAAATAGCGGTGTCTACGCTACTACTCATAGTTGTCCTGCCTTGTTCTCCAGCTCCGCCGCTGCGTAGCGGTGGAGGTTTTATGTTTAGCGGCGCGCGTAGGCCTGGCGGCCCTGCTGATAAAGGTCGCCGCCATGCACGTCATTGACCACGAAAAGAGGCATGTCTTGAACCACCAGGCGGCGCACCGCCTCGGGGCCCAACTCGGGGTAGGCGATGACCTCGGCCTCCTTGATGCAGCGGGCCATGAGGGCCCCGGCTCCGCCGATGGCCGCCAGATACACTGCCTTGTACTTGGCCATGGCCTCTTTCACCTCGTCGTTGCGCTTACCCTTGCCGATCATTGCCTTGAGGCCCTTTTCCATAAGGGTGGGCGCATAGGCGTCCATACGGTAGCTGGTGGTGGGGCCGGCCGCGCCTATGACCCGGCCGGGAGGGGCCGGCGAGGGCCCGACATAGAATATCATGGCCCCTTCCAGAGGGAAGGGGGGCTCCCCGCCCTGGGCCAGGGTGTCCACGATGCGCTTGTGGGCCGCGTCGCGGCCGGTGTAGATGGTGCCGCTGACCAACACCTTGTCACCCGCCGTTAGCTGGGTGACGTCCGCGTCGCAAAGCGGCGGATTCAGGCGGATTAGCTCGCTCATAGCACGGCCTCCTTGTGGCGCGCGGCGTGGCACTGCACGTTGACCGCCACCGGCAGGCTGGCAATGTGGCAGGGCTTGATGTCCACGAAGACCTTGAGGCAGGTGGTGCCTCCGCCCAGGCCGGCCGGGCCGATGCCCAACTTGTTGACTTCCTCCAGAATCTCCTTTTCCAACTGGTCCGCCTCGGGGTCGGGATTCACAGAATCCAGCTCCCGGAGCAGGGTGCGCTTGGCCCTTACCGCCGCCTGGTCAAAGGTGCCGCCCACGGCCACCCCCAGAATTATGGGGGGGCAGGGGTTGGGGCCGGCGTTGGTCACGGTTTCCATCACCGCGTTTTTCACTCCGGCCAGGCCCACCGCCGGGGTGAGCAAAAACACCCTGGACATGTTTTCGCTGCCCCCGCCCTTGGGCACCACCCACAGATGGACCTTGTCGCCGGGCACTATGCTGTAGTTGATTATGGCCGGGGTGTTGTCGCCGGTGTTGAGCCGGGTGAAGGGGTGACAGGAGCTTTTGCGCAGATGGTGTTCCTGGTAGCCACGGCGCACGCCTTCGTTGATGGCCTCGCTCAGGTCGCCGCCGGTGATATGGACATCTTGGCCAATGTCGATGAAGATAATGGCCAGGCCGCAATCCTGGCAAATGGGCATCTTTTCCTCGGCCGCGATGTCCGCGTTTTCCAATAAGCGCTCCAGGACCTCCCGGCCCACCGGCGACGGCTCGCTGGCTTGGGCCCGGGTGAAGGCCTGGCGCACGTCCTCTGGTAGATAAATGTCGGCCTCGCCGCATAGGCGGGCCACGGCGTCGACGATTGCCGACACCTCCACGGTGCGTACACTAGACAAGTTTTTTCTCCCGCTGCTGCACGGGCAAAGCCCGTTAATCCTTATCGTGAATAATCATTAGTATCCGCGAGCATTGTTACTGTCAACCCGGTTGATGCAAGGAGAAGGGATTTCAGGGGGGCGGAAAATTGGGCCGGCGGAGCTTAGGCTCGGTCGTATAGCCGGCGGAGCAGGGCAGGGGGGCAGCCGAGGTAAAACGCACTCACCACCAGGTAGTTAAGGGCCGTGGTGGAGATGACGCCTTTACGCATCCAGCGGCGGGCCGAGGTGATGGCAGGGGCGGGTGAAACAATGATACGCCCCCGCTTTTTGAGCCGCCGCACCAGCTCGCAGTCCTCCATGATGGGCAGGTCGGGATAGCCGCCCACCGCCATAAAATCATGCCGCCGCAAAAACAATCCTTGGTCGCCATAGGGCATACCGGCCAGGCGGCAGCGCCAGGCCACGGCCAGCTCGATAAAGCGCAGGGCCGCCGATCTTTGGTCCAGGCGGAAGCTAAAGGCTCCGGCCACGGCGCCGGGCCGCTCCAGCACTTGGCGCACCTGCTGGTCCCAACCCGGAGGGAGCAGGGTGTCGGCATGTAAAAACAACAGGATGCCTCCTCGGGCGGTGGCAGCCCCGGCGTTCATTTGCCTTGCCCGGCCCCGGGGGGCGGCGATGACCCGCGCCCCGGCTTCTTTGGCTATTGCCACGGTGGCGTCGCCGCTGCCCCCGTCGGCCACGATCACCTCCACCCCCGGGGCGTCGCCCACCCTGGCCACACAGGAGGCGATGCCCGCCTCCTCGTCCAGGGTGGGGATTACAACGCTTATGGGCCCCCTCTCCCCCATGGCCGCCAAGGCGCACGGGCGGCGAGGGCTAATTTTCGATGGAACCGCCACAGGTGAATCCGGCGCCCGCGGTGCAGGCGTAACAATATTCCGAGACCTGGATGGGCAACGCGGCGTCCGGCGGGCCGGGCATCCGGCTGACGTGCAGCTTCTCCCCGGACATGGGCAGGCCGGCCGCCTGGTTGAAGTCGCAGTCGTAGAGATAGCCGTCCCAGGAAACGCTAACCTGGTTGCGGCACATGAGCCCCGGCACGGTGAAGGGGTTGAAGCCGTCGGCCAGCTTCTGGAGATAGCCCTCGTAGTTGCCCGAGCCTTCCAGCCAGGCCCGGAAGCGGCCCAGGGGCACGTTGGCCAGGGTGAACAGGTTGCTGAAGCTAAGGCCCCAGCGGGAGGCCATCTCCCGGCGGAAGCGCTGCTCGGTGGCCGCCTGGGAGGGTGGTAAAAAGGCCCCGGCCGGGTTGGCCACCAGGTCCAACTCCAAATCCTGTCCCTCCACGCCCCAGCCCAGGGAGTTGAGCAGCCCGAGGCCCTCCAAGCAGGACTCGAAGGTGCCAGCGCCCCGCTGGGCCTCCACCGGCCCCGGGTTCAAGGCCGGGAAGGAGACGATCAGGGCCACATTGAGACTGCGGAGCAGGTCCAAAAGGCGGCCCCGGGAGCCGTCGGTGAGCAGGGTGAGGTTGCTGCGCAGCAAGAGGCGGGGAGCGAGCTTGGCCGCGTTTTCCACCAGAAAGGGCAGCCACGGGTTCAACTCGGGCGATCCGCCGGTTATGTCGATGGTGGCGAACTCCACCCGCCGGGCATAGTCCAGCACCTGTTCCATGGTCTCACGGCTCATCAACTCGCCACGCTGGGGACCGGCCTCCAGGTGGCAGTGCTTGCAGGCCAGATTGCACTTGAGGCCCACGTTGATTTGCAGGGTCTCCACCGGCCCCCGCACCAAGGGGGTATGGTTTTGGGCCAGGGCTTGCTGAAAGGAAGTCAAAACGCCCTCCGGCCTTACATGGAAAGCTTTTCGGCTTTGTTGCGCATCTGCATGCCGTGGACCATGGTGGCCCCGCCGCGAATATAGGCGGCCACGTGGATGGCCTCGGTCATTTCGGTGAGGTCCGAGCCCTTTTCCAGGCAGGCCTGGGTGTAGGCGTCTATGCAATAGGGGCACTGCACCGCCGTGGCCACGGCCAGGGCGATCAATGCCTTCTCTCGTCCACTCAGCGCTCCCTCGTCCATGACCGCGCCCGCCCAGTCAAAGAACTTTTTGGCAAGCTCCGGGGCGTCTTTGCCCATCTCGTGGAAACGGGGCAGGTCCTTGGCGCGGTAATAGTGCTCCACTTAGATTTCCTCCTTAGGGCCGGCCAGGCGGGTTTAATAATAAAACATCAAGCAATGTCCACCTGCCTGCGAGGGCTGTGGGCGGAATCATGCCTCGGGCATTCAATCGTCCAACTCATCGCCGTTTTCATCCAGCATCATGGGCTGGATGGAGCTGTGCAGGCCTACTTGGAAGCCGAACAGCACCGGATGCTCGTCCTTCAGGTGCTCCAGATAGGCCAGCCAGAGACTGGCCAGGCGGATGAGGGCCTTACCCGCGTCCTGACCCAGATGCCGCAGCACCTCCGGCCTGAGCTTTTCCATCGGTCCACGGAAATGGGATTCCTCGATGAGGTGGAAAAGGCTGAGTAGGCAGTGGTGGAGGCTCTCGAATTCCAGCATCAGGGGATTGCGGGTCATGGCGATAATATCTTCTTCCCGCGAGGCCAAGACCTCCATGAGGGCTGCCAGCATCCTGGCGTTGGGGTCCATGCGCAGCTTGAGCCCGGCCAGGTCCCGGCGGGCCCGGCGGAAACGGGCGGCCCCCCAGGTTTTGTCCACCAGCAGGCGGTCGTCAAAGTCCTCCCGGTTTTTTACCAGGTTGAGCAGGTTGAGCATGATGTCCATGCCCATCTGCCGGAAAAAAATGCCCAGGAACATGTTGAGGCGCTTGCGGCGCTCGATCTTCTCCCGGAGCTGAATCAATTCATCCAGGATCAGGCCCAGGACCAGGGCGTGGATGGGCAGGAAAGCCAAATGGATGTAAAAATATGTGGAGATGTAGGCCAAATCGCCGGTGTAGAACCAAAAGCCCAAAAAGAAAAAGCCGGAGACGGCCAACAAGCCCAGGGCGATGGTCAGCTTGTTGAAGTATTTTTTGTCCAGTTGGAGATAAGGCAACTGAGCTGCTCCCACGGCCAAGGGTTGGGGCAAATCCACGGGCGGCGCGGTAGAGGTTTCAACGCCCTGTCAAGAAATGGTACCGTAAAACAGGGCGCGAGGCCAAGGCCGCCTGGGGAGGGCGGAAGATGCACAAGCTAAAGGTCTGCGAGATATTTCTCAGCCTTCAGGGCGAGAGCAGCTTCGTGGGGCTGCCCTGCGCTTTTGTGCGGGCCAGCGGCTGCCCCCTGGATTGCAGCTGGTGCGACACCGACTACGCCAAACAAGAAGGCCGGGATATGCTCTTGGAGGAGATCCTGGGACGGGTTGCCAGCTTGGGGGTGGGGCTGGTGGAGCTTACCGGGGGCGAGCCCCTGGCCCAGGCCTCCGCCCCCCGCTTGCTGGAGATGTTTCTGCAAGAGGGCTACACCGTGCTACTGGAAACCAGCGGAGCCATGAGCCTGGCCCCGGTGCCCGAGGACGTATACGTGGTCATGGACTTGAAATGCCCCTCCTCGGGCATGCACGGGCGCATGCACTGGCCCAACCTCCAGATGCTCAGGCCCCACCACGAGGTGAAGTTCGTGGTGGCCGGCCGGGCCGATTATGACTACGCCCTCGATGTGATGGAGCGCCACGCCCTGACCGAGCGAACCCAGGTGCTCTTCTCCTGCGTGCATGGGACCGTCGCCCCCCGGGAGGTGGCCGAGTGGATATTGCGGGACCGCCTGCCGGTGCGCTTCCAACTTCCCCTGCACAAGGAGCTTTGGCCCGAGAGCCGCCGCGGGGTTTAGCAAAAGACAAACGCCCCGCCTGCCTGGGCGGGGCGCTTGGTTTTGAGGGGCGGCCTTATTTTTTTGAGCGCACCTTGATCCAATCGTGCATGTGGCGAACCGTCTTGTTCAGGTCCCAGCGGCCGTTGTCGAAAACCCCCAGATCCGCGCCCATCATGGCCGAGGCGAAGCGGGTGGAGTTGGCGTAGAAGAGCCATTGCTGGGTCCATACCCGCTCGATGTATTCGTCAAAGGGGCTGCCCTTGCCGGGGCCCTGGGCCAGGCCCTGTCGCCATATCTCCAACATCAGGCGGGTGGCGGCCAGGACCATGGCGTCGGAGTCTTTTATGGTCTGCTCCAGGCGGGCCATCTGGCCGTCTACCCAGCCCTGGGCGTGGCAGGCCTGGCATATTTTGGCCATGCGCTTTTGGCGCACCGCTTGCTCCTTGGCGTCGATAAGAAACTTGGAGGCGGGCTTGCCGTCCAGGGTGGTGGCCAAGCTCTGGCCGTCGGCGTTGGTGATCTTCCAGGTCTCGGGGCTTACGGGTTGGGGATGGGAATAGATGAGCCCCAACAGCCGCACCCAAATGCGGTCGGTCATCTGGTGGGTGCGCTGGGCGATTACATTGCCCCCCGGGTCTGCCAGCAGGCTGACGTGGCAGGTCGCGCAGGTGGGGGCGGTGAAGTCCTTGCCCGGGGTCCAGGGCACCTTGTCCATGGCCCACTGCTTGTGCATGGCGTAGAAGATGTTGCCGTGCTTGCTCACCTGGTAGACCTTGTACACTGGAACGTCGGGGCCTTTGTGGCACTCGGAGCAGGTGTAGGGGGAACGGGCCATTTCAATGGCGAACTGATGGCGGGTGTGACAGGAGGTGCAGGAGCCCACGGTGCCGTCGGGGTTTTTGCGCCCCACCCCTCTGTTGGGCCAGCCGCCCAGCTTGGGAAAGCTCATCTCTCCAAAGGCGCCGGTGTCCCGGCTTTGTTGGCCCAGCACCTTGATTTCGGTGCCGTGGCAATACAAGCAGGACTCGGCCTCGGCCGCCGGGCTGGCCGGCTGCATGCTTATCTTGCCCCCCGCCGCCTGGGGCACCCCGTTGGTCTGCTGGGCCAGGTCCATGTACAAGGGATTTTTAAGCAGATTGGCCCGGGCGTGGGCCATGGGGTTGCGGCCGTATTGCTCCCGCTCCTGGGGATGGCACACCGCGCAATCGGCCGGGGTGACCACCGGGTGAACCTGGTGGTCGCCGTGGTCAAAGCTGTCGGCGTGGGACTTGGGGTTGCCGGTGTGGCACTCGGCGCAGCCCACGGCCACCTGCATGAGCCCGGCGGGAATGTCCTTGGCCGAAACCCGGCGCTGGGCCTGGGGCTCCTTGAGGGCCTGGGCCGGCGTCTTTTGGGCCATGCGGCCGCGTTTCCAGTCGGCCACGATGCCCGGGGTGGCCTCGTTGTGGCAGTCCAGGCAGGCCTGGGTGGCCTCGCTGAGGGGGGCCGCCGGCGCGGCCTGGCCTGGGCCTACGCCGAACAGAACCAGGGCCAAGGCCAAGGTCAGGGCCAGGTTGCAAAACAAAGGCATGGTTCGCTCCTTGGGAGGCCGCCGGCGGGGGAGATATGGTCGGTTACACCGGCGGGGTGTTGTACATATCATACCGCGTTCGACGCTTGTTTTGCGCCCAAGCCATGCCGGCGCGGAGCGCCCAGTCTGTCCGGCGATTATCTACGGTCGAAGAGGTTTGGCCTGGTAGCCGCAGGCGGGGCAGGGCTCCTGGCCGACTCGGTGAAAGCGCACCTCGCGGAAACTGGGCGGCCACAGCCGGACCACCAGCATTCCGGCCAGAAGGGCCTGGTCTTGGCCCAGCAGCAGCTTGAGGGCTTCGTTGGCTTGCAGGCTGGCCAGCACGGAGGCTGCAGGGCCGATGACGCCATGTTCCGCCGAGGTGAAAGACGGCTCCGCGCCACCGGGAAACCAGCAGCGCAGGCAAGGGGTGGTGCCTGGCCGGACCACCAAAAGCTGGCCCTGGGCGGCAACCACTCCGGCATGCACCCAGGGCAGGCCCAGCTTCAGGCATAGCTCGTTGAGCACAAAGCGGGGCTGGGGCCGGTCCAGGCAGTCCAGCACCACGTCGGTCCCCTGGAGCAGTTCGGCCCCGTTGCTTTCCTGGAACTCGGCCTGCACCGCCTCCAGGCGCACCTGGCCATTGGCCGAGGCCAGGCGGCGGGCGGCGGCCTGGGCCTTGGGCGCGGCCTGGGCCGCGTCGGCTTCGCCGTAGAGGATTTGGCGGTGCAGGTTGTCCAGGGCCACCCGGTCCGGGTCCACCAAACGCAGGCGGCCTACCCCGGCCCGGGCCAGGAGCATGGCCGTGGTGCCGCCCAGGCCGCCCAGGCCCAACACCACCGCCGTGGAGCCCTCCAGGCGCGCCTGACCCTCCGGCCCCCATCCGGCCAGGCGTTCCTGCATGGTGTAGCGGCCAGGCACGATCAGCCCCCAAAGGCGGGGTGGATCAGCTCCACCCGGTCGCCATCCTTCAACGCCACGCGCTCATATTCCCTGGGATGCACGAAGCGGCCGTTGATCTCCACGATCAGGTCCTTGTGCTGGGCCTGGTGGAGCAGGATCAGCCGGGGCAGGCTTAGGCCCTGGGGCACGGCCTCGGCCATTCCGTCCACCACGATGGAGATGTTTTCAGACATGTGGTCTATCCGTCCCGGTGGGTTGTCACTTACTCACCAGGATAATCTTAACCCGCTTGCCGATCCAGCCCTGGGGAAGATACACTCGGCCGCTCTTGCTGCTTTGGGTGACCTTCTTCTCCACCATCTCCTCGCCGTAGACTTCGAACTTGTTGCGGCCTGGGGAAAGGCCCGCGCCCGGCGGCGGGCGGTCCGCCGGGCGCTTGCCTGGGGAGGGAGGGGCGCTCATGCCCCTTTTTGCTTCTTGAGGGCCTGGTAGACCCGCTCAGGGGTGAGTGGGGTTTCCTCCAGCACCAGGCCGGTGGCGTTGCGCACCGCGTTGAGTATGGCCGGGATGGTGGGCATTATGGCTCCCTCGCCCACCTCTTTGGCTCCGAAGGGGCCGTTGGGTTCGCCGGACTCCACCACGATGCATCTAACCTCGGGCATGTCCATGACCGTGGGTATGTGGTACTCACCCAGGCTGGCGTTTATGATGCGGCCCTGGGCGTCGAACTTCACCTCTTCGAACAAGGCCTCGCCCAGTCCCATGGACACCGAGCCCTGCATTTGGGCCTCCACGCTGGTCAGGTTCACCGCCTGGCCGCAGTCGTGGGCGTCGGTAACGCGCTCCACGATTATCTGGCCGGTTTCGAAGTCCACGTTGACCTCGGCCACCTGGGCCGAGCAGCCGTAAGCCGGGCTGGTGCCCACCGTCGCGCCCTTGTACTTGCCGCCCAGCACCGGGGGCTTGTACTTGCCCGTGGCCACCAGGGTTCCCCGGCGCAGGTAGGCCAGGCGCGCCGCCTCGCGGAAGGTGAGCTCCTGGCTCTGGGGCTGGTCTTGCCAGCCCCGGTGCTCCTTGATGTAGCCGGTGCGGATGGCCGAGAAGTCCACCGGGCCGCCGCTTATCTTGATCAGGCCGTTCTTGATGTCCAGGCGCGCGGCTTGGATGCCCAACTCTCCGGCCAGGGTCTCCAGGACCATGGCCTTGAGATTGTCCCCCGCCTCCTTGGTGGCGTGGCCGGTCATCAGGGTGGTGCGCGAGGAGTAAGCCCCCAGGTCGATGCCGAAGTCGGTGTCCCCGCTTTTCACCCGAACCTGCTCCAGGGGTATGCCCACCGCCTCGGCGGCGATCATGGCCATGGTGGTGTCCGATCCCTGGCCTATCTCGGCCGAAGCGGTGTACACGGTGATGCCCCCGCCGTCCTCGTCGGCCTTTATCATGATGGTGCAGTGGTAGGTTTCGCTGCGGTAGATGGGATAGCCCGCGCCGGAGACGAAGAAGCCGCAGGCCATGCCGATGCCCTTGCCCGGAGGGAGCTTGCCCTTTTTCTCGCCCCAACCCGAGCCGCTTTTCACCGCCTCTATGCACTCTTTCATGCCCAGGCTGCTCATGGCCAGGTCGTTGCAGGTCACGTCGCCGGTCTCCATCATGTTCTTCAGGCGCAGTTCGATGGGGTCCATGCCCAGCTTCTCGGCGATGATGTCCAACTGCTGCTCGAACAAGGCCCGGGCGATGACCCCGCCGTGGCCCCGCTGGGCCCCGCAGGCAGGCTTGTTGGTGAACACCCGCCGCCCTGCGTAGCGCATGTTGGGCAGCTTGTAGGGGCCGCCCAAGAGCGATCCGGCGTAGTACACCGTGGCGATGCCGAAGGACGAATAGGCCCCGCCGTCCAGGGTGGCCTGGTGGTCCAGAGCCATGAGGGTGCCGTCCTTTTTGGCCCCGATCTTCATATGGTGGGTGAAGCCGTGGCGGGCCCGGCTGAACAGAAACACCTGCTCTCTGGTGTAGGCCATGCGTACCGGCCGTCCGGTCCTAATGGCCAAAAAGCTGGCGGCCAGGTCGATGGGCGTGGCCGATGCCTTGGGCCCGAAGCCGCCGCCCACGTAGGGCTTGACCACCCGCACCTGGCTCATGCCCAGACCCGTGACCATGGCCACGGTGCGCTGCACGTAGTGGGGCACCTGGGTGGAGCTGTGCAGGGTTAGCACCCCGTCGTGGCCCATCAGAGCCACGCACTGGTTGGGCTCGATAAAGGCCCCGTCCTGACGCTTGGAAAAGAAGCTGCCTTCCTGGATCAGGTCGCACTGGGCAAAGGCCGCCTCCACGTCACCGAACTCCTGCTCCACCTGGGCGCAGATGTTGTCCGGGTACTCCTCATGAATCCAGGGCGCGTCATTCGCCGTGGCCTCTTCGACGGTGAGCAGCACGGGCAGGGGCTCGTACTCCACCTGGATCAGCTCGACCGCCTTGAGGGCGGTGGGCAGATCCACCGCGGCCACGGCGGCGATCTCGTCGCCCACGTAGCGCACCCGGTCCATGGCGAAAAGGTTCTCGTCGTAGCGGGCCGGGGACACGCCGTACTTCACCTCGGGCACGTCCTTGGCGGTGAGCACCGCCACCACTCCGGGCAGGGCCAGGGCCTTGGATGTGTCTATGTCCAAAATTTTGGCGTGGGCATGGGGGCTTTGCAGCAGGGCCCCGGCCAACTCACCGGGGAACGTTATATCCTCGATGTATTGGGCCTTGCCCGTGGACTTGTTGGGGGCGTCCTTGCGGGGAGCCCGGCTTCCGATTACATCGAATTGCCTGCTCATGGCCCTACCCCCTTTCCATCTTGCCGGCGGCGTCCTGCACCGCCTCCACGATTTTTTCATACCCGGTGCAGCGGCAGAGATTGCCCGAGAGGCCCTTGGTTATCTCGGCCCTGGTGGGCTGGGGCGTCCGGTCAAGGAGCGCCTTGGCCGAAAGGATCATGCCCGGAGTGCAAAAGCCGCACTGAATGGCGCCGTGGTCCACAAAGGCTTGCTGCAAGGGGTGCAGCCGGATGCCCTGGGCCAGGCCCTCGATGGTCATGACCTCCCGCCCCTGGGCCTGCACGGCCAGAACCAGGCAGGAGTTGACCGTCTCGCCATCCAGGATCACCGTGCAGCAGCCGCAGTCGCCCACTCCGCAGCCGTGCTTGGTGCCGGTCAGGTTCAACTCGTCGCGCAACAGAGAGGTGAGAGTCTGGTTGGGCTCAACCAACGCCTGACGCTGAACGCCGTTTACCGTGAGGCTGATAGCCAGCTTGCTCATGCGCCCACCTCCTTGCCGCCTTGGGCCTGGGCTAGGGCTTGGCGTAGGGCCCTGAGGGTCAGGGTTCGCGCCATGTCCCGGCGATAGGCCGCCGAGCCCCGGTGATCGTCAATGGGTTTGGCGTCGGCCGCCGCAGCTTGGGCAGCCGCAGTGAAGCTTTTCTCGTCGGCTTTCGCACCTTGCAGCACCTGGGCCGCGCTTGGCGCGAGCATGGGCACCGGAGCCACCGCCCCCAGGGCCACTCGCGCCATGGCGATGGTTTTGCCGTCGGGCTCCAACTCCAAATGGGCGGCCACGTTGACCAGGGCGATTTCCAGGGCCTGGCGCAAGCCCAGCTTTTGGTAGCCGCCGCCCTGGCCGGGTTTGGGGGCCTCCAGCAGCACCCGGGTGAGTATCTCACCGGGCTCCTTGACGGTGTAGCCCGGGCCCTGGAAATAGCCGTCCAGGGACACCTCGCGGCTGCCCTGGGGTCCCGTCAGGACCGCCCTGGCCCCCAGGGCCAGCAGGGGCAGGCACAGGTCCGCCGCCGGACGGGCGGTGACCAGATTGCCCCCCAGGGTGGCCCGGTTGCGCACCTGGGGCGAGCCCAGGGCCCCGGCCCCCATGGCCAGCAGGCGGGGAACGTGCGGTCCGCCGGAGGCCAGGCGTGAAGCGCTGTTCAAGGCTCCCAGGCTGACTTGGCCGCCGTCAGCGCGGCTGCCCTTGAGTTCCTCCAGGCCGCCCAGGTCCAGCAGGGCCTTTGGGGCCAGCTTCTTGAGCTTGAGGTTGACCAGCAGGTCGGTGCCTCCGGCCAGGGGATGGGCCTGGTCGCCCATTTCGCGAAGCAAAGCAAGGGCCTGCTCCAGGTTGGAGGGGCGGTAATATTCAAAGGGCGGCAACAACATCAGCACTCTCCTTGCCCCTCCTGCGTCATACCCAGGTCCATGGCGATCATGGTCAGGCTGGCCTGGATGCGCGCCGTGTTGCACACCAGGGCCGGGAAATCGCCGGCCGCTTGTTGTAGTTCCCGAGTTTGTTCGCGCAGGGCCCGCAGCCGGCTGCGCAGCTCGTCCACATCGCTTGGCTCCATGGTGATATCTCCCAGTTAGTGCAACTGCCGCGTATCCTTGAATCGCCGGGCCTTGACCTCGTAGCGGGTCAGGCTGCCCAGGGGATGAACCTCGATCTGGTAGCCCAGGTTGGTCTTGAGGCGCAACTGGTCCTTCAGGCGGGCCAGAACTTCTTTCTCCCGGCTTTGCGCCCCTGGGGTCATTTCAATTTTCAGGGTGATCTTGTCGTTGTCGCCGATGCGCTCCACGAGCACCTCGTACTCATCGGCCAACTCGTCAAAGCCCCGCACCACCTCCTCGATGGCCGAGGGCGACAGGAGCACCCCCTTCACCTTGGTGATGTCGTCGGCCCGGCCCTGCACCCCGCCCTTTATCACCCGGTAGGTGCGGCCGCAGGGGCAGGGCTCGGCGGCCCACTCGATGAGGTCCTTGCTGTCGAAGCGCAGGCAGGGCTGGGCCTGGCGGTCCAGGGCGGTGATGATCATCTTGCCCTTCTTGCCCGGCTCCTCGATGATCTCCCCGGTGACCAGGTCCTCTATCTCCACCAGGAACAGCCCCTGGTTGGCGTGAATGCCCCCGGGCTGCTGGCTGCATTCGTAGCTCCAGGCCCCAATTTCGGTGGCACCGGCATGGTCGAAGACCTTGGCCCCCCAGGCCTCCTCCATGCGCCGCTTGGTGCTGGGCAGCGAGGCCCCCGGCTCCCCGGCGCAGGTGATGCGTTCGATGGTCAGCCCGGCGGGGTCGATGCCCAGGCGGTTTTTGGCCACGTCGGCCATGTTCAGCATATAGGTGGGGGTGCCCATAAGGGCGGTGGCCTTCAGCTCTTTTATCTTCAGCACCCTGGCGGCGGTGTCCAGCACCCCGCCGGGCACCACCTCGCAGCCCAGCTTCTCGGCGGCGTAGTGGCCGGCCCAAAAGGCCACGAATATGTTGTAGCCGAAGGGGATGAACACTCGATCCCTGGGCCGGTACCCCTGGGCCCAAAGGATGTAGCACCAGGACTCGGACCACCATTCCCAGTCCTGCCAGGTGTCGGCCTGGTACACCGGGGTGCCGGTGGTGCCCGAGGTTTGGCGGAACTCGGCCACTTGCTCCAGGGGTACGCATAGCCGGCTGCCGTAGGGGAAGGGCTCGGCCTCCTGGGCCAGTTTCAGCATGCCCTTGTCCACCTTGGGCACCCGGCGCACGTCGTCCCAGGTCTTTATGTCGCCCGGCTCCAGGCCGGCCTGGCCGTATAGCTCCCGGTAAAAAGGCGAACGTTCATAGGCCCAGGCGATGATCCGGCGGAACTTGGCCAACTGCAGTTGGCGCAGCCCCTCCTGGGGCATGGTTTCCAGATAGGGGTTCCAATAGGTGTTTCGCAGGCTACTCATGACACGCCCATTAGTACATCAGGTTGGGTAGCCACAGGGCGATCTGGGGAAACACCACGATCAGGCCGGTGCCTACTATCAGGGCCAGTAGAAAAGGCAAGGCGCCCTTGAATATCTTCTCCAGCGGCACGTCGGTGGCGATGCCGTTGACCACGTAGACGTTGATGCCCACCGGCGGGGTGATGACTCCCATCTGGGTTACCAGCACGATGATGATGCCGAACCAGATCGGGTCGTAGCCCAGGTCGAGGATGATGGGGTAGAAAATAGGGATGGTGAGCATTATCAGGGCCAAGGCGTCGATGAAGCAGCCGCCGACCAGGTAGACTAGCACGATCATGACCACCACCGCGTACCTGGGCATGTCCATGGCCGCCACCCAGTTGGCCACGTCGAAGGTGATGCGGGTCACGGCCAGGAAGTGGCCGAAGATCGTCGCTCCGGCCACCAGCAACAGCACCATGCAAGAGGTCCGAAGCGTTTCGTAGATGCTTTTGACGAACCCGGCCCAGGTGAGCTGCCGCCGGCCCAGGGCCACCAGCAGCACCGCCGCCGCTCCCACGCCCCCAGCCTCGGTGGGGGTGAACCAGCCGATGAACAGCCCCAGCATCACCACCAGGAACACCAACAGGATGTCCAGTGCCTGCACCAGGGAAAGCAGGCGCTCGCGCCAGGAGAATATTTCGCAGGCCGGGCCCTGCTTGGGGGCCAGCAGGCAGTAGACCCATACCGCCACCGCGAAGCAGATGGTGATGAACACCGCCGGCACGATGCCGGCCACGAACAGGGCGCCGATGGACTGCTCGGTGAGGATGCCGTAGACGATGAGCACCACGCTGGGGGGCATGAGCATGCCCAGGGAGCCGCCGGCGGCCACCGAACCGGTGGCCAACTCGTCGGCGTAGCCGTAGCGCTTCATCTCCGGCAGGCCCACCGTGGCCATGGTGGCCGCCGTGGCCGGCGAGGAGCCGCACACCGCCCCGAAGGCGGTGCAGGCGCAGACGGTGGCCGTGGCCAGGCCCCCCCGGTAGCAGCCCACCATCTTGTGGGCCGACTCATACAGCCGGTGGCTTATGCCGGCGTTGAAGGCGATCTGGCCCATGAAGATGAACAAGGGGATGATGGTAAGGCCGTAGGAGGAATAGACGCCGTAGAAGTCTCGGGAAACCAGCTTCAGGGCGGCCTCCGGGTTCACCTGTATGGCAAAGCCCACGAACCCCACCAGGGTCATGACATAGGCCACGGGCATGCGGGTGAAGATGGTCGCCACCAGCACCAAGATGCCGATTATGCCCAACAGAGTGGGGCTCATCGCGCACCAGCCTTGCGAAGGTTGATGAGGCACTCGGTCAGGATGACCAAACTCAACACCCCGAAGGCCACCGCCACAATGTATATGAGGATGTAATCGGGAAACTGAAGGCTCATGGAAACCTCGCCGGTGGCCTTGACCGTGTTGCCGTAGCGCCACATCTGCCAGCAGACCAGCGCGAACATCGCTCCGCTGAACAACTTGGTGCCCGCGTCCCACCAGGCCTGGGCCCGGGTGCTCAGGCGACGGATGAACAGGTCCACCCCCACGTGGCCGTTTTCGTATTCGGTAAGGGGCATGGCGCAGGCCAGGACAACGGTGGCCATGAAGCTGACCACCTCCACCGCTCCGAAGATGGGCCGGTTGAACCCGCGAAAAACAACATCCACGCAGGTGACCACCATCATCCCCACCAGGGCGCCTCCGCCGATGCGCTTGAGCAAGCTAATGAGCTTGGCAACCAGTGATACCCAAGAGTTCAACGATAGCCTCCTGCTCCCCCGGGAGCGGCCGGCCCGCCGCTCCCGGGAGGTGCATTGTTACTTGCTCAACTCGGACAGCTTCTTTTTGGTGAACTCCACCGCTTCCTTGGCCGGCACGCCCTTGGCGCTGGTTTCCTTGGCATAGGCGTCCAAGACGGGGTCGGTGGCCTTTTTCCAGCGGGCGGACTCCTCCGGCGACAACTTGATGAACTTGCGCCCCTTCTTGAGCATGAACTCGCGGCCCACCTTGTCAGACTCGTCCCAGGCCGCGCCGTGCTTTGGTATCCACTCTTCGTTGATCTGGATGATGGCTTCTTGGGCGTCCTTGGGCAGGGAGTTCCACTTGCCCTTGTTCATCACCACGTAGAAGGTGGTGGTGTAGGCGTTGGCGTAGTTCTCGGTGCAGTATTTGACCACCTCGGCCATGCGCCAGCCCTTGTTGGTCTCCAACGGGTACATGCCCCCGTCCACCACGCCGCGCTGCAAGGCCTGGTAAAGCTCGGGCATGGGCATGGCCACCGGGGTGCCGCCCAGGGCCTCCACCACCTTGGCCGTGGTGCCGTGAGAGCGGATTTTCAGGCCCTTCAAGTCCTCCATCTTCTTGACGGCCTTGTCCTTGGTGTGCAGCAGGCCCGGCCCATGGGCGTGCAAATACATCACCTGCACGTCGTCAAGCTCCTTGGGGTTGAACTTTTTATAGACGGCGTTGGCCACCTGGGTGGCCACCTTGCCGTTGGGATAGCCCAAGGGCAGATCCACCACCTCCATCAGGGGGAAGCGGCCCCGGTTGTAGCCGAACAGGCAGAAGCCGATGTCGCTCATTCCCTGCACCGTCCCGTCGTAGACCTGTTTGGCCTTGGTCAGGGTCTGGCCGGGGTAGTATTCGACCTTCACCTTGCCCTTGGTGCGCTTCTCCACCTCTTTGCACCAGGCATCGGCCAGCTTGGATTGCACGTGGGTGGGCGGAAAGAAACAGGAGTAGGTCAGTTTGATCGGCTCGGCGGCCGGCGCGGGCACCGGGGCCATGGAAAAGGCCGCGATCAAGGCCGCGGTCAGGGTCAATACCAAAAGCTTTTTGGACATAATCCCCTCCCTTAGGTTGTGGGGCCGTTGCCGGCGCCACGTTTGCTTTGGGTCAGGCCGTGGCGCGGTGCGCCACGATAATCTGCCAACCGCTTGGAAACCACTGAGTTATATTTCTCAAGCGGCCCGCCGCGGGGTGGGCCGCCCACGCTTTTTATGGCCCTGCCAAGTTGTATTGAAATTATGTCCAGCCCTAGGTGTTGGACCATATTCTATTTGGCCGGCAAGCGGCTTTGGTATGACCGTGGTCATAGAGGCTGCGAAATAATTAAAAATGTGCCTCCCTAGGGGCGGTTTCTCTCAAGGAAAGCCCCGTCGAAAAAAATCGATGTGATTGACTAACTATTATTACCGAGTAAGCGTTTCAAACCCAAAGGGGCAGTCTTTCGGGGTTTTTCAACGAGGCAGGCCGGATGATCTTCACCTGTCCCCGTTCGGACTCGATGATGCCCAGGCTGCGCAGGCGGGCCATGGTGCGCAAGGTGGTTTCCACCGTGGTGCCGGCCAACTCGGCCAGCTCGGAACTGGTCAGCCTTATCTCGGCCCCGAATTTGTCCAGCAGGGTGAGTAGCACCCGGATCAGCCGCTCTTCCACCCGCTTCTCCACCATGTCGATGAGCCGGCTGTTTGCGCTGTCCACCGCCTTGCTCAAGATGGCCATTATGTTGTTGAACAGGATCGGGTTTTGGGCCACGAACCCCACGAAGTCGTGCCGGGGGATATGAGCCACTTGGGTTTCCTGCATGGCCTCGGCGCATAGGAATCGGGGGTCGCCGGTGAAGGGGCCTATGAGGTTGAGCGGTTCGCCCCTTCTGGCCAGGAGGTAGGTCATGCGGTAGCCGCTGGAGGAGCAGATGTAGACCTTTACCAGCCCCGTGGCCACCAGGTGGAAATATTGGCAGGGCTGGTCCTGCTCAAAGACCATCTCGCCCTTGCTGAAGCGCCGCAAGGTGGCCAGGGCGGCCAGCTTTTCGATCTGATCCCGGCCAAGGCCGCCGAACCCCATGGCATCCTGGAACAGTTCGGCCCGGGCCTCCAGGGTGCTCTCCACGGGTTCGCCTTTTTTATCGGCCGTCAATCTGCTGACCGGCATTGCTTCATTAGCCACCGAAGGTTTCGATTGGGGCGTGATAAGTATTTATAGTCTATTGAATAATAGTATAGGCACTCCCGCAGGGTCAATCCGGCATGGGCGAGGTGCAACTTCCCCTGCGGGGCTCCCATCTTTTCGCGGCGGGTCAAAAAAAGCCCGCCGCTCCAAAAGGAGCGGCGGGCTTCGGCTTTGTCAGATAGGGCTGCGGGCCTATTCTTTGGCCGGCGGCCCGTTAGGGCACGCGGCCCAGGCCTACTTGTCTTTGGCGGCCTTGGGCTTCATGCTCTCGGGCATGGGCACCACCCCGTGCTTGATCTTGACGAACTCGGTGCCGGTCTGGTCGTAGATGGCCGCAGTCATCACGTCGAACTTGTCCACCCCGGGGATGTCCTTGACCCGGGCCTTGGCGGCGTCCATCTCCGGCTCCAGGATGTCGGCCGGGCGGGCGTCAAAGGGGTCCTTGCCGTATTTGTAGCCCTTGAGTATCTTGGCGCGCAGCTCGGGGTCGATGGGGGTGGGGGTCTTGCCGTAGAGGCCGTAGGCCAGGCCCTTGGTTTCGTTGGTCACCATCTTGTATTTGCCGAAGAGCACGTTCAGCACCGCCTGCACGCCCACGATCTGGCTGGTGGGGGTGACCAGGGGCGGAGTGCCCAGTTCGTCGCGGGCGTGGGCCACTTCTTCGTACACTTCATCGATGCGGTCCAGGGCGTTGGCTTCCCGGAGCTGGCTGACCAGGTTGGAGATCATGCCGCCGGGAACCTGATGCACCAGCACGCCGGTGTCGATGGTGGCCATCTTGTTGGGCTTCCAGAAGTCGTAGTACTTGGGGGCCACCTTTTCCAACTCGTGGCCGATCTTGAGCATCAGGTTGAGGTCCAGGCCCGGGTCGCGGGGGGTGCCTTCCAGGGCCACCATGATGGGCTCCACCGCCGGGTGGCTGGTGCGCAGGGCGAAGGGGGCCAGGCAGCAGTCGATGATGTCCACCCCGGCCTCGGCCGCCTTTAGCATGCTCATGCAGGCCATGCCGCTGGTGTAGTGGCTGTGCAGGTGGATGGGGGTCTTGGTGGCGGCCTTGAGGGCGCTGACCAGATTGTAGGCGTCGTAGGGGGCGATCAGGCCGGCCATGTCCTTGATGCAGATGCTGTCCGCGCCCATGGCGTCCAGTTGTTTGGCCTTGTCCAGGTAGTACTCCAGGCTGAAGACCTCGCCGCCCATGGTGCGTTCGGTGAGGGAGTAGCAGATGGTGCCCTGGAAGTGCTCGCCGTTGGCCTTGATGCGCTCCACCACCGTTTCGAAGTTGCGGTAGTCGTTGAGGGCGTCGAAAACCCGGAACACGTTGATGCCCGCTTCGCAGGACAGGTCCACGAACTCCCGGGCCACGTCGTCGGCGTAGTTGCGGTAGCCCACCAGGTTTTGCCCGCGCAGCAGCATGCCGAAGGGGGTTTTGGGGGCGTACTTGCGCAAGGTGCGGGGGCGTTCCCAGGGGTCTTCGCCCAGGAACCGGCTCATGGCGTCAAAGGTGGCTCCGCCCCAAACCTCCAGGGCCCAGAAACCGGCGTCGTCCATCATTTCGATGGCCGGAATCATATCCTCGGTGCGCATGCGGGTGGCGAAGAGCGACTGCGTTCCATCGCGCAGGGTAATGTCTTCGATCTTCAGGGGAGTGGGGTTGCCGCCCCAATCCAAGTCCTGGCTCATTTTGCCCTCCTTTTGCGTGCTCGCCGGCGGGGATGGGAGCCGCGTGTTTGTTGGCCTGGGTTGCCTGGGATGCCAGCCCCTCCCAAGGACTGGCGTTGGTTCAAATTAAGTAATTTATGCGTGTGGACGGTTTTCGTCAAGTGTCACTAGGTGGAACCGTGGATGGACAGCCTCTTGTTCCTGAAGCGCGAGGGTGCTATGGTTATCCAACCCCCCCCATCTGATTGATGAGGGGTTCGCTGTTTCAAGGGGTCCGATACATGGCCAAGGAAAAAAAGAAACCGCCGGCCAAGCCGCGCCGGCCGGCAGAGTTGGTCAAGCGTCTGCTGGCCCAGTTCGAGTCCGAGGACCGGGTGCTGGTGATCATAGCGGCCGACCCCGACGCCCTGGCCTCGGCCCTGGCCCTCAAAAGGCTGTTGTGGCGGCGGGTGACCAACGTGAGCATCACCCACGTCAACCAGATAAGCCGCCCGGATAACTTGGCCATGACCCGGCTGCTTTCCATTCCCCTGATCCCTTTTGCCCAGGTGGATGTCAACGCCTTCAGCAAGAAGGTGATGCTGGACAGCCAGCCCCACCATAACGCCAGCTTCGCGGGCATCAAGGTGGACGTGGTCATCGATCACCATCCGGTGGGGGAGGCGTCCTCCTCCTACGCCTTTTGCGACATTCGTCCCCGCTACGGCTCGGCGAGCAGCATACTGACCGAATATATCCGGGGGGCGAACATCAAGCCCTCCAGCCGCCTGGCCACCGCCCTGGTCTATGGCATCAAGACCGACACCGCCAGCTTCGGCCGCCCTTCGCTTTTGGAGGACGTGCGGGCATTTCAATACCTGTTCCCCAAGGCCAACCAATCGGTGCTGCGCAAGATCGAGTTCAGCGAGATGCGCCTGAAGGACCTGGCCCTGCTGCACCTGGCCCTGGATCGCTTCGTGGTGCGAAAACACGCCATGTTCGTGCATTTGGGCGAGGTGTCCAGCCCGGACAACCTGGTGCAGATCGCCGACTTCTTCCTGAGGGTGGACTCGGTGGACACCTGCGCGGTGAGCGGAGTGCATCAGGAACGCCTGGTGGTGATCCTGCGCAATGCGGGCTACCGAACCAACGCCGGCCGCCTGGCCGAGAGCGCCTTTGGCGAGTTGGGCCCGGCCGGGGGCCACAAGGCCATGGCCCGGGCCGAGATGCCCCTGGCGGCCGTCAAGAAATGTTGCAAGGACACCACCGAGGAAAACCTGTCCCGTTTTGTCATGCGCCGCCTGACCCGGGCGGCGGGTCCCCAGAAAACAACCAAAGCCCCAAAATAGCCCGGCGTCGCCGCTTGCCCCACCCTTGGTGAACAGGCAGGTGCGAGGCGATATTTTGTTGCTTGGGGATAGTTAATAACTAATATTAATTAAATAGTATAACACTGCGTAATAAAATATTAAATCAGCGGCAGCTTTACCCGAGATTTAAGAACGTAACCCGGTGGGCGGCAGAAAACGGAAAGGCTTTGGGGTTTTGCCGTAACGAGGCTAAGGGACTGGGCAGGGCGCTCCCCGGCCCAAGGCCGGGGATGCCGCCGCTTTTAGAACTGGATAAGTGCGCTGCCCCAGGTGAGACCGCCGCCGAACACGGTGATGCACACCAGGTCGCCGGGTTTGATGCGCCCGCTGTGCACCGCCTCGGCCAGGGCGATGGCGCTGGAGGCCGAAGATATGTTGCCGTAGCGGTCCACGGTGATGACGAACTTGTCGAAATCCACCCCCAGGCGCTTGGCCACTGATTGCAGCATGCGCAGGTTGGCTTGGTGGGGGATGAGGTGATCCACGTCTTCCAGCTTCAGGCCGTGGCGTTCCAGGATGAGCAGCACCGAATCGGCGAAATATTTAACCGCCACCCGCACCGAGGCCGAGGCCTCGATCATCTTGAGGGTGTGCTCCTTGGCGTCCACCGACTCGTGGGTGATGGGCGTGGTTTTGGAGCCGCCGCCGGGCATCAAGAGGTTATGGCCGTTGGCTCCGTCGCTGCCCAGGTAGGTGTCGATGATTTGGGGTTTGCCCTCGCCGGCGGTGAGCACCGCCGCGCCGGCTCCGTCGCCCCACAGGATGCAGTTGGAGCGGTCGGTCCAGTCCTGCACCCGGCTCATCACCTCGCTGGCCGCCACCAGCACCGTCTTGGCCGCGCCGCTCTGGATGTAGCGGCGGGCCACGTCCAGGGCGAAGACAAAGCCGCTGCACGCGGCGGTGACGTCAAAGGAGATGGCCTGGGAGGCGTCCATTTTGGCCTGGAGCCAATTGGCTCCCGAGGGGCAGTGGGTGTCCGGGGTGATGGTGGCCAGGATTATGTAATCCAGGTCGCGATCTGTAACCCCGGCGGCCTCCATGGCTTGGCGGGCGGCGGGCAGGGCCAGATCGCTGGCCGCTTCATTGTGGGCGGCGATGCGCCGCTCGCTTACTCCGGTGCGCTTGACGATCCACTCGTGGGTGGTGTCAAGGGTTTTTTGCAGGTCGTAGTTGGTTAGGACTTTCCGGGGGACGTACAAACCCGTGCCCGCCAGGCGGATAGGAACCATCAAACTCTCCGCAACTGGTTGAGCGGGCCGCGCTCCATCGGGAGCGCGGCCCGCGTGATGATGTTATTTACTTTTTCTTGCCGCTTTTGGCCTTCTTCGGGGCAGCCTTCTTGGGTGCAGCCTTTTTAGGCGCAGCCTTTTTAGGGGGCTGGTGCCGGATTGAGGCCTGAGCCGCGGACAGCCGGGCGATGGGCACCCGGTAGGGAGAGCAGCTCACGTAATCCAGACCGATGCGGTGGCAGAAGTCGATGCTGTCGGGATCGCCTCCGTGCTCGCCGCATATGCCCACCTTTAGGCCGGCGCGGGTGGCCCGGCCTTTTTCCACGCCCATGGCCACCAGCTGGCCCACGCCTTCTTCATCTATGCTGACGAAGGGGTCCTTGGGCAGGATGCCGGCGGCCACGTAGTCGGCCAGGAGTTGGCCGGTGTCGTCACGGGACATGCCGAAGGTGGTCTGGGTGAGGTCGTTGGTGCCAAAGGAGAAGAACTGGGCCTCTTCGGCGATCTGGTCGGCGGTCAGGGCCGCGCGGGGCAGTTCGATCATGGTGCCCACCATGTATTTGACCTTCACGCCCTGCTTGTCCATGACCTCCTGGGCCACCTCTTCCACCACCGCGCGCTGGAGCTTAAGCTCGTTCACATGCCCCACCAGGGGAATCATGATCTCGGGCATAACCTGCTTGCCTTCGCGGGCAACCTGGCAGGCGGCCTCGAAGATGGCACGTGCCTGCATCTCGGTGATCTCGGGGTAGCTGATGCCCAGACGGCAGCCACGGGTGCCCAGCATGGGGTTGAACTCGGCCAATGAGGCGATCTTTTTCTTCAGGTGGGCCGGCTTGGCCCCCATCTCCTTGGCCAAGGCGTTGATTTCCTTGGTGTCGTTTTGGTGGGGCAGGAACTCGTGCAGGGGCGGGTCCAGGGTGCGAATGGTCACGGGCAAGCCGGCCATGGCCCTGAAGATGCCCACGAAGTCCTCGCGCTGCATGGGGAGGATCTTGGCCAGAGCCTTTTTGCGGCCCTCCACATCATCGGCCAGGATCATCTGACGCACCGCGCTGATGCGCTCGCCTTCGAAGAACATGTGCTCGGTGCGGCACAGGCCGATGCCTTGGGCCCCAAAGGCCCGGGCCACCCCGGCGTCGTGGGGGGTGTCGGCGTTGGTGCGCACCTTGAGCTGACGGATATCGTCGGACCACTTCATGAAGGTGCCGAAGTCTCCGGTGAGCTTGGGCTCCACCTTGGGCACCTGGCCCAGGTAGACCTCGCCCCTGGTGCCGTCCATGGAGATCCAGTCGCCTTCCTTGACCACGTATTTGCCCACGCTGAAGCTGCTCTTCTTGTAGTCCACCGAGATCTCGCCCACGCCGGCCACGCAGCACTTGCCCATGCCCCGGGCCACCACCGCCGCGTGGCTGGTCATGCCGCCGCGGGTGGTGAGGATGCCCTCGGCCGCGTTCATGCCGCGGATGTCGTCAGGGCTGGTCTCGATGCGCACCAAGATGACCTTCTTGCCCTCCCCGGCCCACTGCTCGGCCTCTTCGGCGGAGAAGACCACCTGACCCACCGCCGCGCCGGGGCTGGCCGGCAGACCCTTGGCGATCTTTTCCCTGACCGCCTTGGGGTCCAGGGTGGGGTGCAGCAGTTGGTCCAACTGGTCGGGGGTTACCCGCATGATGGCTTCGGTCTTGGTGATGCGGCGCTCGTTGACCATATCCACCGCGATCTTCACGGCGGCGGCGGCGGTGCGCTTGCCGGTTCGAGTCTGGAGCATCCACAGCTTGTCCTGCTGGATGGTGAACTCGATGTCCTGCATCTCGCGGTAGTGCTTTTCCAGGGTGGTGCGGATGCCTGCCAACTGCTTGTACAGGGGGGGCATCTCGTCTTCCAGGGTCTGCATTCCCTTGGGCACCTTTTTGGCCCGGTTGATGGGCTGGGGGGTGCGGATGCCGGCCACCACGTCCTCGCCCTGGGCGTTGGTCAGGTACTCGCCATAGAAGTAGTTCTCGCCGGTGGCGGGGTCGCGGGTGAAGGCCACGCCGGTGGCGGAGTCGTCGCCCATGTTGCCGAAGACCATGGCCTGCACGTTGACTGCGGTGCCCCAGCTCTCGGGGATGCCGTGAATCTGGCGGTAGCTGATGGCCCGGGGGATGTTCCAAGACTCGAACACCGCGCTGATGCCGCCCCATAGCTGGTCCATGGGCTCTTCGGGGAAGGGCTTGCCCAGGCGCTTTTTGATTAGGGCCTTGAACTCGGCCACCAGTTCCTTGAGGTCCTCGGCGGTGAGCTCCAGGTCCAGCCTGATGCCCCGCTTCTTCTTCTTGGCCTCCATGATCTCCTCGAAGGGATCATGATCTTTCTCGTTGCGGGGACGCACGCCCATGACCACGTCGCCGTACATGTTTACGAAGCGGCGGTAGGCGTCGTAGGCGAAACGCTCATTGCCGGTCTTGGCGATGAGCCCCTGGATGGTGGTGTCGTTAAGGCCGATGTTGAGCACGGTGTCCATCATGCCGGGCATGGAAACCCGGGCGCCGGAGCGCACCGAAACCAACAAGGGGTTCTTGGGGTCGCCAAACTTGGCGCCCATGGACTTTTCCACCTTCTTGAGAGCCTGGTCCACGTCCTTCTTGAGACCCTGGGGATACTTGTTCCCCTTCTCATAGAAGTAGGTGCAGACCTCGGTGGTAATAGTGAAGCCGGCCGGCACGGGGATGCCCAAATTGGTCATCTCGGCAATGTTGGCGCCCTTGCCACCAAGCAGATTTTTCATGTCTGCCTTGCCGTCGGCCTTGCCATCTCCGAAGAAGTATACGTATTGCTTTTTGGCCACGATCGTCCTCCCTAGGCCATATTAGTCACCAAAGTAAATTCCGTATAAACAGGCGAAAATTATATCAAATCCACCTGGTACGGGTGCTTGGGTCCATGGAATTGCAAAAGTATATCATAAGCCTTGGCGGCCCTACTAGGTGGTAGGGGTCAATTATCCACGTGAGGTTTAAGCAAAGGGGCCACCCAGGCGGGCAGGGGCTTCACCTTTCCCGATGCGTCCACGCAGCCGTGCACCGTGAAGCCCGTGACCAAAAGGGGCAGATCCTCCCCCTGTCCCGGGCCCATGATCTTGTAGTTGAAGCGCAGGGAGGCCCGCTTAAGCCAGGCCACCGAGGCCTCCACGGTCAGCAATTGGTCGTAGAGGGCGGGGCGATGATAGCGCAGGCCGGCCTCGGTCACCGGCAGGTGCAGGCCTAGATCGGCCAGTTCGCTGTAGGGGCGGCCGGTGGAGCGCATCAACTCGGCCCGTCCCAACTCGAAAAACCTCAGGTAGTTGCCGTAATAGACCACATTCATGGGGTCGGCGTCGCCGAACAGGGGGCGCACTTGGCTGCGGTGCATCAAAAACCCTCCACCAGGCGCTCCACCAGGCGGTGGGCCTGGGGCTCCATGGCTCCCCTGGCGGCGTCGGCTTCGTTGAAGCCCGTCTCGTTTTGGCGAGGGTTCTCAGAGTCCCACAGAACGTAGGGCACCGGCTGAATGCCGTGGGTGCGGGTGCTGATGGGGGTGAAGTGGTCGGTGGCCAAAAGCACCCGATGGGGGCCCAGCTTGGCCAGGCCCTTCATGAGCGGGCCCACGGCCAGGCGGTCGAAGTCTTCTATGGCCTGGATTTTCAGATCCAGCTTGCCGCCGTGGCTGGCCTCGTCCGGGGCCTCCACATGCACATAGGCCAACTGGTCTTGCTCCAGGCCCTTGAGGGCCGCCGCCACCTTGCCGGCGTAGTTGGTGTCCAGCCAGCCGGTGGCCCCCTCCACCTCCACCGGATCAAGGCCGGCCAGCACGCCCAAGCCTTTGATGAGGTCCACCGCGCTGATGGCCACTCCGCCCAGGCCGAAGCGCTCCTGGTAGGTGGTGAAGCTGGGTTTGGTGCCCTGGCCCCACAGCCAGACGGAGTTGGCCGGGGGCAGGCCCTGGGCCACGCGTTCGGCGTTGGCCGGGTGGGTCTGGAGCAGGGGCCAGGAGGCCCGGGTCAACTCGGTCACCAACTCCAGGCCCTCGCCGCCGTTCAGCACGTCGTCCACGCTCTGGCCGGAGCGGTCGTGGGGGGGAACGGTGGCCGCGTGTAGGGGGCCGCCCTGCCACACCAGGAGATGGCGGTAGCTCACCCCGGGATAAAAGGTCAGGCCCGGACGGCCCAACTCCCGGTCCAGGGACTGGATCAGGCGGGCGGCGGTGGGGCTGTCGATGTGTCCGGCGGAGTAGTCGGCCATGACGGTTTGACCGGCCGAGTGGTCCAGGGTCACCAGGTTGCAGCGGAAGGCGATCTCGCCGGGGCCCAGGTCCACCCCCATGGCCGCCGCCTCGATGGGGGAGCGGCCGGTGTGGTACACCGCTGGGTCGTAGCCCAACAGGGACATGTTGGCCGTGTCGCTGCCCGGCTCCTTGCCCGGGGGTATGGTCTGGGTCAGGCCCAGGACTCCCTCCCGGGCCAGGCGGTCCATGTTGGGCGTGGCCGCGGCCTGCAAGGGAGTGCGCCCGCCCAGTTCGTCCAGAGGCAGGTCGCCCATGCCGTCGCCCACCAGGATTAGATATTTCATGGTGCCGAGTCCTTTCGCGCCGGGCTAGGCCATGCGGATGACCACGGTGGGCTCCACTATCTCCGGCAGGGCGTCTATCTGGCGCAGGGCGCGGCGCATGTCCGCCTCGCGGGCCTCGTGGGTGAGCATGACGATGGGCACCGGCCCCGCTTCTTGGCGGCCCTTTTGGGTCACCTTTTCGATGCTGATGCCGAAGGCGCCCAACTCCCGGGCCACCGCGGCCAAGACGCCGGGCTGGTCCAGGGCGGCGAAGCGGCAGTAGTACTGGCACACCGCGTTGTCCAGGGGAGCCAGCTCCTGCAAACGTCCTCCGTTGGCCTGGGTGCCCAGGGGAGGCACCCGGCCGGGCACGCCGGCGGCCAGGTCGCGGGCCAGCTCCAATATGTCGCCCACAACCGCCGAGGCGGTGGGCCTTCGGCCGGCTCCCTGGCCGTAGAGGAGCACTTGCCCCACCCAGTCGCCGTTGACGTGCAGGGCGTTGAAGGGGCCCTCCACCGAGGCCAAAAGGTGGTCATGGGGCACCAGGGCCGGATGCACCCTGACCTCCACCTTGTCCCCTTGGTTATTGAGCACCGCCAGGAGTTTGATCTTGAAGCCGAACTCCCCGGCGAAATTGATGTCCATGGGGGTGATCTTGGTGATGCCCTCGGTGGGGATGTCGGCCAGGCGGGGCTGGGCCCCGGTTATCAGGCTGGTGATGATGGCCAGCTTGTGGGCGGTGTCGGTGCCTTCCACGTCAAAGCTGGGGTCGGCCTCGGCGTAACCCTTGGCCTGGGCCTCGGCCAGCACCTGGGCAAAGGGCTCGCCTTGGGCGGTCATGCGGCTCAGGATGAAGTTGCAGGTGCCGTTGAGTATACCCAGGCATGAGGTGATGCGGTTGGCCGCCAGGCTGTCGCGCAGGGAGCGCACCAGTGGGATGCCCCCGCCCACCGACGCCTCGAAGGCCACACCCACCTTTTTTTGGCGGGCGGCCTGGAATATCTCCAGCCCGTGGCTGGCCAATAGGGCCTTGTTGGCGGTCACCACCCCCTTGCCCTGGTTGATCGCGGCCAGCACCATGGCCCGGGCCGGCTCCAGGCCGCCCACGGTTTCCACCACGATGTCTATGTCGCGGTCCTCTATGACCTGCCAGGCATCACCGGAAAACACCCCGGACTCCAGGCCCAGTTCCTCGGCCCGGGAGGGCTCCAGGTCCACCGCCCGGGCCAGTTCCAACTCCACCCCCAGGTAGGCCGACAGCTGCCGGCGCTTTTCCATGAGCAAACGGGCCACCCCGCCGCCCACGGTGCCCAGGCCCAACAGACCTATCTTGACCGGCTTGTCCCCCATGGCCGCCTCACTCCGCAGTCTGGAAAAAGCGGCGCAATCCCCGGATGGCCTGGTTGATGCGTTGTTCGTTCTCCACCAGGGCGAAACGCACGTAGTCGTCGCCGTATTCGCCGAAGCCCAGGCCAGGGCTTACCGCCACCTTGGCTTCCTTGATCAAAAGCTTGCTGAACTCCACCGAGCCCAGGTGGGCCCAGCGCTCGGGAATCTTGGCCCATAGGAACATGGTTCCCAGGGGGTTGTCCACATCCCAGCCAACCCGCTGCAATCCGCTTACCAGGGTGTCGCGGCGGATCTTGTAAACGTCCACGATCTCCTGCACGCAGGACTGGTCCTCGTTGAGGGCGATGATGCCCGCGATCTGGATGGGCTGGAACACCCCGTAGTCCAGGTAGCTCTTGATGCGGGTCAGGGCGTTTATCATTTCCGGGTTGCCCACGCAGAAGCCCAGGCGCCAGCCGGCCATGGAGTAGGACTTGGACATGGAGAAAAGCTCCACCGCGATGTCCTTGGCTCCGGGCACCTGCAAAATCGAAGGAGCCTTGTAGCCGTCGAAGGTCAGGTCGGCGTAGGCGAAGTCGTGGATGATCCAAATCTCGTGCTTGCGGCAGAACTCCACGATCTTGCTCATAAACTCAAGATCGACCACCGTGCAGGTGGGGTTGTGCGGGAAGCTGATGATCAGCATCTTGGGCTGGGGCCAGGTCTGGCGGAAGGCGGTGAGCAGATCGTCGAAAAAGTCGCGGCCGGGCAGCAGGGGCACCGAGCGCAGGTCTCCACCGGCTATCACCACGCTGTAGGGGTGAATGGGGTAGGTGGGGCTGGGCACCAGCACCACGTCCCCGGGGCTGATGGTGGCCAAAACCAGATGGCTCAGGCCCTCCTTGGCCCCTATGGTGGCCACGGCCTCGGTGTCGGGGTCAAGAGTCACGCCGTAGCGGCGCTCGTACCATCCGCAAATGGCGCTACGCAGCTTGGTGATGCCCTTGGAAGCCGAGTAGCGGTGGTTAGTGGCCTTGCGGGCCGCCTCCACCAGCTTCTCCACAACGTGAGGGGGGGTGGGCAGGTCGGGGTTGCCCATCCCCAAGTCGATGATGTCCTCGCCACGATGGCGGGCTTCCATCTTGAGCTCATTGACTACCGCGAAAACATAAGGCGGCAGTCGCTTCATCCGGCGAAACTCTTGCATACCTGGTTTCCATGTAAAAATGTGAAAGCCACTCTCGCCGTAAGCCGCCCCAAAAGAGCTAACTTCGGCTGAATTATGGAATCTATCTTAGGGGTGCCGGTGTGTCAAGCTGGCTTGGTTACGGTGAAAATCCCTTCCCGGTCACCACGGAGTGGCCGCCCAATAGAACGTTGACGCCTTCATCGGAGAGGGCTAATATAAATAAATTTTTGCCCTGAAAAACCATGGTACCACTCCCAAGGCCAGTGTTCGGCTGGAAAGGATAGTCCTTTGCCTGGCTCCAGGTGGGTTGCGACCGTTGTAACCACACGAGAACAAAAAATATTGCCTTTCCCGTGCCGCACGGCCCCCGGCCAAGGGATTAATATAAGCACCGGCTGGAACAACCCGGTGGGCATGGAATATCTGCCCCCAGGCGAGGGGGGCACCACGCAGGCCGGCCAGGCGCGCCAGCCGTCCGGACGGCTTTTGGTCATCGATGACAGCCAAACCGCCCGCAAGGGGTTGAGCCAATTATTGCAGAACAAGGGCCATTCGGTGCTAACAGCCTCCAACGGGATGGCGGGCCTGAGGGTTCTGGACCGCCACCCCGAAATCGAGCTGATCCTGTGCGATTTGGTAATGCCGGTGCTGGACGGCCTGGGGGTGCTCAAAATGCTGGCCAGCCGGGGAGAGCTGCGGCAGCACCCGGTGATAATCCTCAGTTCCCTGGGCGAGATGCAGCGGGTGGTGGCCTGCCTCACCGCCGGGGCCATGGATTTCGTGCGCAAGCCGTTTTTCCCGGAGGAAATGGCCATCAGGGTGCGCAACGCCCTGACCCTAACCCGCACCCTGAACAACCTCAGCTCCCTGGCCCACCGCGATCCCCTCACCGGTTTGTTCAACCACCGGGTTTTCGCGGAGATGCTGCAAAGGGAGTTGTCCCGCAGCCAGCGCAGCGGCGTCTCCCTGGGCCTGCTCTTCGCCGACCTGGACCTCTTCAAGTCGGTTAATGACCGCTACGGCCATCTGGTGGGCGACGAGGTGCTCAAGGAGTTTTCGCGGCGGGTGCTGCAGGTGGCCCGGCACAGCGATTTGGTGGCACGCTATGGTGGGGAGGAGTTCACCTTGCTGGCCCCGGAGGCCGACTGGGAGGGGCTCCACACCTTGGCCCAGCGCGTGCGTTTGGCCATGGAGGAGCCTTGCGTCACCTCGGCGGGGCCGGTGAAGGTGACCGTCAGCATCGGCGGGGCGGTCTATGATCCCCGGCAGCACCAGGCTCCGGACCACAACCGTCTCATATCCTTGGCCGACCGGGCCCTGTACCTGGCCAAGGACGCCGGGCGCAACCGGGTGGAGATAAGCCAAGACGATCTGCCCCTGCTGAACTAAAATCCAGGAGCCGGGGCGCGAGGCCGGCGCCCGTTCCGGGAGAGCGAGTCTAGCTTTGAGCAAACTGTTGTTGATAGCCTTGGCCGGGTCTCTGGGAACCCTGGCCCGCTATGGCCTGGGAGGGTTGGTCCACCGCCTGCTACCCTGGCCCTTTCCCTGGGGCACCCTTACGGTTAATCTGCTGGGCAGCTTTCTCTTCGGCCTGGTGTGGTCCTTGGCCCAGGAGCGCTTCATTATCAGCGCAGAGGCGCGCATCATCATACTGGCCGGCTTCATGGGCGCGTTCACCACCTTTTCCACCTTCATGTTCGAGACCGGCGAGTTGCTTCGCGACTCCCAGTGGGCCCTGGCCGCGGGCAACCTTTTGCTGCAGAACCTGGTGGGCTTGGTGGCGGTGTTCGCCGGCTGGGCCTTGGCCAGGGTTCTCTAGACAGGGGAGGGCAAGCATGAACCTGCCGCACGAGGCCGAGCTGCTGCGCGTTTTCATAGGCGAGAGCGATAAGTACGAGGGCCGCCTGCTCTACGAGCTGATCGTGGAAAAAGCCCGCGAGGACGGCCTGGCCGGGGCCACGGTGTACCGGGGCATCCTGGGCTTTGGGGCCAACAGCCGGGTGCATACCGCCAAGGTGCTCAGACTCAGTGAGGGCCTGCCGGTGGTGGTGGAGATAGTGGACGCGGCCGAGAAAATCCAAGCCTTCCTCCCCTGGCTGGACGAGGTTATTAAAGAGGGCCTTGTAACTCTGGAAAAGGCCCGGGTCATCGCCTACCGCCACAACTCCGGCGGCTAAATTTCTCCCCGTCCGGGGTGGATACAAAACAGCTACACAAGACTTGCGCCGTCAAGGGGAGCAAGGGTATGGTCATAGCTGGCCTTTGGCCCGCCAGTTGGCGTGCCTCATCCAGATTTGTGCGCAAGGAGCCATCGTGAGCCTTAATGTCGTTATCATCGGTGCCGTGGCCGCCGGTCCCAAGGCCGGTTGCCGCATCAAGCGCCTGATGCCTGAAGCCTCGGTCACCATGCTCGACCGTGACACCTATATTTCTTACGGCGGTTGCGGAATCCCCTTCTACGTTTCCGGCGACGTGGCCGACCTCAAGGGCCTTACCTCCACCAGCTTCCACATGGAGCGCAACCCGGCCTTCTTCAAGGGCGCCAAGGGCATCGAGGTGCTCACCGGCACCGAGGCGGTGTCCATCGACCGCACGGCCAAGATGGTGCGGGCCAAGGACTTGGCCACCGGCGCCGAGCGGGAGCTGCCCTACGACAAGCTGGTCATCGCCACGGGCAGCCGGCCCTTCGTGCCCCCCATCCCGGGCGTGGATTTGGAAGGCGTGGTCCCGGTGGCCGATTTGCACCACGCCCAGGCCATCAAGAACGCCGTGGCTCAGGGCCAGGTGGGCGCTGCCGCGGTAATCGGGGCCGGGGCCACCGGCCTGGAGATGGCCGAGGCCCTGGCCGACCTGTGGGGCGTGGAGGTGCATGTCTTCGAGATGGCCCCTCAAATTTTGCCCGGCCTGGCCGACGCGGAGATGGCCCGCATGATGGAGTGCCATCTGGCCGGGCAAGAGGGCATTAACCTGCACCTGGCGGCCAAGGTGGAAGCCATTCTGGGCGACGGCGAAGGTAAGGTGCGAGGCATCAAGGCCGATGGGGTGGAGTACGAGGTGGAGCAGGTGATCCTGGCCACCGGCTACCGCCCCAACAACGGCCTGGCTCAGGCGGCGGGCCTGGAACTGGGGGCGAACGGCGGCATCAAGGTCAACGAGTTTATGCAGACCAGCGACCCGGAGATCTACGCCGGGGGCGACTGCGTGAGTCTGACCAACCTGGTCAGCGGGGAGCCCTTCTATATTCCGGCGGGCTCCCTGGCCAACCGCATGGCCCGGGTCATAGGCACAAACGTGTGCGGCGGCCGGGCCACCTTCCCCGGCGCGGTGGGCAGTTTCTGCATCAAGCTCTTCGGCCTTTCCCTGGCCCGCACCGGCTTGAACCAGGTCCAAGCCCAGCAGCTGGGCCTTAGCTGCGTGGCCCCCCTGGTGGTGCAGGCCGACCGGGCCCACTTCCACCCGGACAACAAGCTGATGTACCTCAAGTTGGTGGTGGAGGAGGGGACCAAACGGGTGCTGGGCCTCACCGCCCTGGGGGAAAACGGCGACGCGGTGGTGGGCCGGGTCAACGCCGTGGCTGGGCTGCTGCCCCGGGGGGCGCTCCTGGAGGAGATAAGCAACCTGGAGCTGGCCTACAGCCCGCCTTTGGGCGCGGCGGTGGATGTGCTAAACGCTGCGGCCAACACCTGCGAGAACATGCTGGCCGGCAAGCTTAGGCCCATGCATCCCGAGGAGTTCAGCCGCCGCCTGGCCGAGGGCGTGGGCGGTAACACCGTGATCCTGGACATGCGGGCCATCGACAACGCCAAGCCTTTCCTGGAGAGCCTGGCTCCCCAGTGGCGTCACCTGCCCCAGGAGACCCTGACCCAGCGCCTGGACCAGGTGCCCCGGGACAAGGACGTGGTGTTGGTGTGCAACTCCGGGGTGCGCTCCTACGAGGCCCAGGTGATGCTGGACGCGGCGGGCATACACAACACCTGGAACCTTTCCGGAGGGGTGGCGGCGTCCAAGAAATGGGGCGAGCCCATTTTGCCGGCCAAGGACGAAGAAGATTAGGGGGCGGCGATGACCACCTATAAAATACACCCCATCGTGGTAGGATTGAACGCCACCGATCAGGGCGTCATGACCTATATGCGGGGCTACGGCCAGGCCATCCACATCCCCATCTACGTCTTCTACCTGGAAGGCGGCGATCAAAAGATCCTCATCGACACCGGCCTGGAGGATTTCATGGTCCCCGAGGGGCTGGAGGAGAAACTGGGGCTCAAGGCCGAATACTTCGAGGACGGCCTGGAGCGCCTGGGAGTAAGCCCCGAGGACATCGACATCATCATCCATACCCACCTGCACAACGACCACTGCGAGAACGACGCCTTGTGCGCCAAGGCCAAGGTCTACGCCCAGCGGGCCGAGATCGAGTTCATGCGCCATCCCCATCCCCTGGATCACCGCTACGACCCCGATTATCTGGAGGGCATGGAAGTGGTGGCCTTGGAGGGCGAGGCCGAGATAGCTCCGGGAGTCAGGGTGATCCCCACCCCCGGCCACACCCCGGGAGGGCAGTCGGCGATCGTGGACACCGTGGGCAGCGGCAAGGTGCTCATCACCGGCTTTTGCTGCAACGAGAAAAACTTTCCCAACGCGGGGCCGGCGGTTTGTCCGGGGGTGCATAGTGACGCTTTCCTGGCCTGGGACACGGTAAACCGGGTCAAGGACATGGCCCATACCGGCGAAATTGACCTCATCGTTCCCTGTCACGCCCTGTGGCCGGGCCAACAAAAAACCATAGCCTGAGCGGGAAAAGGCCAGTGGCACAGGACAAGAGCCAAACAGACCAAGAACAGCTTAGGGAACGCGGCACGGTCAAGTTCGAGGTGCACGGGTCCGAAGTCTTGGAAAAGCAGGTCAAGCAAAGCGGCAACTCCGGCCGCATCTACCTTCCTCCCACCTGGGTGGGCAAGAAGGTCAAGATCATTCGGCTAGATTAGGGGTCGCCGTGGCTAGCAAGCTAGTGGTTGTCGGCGCGGGGCCGGGCGGCTATGTGGCCGCCCTCAAGGCCGCCTCCCTGGGGGCCAAGGTCACCGTGGTGGAGCGGGCCCGGGTGGGCGGCACCTGTCTGCACTGGGGCTGCATTCCCACCAAGGCCCTCAGGGCCAGCGCCATGGCCCTGGAGACGGCCCGGCGTCTGGAGGAATACGGCATCACCCCCAGCGGTGCGTCCGCCCCGGACCTGGCGGCCATCATGGCCCGCAAGCAGCGGGTGGTGGACACCCAGACCCAGGGCATCGAGCGCCTGTTCAAAGCCTGGGGGGTGGAGCTGGTGAGCGGCCAGGCCCGCTTGGCCGGAGCCGGCCGGCTGGAGGTGACCCCGCCCGAGGGGTCGCCTTTCGCCCTGGACCATGAGCGCCTCATCCTGGCCCCGGGATCGGAGGCGGTGGACCTCCCCGGCCTGGAGCGCGACGGCCGGGTGGTCATCAACTCCGACGACGCCTTGGGCCTAAGCGAGTTGCCCGCCTCGCTGCTCGTCGTGGGCGGCGGGGTGGTGGGCTGCGAACTGGCCTTTATCTTCCAGACCTTTGGTTGCCAAGTGACCCTGGTGGAGGCCCTGGAGCGCCTGCTGCCCATCCCCTCCCTAGACCCCGAGTGCTCCAAGCTGCTGCTCAGGGAGATGAAGAAGCGGGGCATCACCGTGCACACCGGCCGGGTGTGCGCCGGGCTGGAGCGCGGCCCCCAGGGGGCCACGGCCACCCTGGAGCCCACCCCCGGCACCGAGGCCAAGGGCAAGGCGGCCCAACCCGTGGAGGTGCGGGCGGAGAAGGTGCTGGTCTCGGTGGGACGGCGTCCCGCGGCCCAGGGCTTGGGCTTGGCCGAGGCGGGCCTGGAGTTGGACCGGGGCGCGGTTCAAGTAGACCGCCGCCTGTGCGCCGGGCCGAACATCTACGCGGTGGGCGACGTGCTGGGACCAAGGCGGCCGCTGTTGGCCCACATGGCTTCGGCCGAGGCCAAGGCGGCGGCGGTAAACGCCTTGGGGGGAGAGGCCGCAGTGGACTACGCGGTGGTGCCGGCGGTGGCCTTCACCTCGCCCGAGGTGGCCTGGGTGGGCCTGAGCCTGGAGCAGGCCCAGGAGCGAGGTCTGGAGGCGGCGGCCTCCTCTTTCCTGCCGCGCGGCCTGGGCATGGCCCAGGCCCTGGGCGAGTTGGCGGGCATAGCCAAGCTGGTGCACGAAAAGAAAAGCGGCCGCCTGCTGGGGGCCCACCTCATGGGGGCCCACGCCGGGGAGATGGTGCACGAATGCGCCCTGGCCCTCAAACTGGGAGCCTCGATGGCTGATATCGCCCACACCATCCACGCCCACCCCACCATGAGCGAGGCCCTGGCCGAGGCCGCCGAAGACGCCCTGGGTGCCTGCCTGCACGCCCCGCCTTCCAAGAAATAAAAAACGGGCCGTGGCGGTGACGCCGTCACGGCCCATAGAGCAGTTCCGCGTTCAGGCGTATTGGCCTAGGGGCCCACGCCGGCCATGCGCTCCAGGCGCAGCAGCCGCATCTCCACCGACTTCAGGCCGAACTCCAGGTCCTCCATGCGCTTGAGTATCTTGTCCAGGCGGTTGACCAGGTCCTCCGGCACCACCAACCGGCCTCCGGCGGCCGGGGACGAGCCGCCTTGCTGCACGGCGCTGGCCGAGTAGGCGGGGGCGCCGGCCTGGGCCTTGGCCACCTCGGTGGGCTTTTTGGTCATGCGGGCGTCCACGATGTCGCCCCGGTAGAGGTTCACCAGCACCTTGCCGTTTTTAATGGCCACGGTCTGGAAGGGCAGCCATTCGTAGACCAATTCCTGGTCCTCGGGGTTGGGGATGCTCCACTCCGAGCCGTCCATGAGGATGACCTTGGCGCCCACCTCCTTGACTGATTTGATCAAGACCTTCTTGGCCTCGCCCGCTTGGGCGGGGGGGCCGGCCAAAAGGACCAAGGCAAGGGCGGCCAGGACGAACCCGCCGAGCAATCCACGCGTCAGGGCCATGTTCATCAGCTCCTCGTTACATTCCGTTCAGGTTGAGCTATTATTTAATCATATGTCCCATGCGCCGTCATGGGACTTTTGTGTTACAGCGCAAAGGGGGCTCAAGTTGACACCCCCAGAACCCTGTGATACCAGGTTGAAAGCATAGGTTCCAAAAAGGGGCCTTGATTTGATGAGCCTATTAAACACCTTAGCGTGGTAGCCAATATGAAAGTTCGCTTCGAGCCCTATGGGGTGGATGTTGAAGCTCAGGCGGGTGATCGCCTTTTGGATCTGGCCCTGGAAGCCGGAGTGCACATCAACGCCTCTTGCGGCGGCGAAGGCGTGTGCGGCAAATGCCGGGTGAACATCGAGGAAGGCTCGGTGGACGGCGGCCTCAGCGAAAAGGTTAGCCCCGCCGATGCCGGGCAGGGAGTGCGCCTGGCCTGCCAGAGCCGAATAAAGGGCGATGTGGTGGTGCGTATTCCGGTGGACTCGGCCATGGACAAGGCCGGGCTCATCGCCCTGGCCAGCGGGCCGGCCCAGATCGCCAAGCTGATCGGCGCGGAGGAGCTCAAGGCCCAGGGGCGCTTCCAGCCGGCCCTGGTCAAGGTGTTGGTGAGCGCCGATCCGCCGTCCCTGGAAGACAACCGCAACGACGTGGCCCGGCTTTTGACCGCCCTCAAGGAAGCGGGCGAGCATAGTTTCGTTTTTGATTTCGAGGCCATTCGCGACCTGCCCGACGCCTGGCGCCAGGGCGAGTGGACCGTGACCACCACCATCATGCGGCCCGTGGACCCTGAAAATGGCCGCAACCACGTGATCCGGGTGGAGCCCGGAGACACCACGGCCACCAACCTGGCCGTGGCCATCGACCTGGGCACCACCACGGTTTGGGCCCAGCTCATAGACCTGAACACCGGCCAGATACTGGGCACCGAGGGCGATTTCAACGAGCAGATATCCTTCGGCGAAGACGTAATCAGCCGCATCGTCTACGCGGGCAAGCCCGGAGGCCTGGCCAAGGTGCAACAGGCGGCGGTGCGCTCCATCAACAAGGTTCTGGCCCAGTTGGCCAAAAAAACCAAGATCAATTTTAACGAGGTGAGCCTGGCCACCCTGGCCGGCAACACCACCATGACCCAGCTCTTCTTGGGAGTGGAGCCCAAGTACATACGCCTGGAGCCTTACGTGCCCAGCGCGGCCTATTACCCGCCGGTTAAGGCGGCCGACTTCGGCCTGGATCTGCCCGACCACGTATCCACCCTGATTTTCCCGGCTGTGGCCTCCTACGTGGGGGGCGACGTGGTGGCCGGGGTCATGGGTGTGGGCATGCACCGCGAAGAGGCCCTTACCCTGTTCATCGACCTGGGCACCAACGGCGAGGTGGTGGTGGGCAACAAGGACTGGATGGCCTGCGCCGCGGCCAGCGCGGGACCGGCCTTCGAGGGCGGGGGCATCAAGTTCGGCATGCGGGCGGCCAAGGGAGCCATCGAGAACTTTTCGGTGGACCCCTTCAGCGGCGAGCCGGCCCTTGTCACCGTGGGCCACGCCAAGCCCCGGGGAATCTGCGGCTCGGGCCTCATCGCCATAGTGGCCGCCATGCTCATGACCGGGCTCATAGACGAGCGGGGCCGCTTCCAGGTGGAGCACCCCAGCGACCGCCTGCGGGTGGGCGAGGACGGCCCGGAGTACGTACTGGCCTGGGCCAAGGACACGGCCATCGGCCGGGACATAACCCTCACCGAGCCGGACGTGGACAATCTCCTGCGGGCCAAGGCGGCCATGTACGCCGCCTACATGACCCTGCTGGCGGGGGTGGGTCTGTCCGTCCTTGATCTGGAGCGGGTCATCTTGGCCGGCGGCTTCGGCCAGTCCATCAACCTGGAGCGGGCCACCATCATTGGGCTGTTGCCGGAGTTGCCCCCGGAACGCTTCCTATTCGTGGGCAACGGCTCGCTCTTGGGCGCGCGCCTGGTGGCAATGAGCAACCCGCTCAGGGCCGAGGTGGGCGACATCGTGGACCAGATGACCAACTTCGAGCTTTCGGTGGCCCCGGGCTATATGGACAACTACACCGGCAGCCAGTTTTTGCCCCACACCGAGGCCAAGACCCTGTTCCCCGAGGCCTACCGGCGTTTGTCCGAGGCCAAGGCGGCGGTCAAGGCAGCGAGGAAGTAGCGGCGGCTTCTCCAACTGCCCGGGGGCTGCGTTGCCGGCGTCGCTCAAGGCTCGATGTAGGCTCCGCTACATCTGCGCCTTTCGCTCGCCGGACGCCTTGACCACGAACACCTGACTGTGCCGCCGACCTCTTTGTCGTCGCAAGGGGCACAGCGACCAAGCCGTCATGTAGGTTGGGTAGAGCGAAGCGAAACCCAACAATTCCTGTATCCGGGCGCAGCAGAAGGGTGGAATCCTACCAGCCCTCGGCCGGGCAGCCCTGGCAAACGGGGTTGGTCTTTTTGCAGCGGTCCTTGCCCAGGTTCACCAACATGGCGTGAAACTGGTTGAACATGGCCGCGTCCGCCGGCAGGGCGTCCATGAACAGCTCCTGCAACTCGAAGTAGCCCATGTCCTGATCGGCCAGGCCGTGGCGGCCCAGGATGCGGAAGGTGTAGGCGTCGATGACGAACACCGGCTTGCCCGCGGCATACAGGCATATGCTGTCGGCGGTTTCCGGGCCCACGCCTTTCACTGCCAAGAGGCTTCGGCGCATCTCCCCGGTGGATTGGGCGAAGAACCACTCCAGGTCGCCCTCGTAGCGCTCATTGACCATGGCCAGGAGGTTGGCCAGACGGCCCGCCTTGAGGTTGTAGTAGCCGGCCGGGCGGATGAGCTGGGCCAGGCGGGGACGCTCCAGGGCGCCGAGGGCGGGCAGGGAGAGCACCCCGGCCCGCTTCAGGTTGGCGATGGCCTTGACCACGTTGGCCCAATTGGTGTTCTGGGTGAGCACCGCCCCCACCATGACCTCGAAGGGGCTCTCCCCGGGCCACCAGCCCAAGGGTCCGTAGGCGTCCAAGAGACGCTGATAAAGCTCGTTCAGGCGTTGGCTGGTGGACACGGTCTTCTCCGTTGGGTGCGCGGTGGATGCTCCGGAGCCCGACGCCTCCCCAGGGGCGGGGCCAGGCCCTCGGCTTGACAAGCGGGCGGGTCAAGTATAACGTTTTCATGCAGCCGCCAGGTATCCGGCGGCCATTTTTTTCCCATGATTTAGGAGCACCGAACCCATGGCCGGCGAAGCCCGCCTCAGAAAGACCCGCAACTTCGGAGTGGTGGCCCACATCGACGCGGGCAAGACCACCTTCACCGAGCGGGTGCTCTATTACACCGGCCGAACCCACAAGATCGGTGAGGTGCACGAGGGCACCGCAGTCATGGACTGGATGGCCGAGGAGCAGGAACGGGGCATCACCATCACCAGCGCGGCCACCACTTGCCAGTGGCGGGACCAAACCCTGAACATCATCGACACCCCGGGCCACGTGGACTTCACCATCGAGGTGGAGCGCAGCCTCAGGGTGTTGGACGGGGTTATCGCGGTTTTTTGCGCGGTGGGCGGGGTGGAGCCCCAATCCGAGACGGTGTGGCACCAGGCCGACCGCTACCGGGTGCCCAAGATCGCCTTTATCAACAAGATGGATCGCATCGGGGCCGATTTCCAGGCGGTGCTCGATCAGATGCGTGGGCGCCTGGGGGCCAACCCCTTGCCCCTCACCATTCCCTGGGGAGTCGAGGACACCTTTCGAGGGGTGATAGACCTGATCTCCATGGAGGCCCTGCTCTGGGAGGAAGAGGAGCTGGGAGCCAGCTACCAGCGTCTGCCCATACCCGAGGAGATGGCCGAGGAGGCCGCTCTGGCCCGGGAGGCCCTGCTGGAGGCGGTGGCCGAAACCAACGATGCGATCATGGAGCTTTACCTGGGCGAGGAGGAGGTTCCCGTCAAGGAACTCAAGGCCGCCATCCGCAAGGCTTGCTGCGGCCTGAAGATTGTGCCGGTGTTCGCGGGCAGCGCCCTGCGCAACAAGGGAGTGCAGCCGGTGCTGGACGCGGTGGTGGATTACCTGCCCTCGCCCCTGGACGTGCCGGCCATCGAGGGCCTGGACCCGGTGACCGGCGAGCCCGAGCGGCGCCAGGCCGATGACGCCGCGCCGCTTTCCGCCCTGGTTTTCAAGGTGCAGATGGACCAGGGGCGCAAGCTGGTCTACGTGCGGGTCTATTCGGGCACCCTCAAGGCCGGGGCCGAGATCTACAACGTGGCCAAGGGCCTAAACGAAAAGGTGGCCCGCATCCTGCGCATGCACGCCAACAAACGCGAGCGCCTGGACGAGGCCAAGGCCGGCGAAATCGTGGGGGTGATGGGGCTAAAGAACAGCAGCACCGGCGACACCCTGGCCACCCGCGACCGGCCCATCATGCTGGAGGCCATCGACACCTACGAGCCGGTTATCAGCGTGGCCGTGGAGCCCAAGACCGTGGGCGACCAGGACAAGGTGGCCGCCAGCCTGGAAAAGCTGGCCGACGAAGACCCCACCTTCCGGGTGCGCCAAGACGAGGACACCGGCCAGACCATCATCAGCGGCATGGGCGAGCTGCACCTGGATGTCCTGGTGCATCGCATGAAGCGCGAATTCAACCTGGACGTGAACGTGGGCCGGCCCCAGGTGGTCTACCGCGAAACGGTGACCCGCGAGTCTGAAGCCACCATGGGCTTTGACCGCGAACTGGGCGGCGAGCGCCAGATGGGCGAGGTCACCCTGGCCCTTAAGCCAAATCCCAGGGGCGGCGGCAACACCTTCCGGGTGGAGGCCGACGCCGAACTGGTGCCGCCCAACTACCACGCCGTCTTGGGCAAAGCGGTTGAGGAGGGCCTCACCTCCGGGGTGGTAATGGGCTATCCGGTGGTGGATACGTCTGTTACGGTCATCGGAGGCAAATTCACCCCCGGCCTCTCCACCGAGCTGGGGTTCCGCCTGGCCTGCTCACTGGCCCTCAAAAAGGCCCTGGAACAGGGAGCGCCGGCGCTCTTGGAACCCATCATGAATGTGGAGGTCATCGTACCCGAGGAGTTCATGGGCGAGGTCATCGGCGACCTGAACGCCCGGGGCGGCTCGGTGGAGGCGGTGGAGCCCAAGGGCGCGGCCAACGTGATCAAGGCCTTGGTCCCCCTGCGGGACATGTTCGGCTATAGCACCGACCTGCGCTCCGCCACCCAGGGCAGGGCCGTCTTCACCATGCAATTCGGCCACTACGACCGCACCGGCGAACGCAAGAAGTAGGGCCTTTCTTCGGCAAAATATAGCGGGCGCCCGGCTTGGCCGGACGCCCGCTTCATTTTTATGGATTGCCGCTGGCTAGTTCTTGGACTTTTTATCCGCGGGCTTGTCTTCCTTGGCGGCGGGGGCCTTGGGGGCCGGGGGCGCGGGCTTTTCCGCGGCCATGCGGGCCTGTTCCTGCTTGATGAATTCGCTCAACTCCCCCCCGATGATCTTGGCGTTGCCTTGCATGAGCGCCGGCATCTTGTCGCGGATGGCGATTCCCTCGGGCGAGCCGTAGAACTTCACCATGGCCTTTAGCTCCTTGGCCGTAAAGGCATCGGCGCACATGACCACCCAGCGCTTCTTGATGCTGTCCATGCGCTTCTGGTCAAAGAAGGCCTTGAACTGGGCGATGAATTTTTTCTGCTGCTCGGGCGGCAGCTGGGTGGAGATGCGTTCCACGGTTTCGGTGATCTGTTGGCGCACTTGAGCCAGCTTCCAATATTCCTGGGCCGCCTGGAGGCGTTGCGCCACGTCCTTGGCGTCGGGCTGGCCGGCGGCCAGGGCCATGGAGGGCAGGACGAGGCACAGGCACAGCCCCAACAGCAATGCTAACTTCCGCATTAAGTCTCCCTATTGCCGCTTTTAGCGGCTAGATGGCCGCGCCGGGATGGTGGAAAGGTCGCGCCAGGGGCCTCTGCCCAAAGCGGGCTGACCTTGGCGTTGCTCTTCTTCCTTGGCCTGACGCTTTCGTTGGCGGCGGGCTTGGTCGTCGATCTGCTCCAGGGCCTTTTCGGCTTTGGCGCGCAGCTCAGGTTTGTCCGCCAGGTTGTTGACCGCCCGGTTCAGGTGGTACCTGGCCGAGCGGTAATTGTGTCTTTGCTTGAAGGCCAAGCCCAGGTAGAGGGAGGCTTCGCCCACCTGTCCCAAGCGCCCCAGGCTGACTCCCAGCTCATACAGGGCGGCGTGGTTTTCCGTGTCCAGCGCCAACAGGCGGCGCAGCACCTCGGTGGAATCATTCAGCCGCCCCTGGCGCTGGTAGGCCTGACCCAGGGCCAGCAAGGTGTCGGGGTCGCCCGGCTTGAGTTTCAAGGCCCGCTTGAGCAGGGCCTCGGCCTGGGCGTTTTGGCCCATGAGCAAGCGGCAGACGCCCTCGGCCCTGATCTGGTAGACGTTGTCCGGCCAAAGCTGCCCCAGGCGCTCCAAAAACCCCAGGGAAGCTTCATAGCGGTGCCGGCGCATGGCCAACAGGCCCAGGCCGTAGAGGGGATAGGGGCTGTTGGGGTCGGACAGGCGGCGGTTGCCCAGTATTTTTTCGGCCTCGCCCTCGGGGTCGTACAGGGCGATAAGCCGGGTCTGGATGCGCAAGAACTCGCTGTTGTCATAGTGGATTGGTTTGCCCTTCCACTGACGAGCCATGCTGGACATGGCCTCCATGCGTTGGGGGCCGGTGGGGTGGGTGCGCAGGTATATGGGGGCGTTGCCGCCCATGTAGCTTTCTATTTTCCAAATGCGCTGGAAGCTGCGCTCCATCTCTTGAGGCGGGTAGCCGGCCGCGGTTATGGTTTTGAACGCGGCCCAGTCGGCCTCCTGCTCGTCCTCCCGGCTGAAGGCCAGCTGCTTCTGCGCTCCGCCGGCCACCGAGCCCATGGTCACGGCTTGGCCCAGGGCAGGAGAAACGGCCCCGCCCAGGAGCACTCCGGCCAGCAGGCCGGCCAGGGTGGCGATGTTTACGGGGGTGGATTTCTGCATGCGGTGGGCCAGGTGCCTGCGCCAGACGTGGCCCATTTCGTGGGCCAGCACCCCGGCCAACTCGGCCTCGCTCTCCAGGGTGGTCATCATGCCCCGGAACATGAAAATGAATCCGCCGGGAATGGCGAAGGCGTTCATCTCCCCCAGGTCGGCCACGTAGATACGGAAGGGGAAGGGCTTGTCCTGCACGTGGACTTCCAATCGCTTGGCCAGGCCCCGCACGTAGTCCACGATGTCGGGATCGTCCACCAGGGGAATGGAGGCCATTATCTCGCGAAAGGACTCCTCGCCCATTTTGCGCTCTTCGTCCAAGCTGATCAGGGCGCTTGCCGGCGGCGGCATAAAGCCGGCCAGCAGGGCCAGGCAAAGCAGCAGACAGAGCAGACGCTGGGCCATAACTCTACCCTCCTGGTTCGATCAGGCTCTTGCCGGTCATGGCGGCGGGCTGGGACAGCCCCATCAACGCCAGGACCGTGGGGGCCACGTCGCGCAGGGCTCCGCCGGAGCGCAGGTTCTCCTTTGACCTTTGGGGGTCTATGAGGATCAGGGGCACCGGATTGCTCACCGTGTGCGCGGTGTAGGGGCCTCCGGTGTCCGGGTCTATCATCTGTTCGGCGTTGCCGTGGTCGGCGGTCAGCACCACCAGACCCCCGGCTCCCAGCACCGCCGGCACCACTCGGGCCAGGCAGCGGTCCAGGGTCTCCATGGCTTGAACCGCCGCAGCCATCACTCCAGTATGGCCCACCATGTCGCCGTTGGCGTAGTTCATGACGATGAGGTCGTAGCGGTCGGCGGCTATGCGCCCCAGTACCTCGTCGGTGACTTCCACCGCGCTCATGGCCGGCTTCTGGTCGTAGGTGTTCACCTCCTTGGGGGAGGGGATGAGCACTCTGTCTTCACCGGGCACCGGGTCTTCCACCCCGCCGTTGAAAAAAAAGGTGACGTGGGCGTACTTCTCGGTCTCGGCAATGTGCAGCTGGCTCTTGCCCGCGCGGGACACCACGTCGGACAGGGTGTCTTCCAGGGCATTTGGGGGGAAGGCCACGGGCACGTTCAGGTGCTGGTCATATTCGGTCATGCACACGTAATAACCAAGCTTGGGCCGGTCATGCACATCGAACTCTTTAAAATCAGGCTGGTTGAGGGCCCAGGTCAGTTCCCGGGCGCGGTCGGCCCGGAAGTTGAAGAAGATCACCGCGTCGCCGTCCTTGATGCGCCCCACCGGTTGGCTGTCTTCGTTCATGCGCACCGTGGGCTTGATGAACTCGTCAAACTCCTGGTTGGAGTAGTCCTCCTCCACCGCGGTTATAAGGTCTCCCGCCAGGCGGCCCTGGCCGCGCACCAGGGCGTTGTAGGCCTGCTCAACCCG
>JAHJPG010000035.1 GCA_018819925.1 Pseudomonadota bacterium
CCGCACTCATCTCCACCCAGATCCCGGCCCGGCGCAGCTCCTGGGCCGCGCCAAAGGCCCAATCCCGGGGCTCGTCGCCCAGGGCGGCGATGAACAGGCTGGGGCCCTGCTGCCACTCGGGCCGATCTTCCAACAGCAGAGCCAGGCGCTCCACACCCAGGGCGAAGCCGATGGCCGGGGTGGCCGGGCCGCCCAGGGCCTCTACAAGCCCATCATAGCGCCCGCCGCCGCCCACCGCATCCTGGGCTCCCAGTTGGGTGGTCTTGAACTCAAAGGCGGTGCGGGTGTAGTAGTCCAGGCCCCGGACCAGCTTGGGGTCTGTTTCATAAGCCACGCCGGCCATGGTGAGCAAGCGCCGCACCTGGCCGAAATGCTCCCGGCAGCCTTGGCACCAGGATTCGCTGATGAGCGGCGCGCCCTGGGCGATGCGCTTGCAGCCCTCCTGCTTGCAGTCCAGCACCCTGAGGGGGTTGCCGGCCAGACGCCGCCGGCAGTCCTCGCACAGCGCGCCCTTGCCGCCCTCGAAGTAGTCCAAAAGCTCCTGCTTGAACACCGGGCGGCAGTCGGGGCAGCCCAGGGAGTTGAGCACCAGGGTGACCTGGCGCACCCCCAGGCGGTCCAGCAGGTGGCTGGCCATGACCAGAAGCTCGGCGTCGCTCTGGGGCCCGGCGTCGTCCAGGACCTCGCAATCGAGCTGGTGAAATTGGCGCAAGCGGCCCTTTTGGGGGCGCTCGTGGCGAAACATGGGGCCTATGGTGAACAGTTTGTGGGGTCCGGGGGCGGCGTGGAGTTTGTTATCCAAAAAGGCCCGCACCACTCCGGCGGTGGCCTCGGGGCGCATGGTCAGGGAGTCGCCGCTGCGGTCGGCAAAGGTGTACATCTCCTTGGAAACTATGTCTGTTTCCTCGCCGATGGACCGGGCGAACAACTCGGTGCGCTCCAAGATGGGTGTGCGCAACTCGTTGAAGCCGAAGGCGCCGAACACCTCCCGGGCCGTGGCCTCGATAAAGCGCCACTTGGGAGCCTCGGGGGGCAGCAAATCCTTCATGCCTCTGACCGCCTGGATGGCCAAACCGCCGCCGCCTTTCTCTGCTAGGTTGGAGGGTCCCGCAGGGTACCGCTAGGAATTTTGCATATATACCCGGAATTTGTATAGGGGTCAAGGAGCCTGGCGGGCCGCCTTGCCAAATTGGAATATGGCCAACCGGGCCTGGCCAGCGAATATACCGCCTCCGCCAAGGCGCTCCCGAATATTGCTACCGTTTGGTATGTTTTCATTTTTCACCATACCCACAGGTAGCGCCTGGCAAGCCTTCCACGGCATCGCATTGTTTTAACGAGACTATTTCAACTAAGGCTCTTGCCGCCTCCCGTGGGTGGAATCGCCCCCACCCCCTCCCTAAGCCTCCGGGTGGCTCCCGGCGGCAGGAAACAGGCCAGGGCAAGCCTACCACAAGGTAGCTTTTCCTGGTGCGCCCATTGGAAGCCCACATCATCTAACCAGCTTTTATTACTAATTTTTAACGCTTTTACCAATTTTGGCATCAAGCTTGCGAACCATGTGGCCCAAACAGTCTCGCCACGCGGGTCAAACCTGACCTCGCGGCGGGTTGCGGATTAGGACCCAGCTTTAAGAGACACCAACCCTTTGCTGCTTAGGAGACAGTAGTCATGGCCAACCCCATCAGCGCAGGCGACACTGCCTGGATTCTGACCAGCACGGCTTTGGTCCTGCTCATGACCCCCGGCCTGGCCTTTTTCTACGGAGGCATGGTTCGCAAAAAGAACATCCTTTCCACCTTGAACCTGTCCTTCATCATGATGGGCGTGATCTCGGTGCAGTGGGTGCTCTACGGTTACACCCTTGCCTTTGGCAACAACGTGGCCGGCCTGTTCGGCGACCTTAGCTTCCTGGGCTTTTCCGGGGTCACAGGCGCGCCGGGACCCTACTCGGGCAACATCCCCCACCTGGCCTTTGCCGCCTTTCAGATGATGTTCGCGGTCATCACCCCGGCGTTGATCACCGGCGCTTTCGTGGAGCGCATCCGCTTCAAGACCTTTTTGGTCTTCGCGGTGCTCTGGGCCACCATCGTCTACGATCCCCTGTGCCACTGGGTATGGGGCGACGGCGGCTGGATGGGAGCCATGGGGGCCCTGGACTTCGCGGGCGGCACGGTGGTGCATATCGCCGCCGGATTCAGCGCCCTGGCCTTCGCCATGGCCATCGGCCCCCGCAAGGGCTTTCCCAAGGCGCCCATGGAGCCCCACAACATCCCCTACACCGTTTTGGGCGCGGGCCTGTTGTGGTTCGGCTGGTTCGGCTTCAACGCAGGCAGTTCCCTGGCCGCCGACGGCCTGGCCGCCTACGCTTTCGTGAACACCAACACCGCCGCCGCCGCCGCGGTGAGTTGGATGCTGGTTTCCTGGGCCGACGCGGGCAAGCCCAGCGTATTGGGCATCGCCACCGGCGCAGTGGTGGGCCTGGTGGGCATCACCCCGGCGGCGGGCTTCGTCACCCCCCTGGGCGCCATAGCCATAGGGGCCATCGCGGCCCCCATCAGCTACTACGCCATCCGCTTCCGCCAGAGGCGCAACCTGGACGAGTCGCTGGACGTCTGGGCCTGCCACGGCATGTCCGGCACCTGGGGCGCGCTGGCCACCGGCCTGTTCGCCGCCCCGGAGGTCAACCAGGCCGCGGGCCTGTTTTACGGCAACCCCGGCCAGTTGGGCATCCAGGCCATCAGCGTGGTGGTGACCATCTGCTTCGTGTTCCTGGTCACCTATGCCCTGGCCAAAATTCTGGCCGCAACCATGGGCCTCCGGGTCGCCACCCTGGAAGAGGAAGTGGGCCTGGACCTTTCCGAGCACGGCGAGCGGGCTTACACCTAGGGCGGGCCCTCTCGGGATTCAAGGAGACATAAAGCGATGCTTAAGAAGATAGAAGCCATAATCCGCGAAGACAAGCTCAACGACGTCAAGGACGCCCTGCACAAAATGGGCATCCGGGGGATGAACGTCTTTGAAATCCGGGGCCAAGGCCGCCAGGGCGGCATCACCCTGGCCGGGCGCTCGGGCACCTATCAGGTGGACATGCTGCCCAAGATGCAGATCAACATCATCCTGAGCGAGCAAAACGTGGACGACACCATCCAAGCCATCCTGGAAGGCGGCCGCACCGGCGAGGCGGGCGACGGGCTGATCTTCGTCTACCCCGTGGACGAGGCCATCCGCATCCGCACCGGCGAGCGGGGCCACGAAGCGGTGATGTATCCCGGCGACATCGACGAAAGAAAGAAAAAGGGAGCCGCCTAGCGGCCACCCCCGCCGGGCATCAAGCGAGGAGCAAAACGGGCCGGGAGGGCGATTCCCTCCCGGCCCGAATTTCGGCTTGGCTTTTGGTGAGGCTAGGCGGCCAAGAAGCGCTTTCTGGCCAGACCCCGGCCGGCGGCGGTCTTGAAGACCTTGCCGATGAGCTTGGCCATCTTCTCTTGGCTGATGTCCGGGAACTCTTCGGGGATGTTCACCAGCCAGTCGCTGTCCCAGATGACGCGGAACTCGGTGGTGTCGATGTCCTTGGCCGAGTGGTGGTTGGCGATGATGCGCCCCACGTGGTCGCGGGTTTCCATGTCCAGGCCCAGGTCCTTCATTATGGCCTCGGCTATGGGCGGGCCTTCCACTTCCTGCCAGCGCCCCGCGGACGAGCCGTGCTTGGCCTCGGCCGCCTGGATGCCGATGTCGTGCAGCACCGCCGCAGCCAGAATCACCTTGGGGTCGCCGCCCTCGGCCTTCATAAGCTCCTGGGCGTTGGCCAAAACCGCCTGGGCGTGTTCGATGCGCTTGGCGTCGCGGCCGAAGGTGGCCTTCATGGCCTCCAGCAGGCGCTCCAGCAGCGGCACGCCGCCCCCGCCGGCGGCGGCGTGCTCGGCCAGGGCCTCCTTGGGGTCGTAGCCCAGGCACTCCTTGGCGTGCTCGCACCACTGGGCGCAGCCCAGGTTGAGCTTGGGGTTGGCCACCTTTTGGCCGCAGCCGGGGCAGCGGCGCGAGGCGTCGTCCTTGAAGAACTCGATCTGAGCCCCGCAGTGAGCGCAGGCGGTCTCGAAGATATCATTGGGTCCCCAAAACTTGGTGTCTTGACCGGGGCACATGGTCTGAGCCATCACTCCCCCTCCTTATGCTGACTGGCCCACCAGGCGGCGAAGCGCTCTCCCTGGGGGGCGTTTTCGATGTAATCGTCCATGGCCCTTCCCATGAGGGCCACCGCCTGGGCCGGGCTGTCCACCGTGGCCACCTCGCGGGCCAAGTGAGGATGGCGTCCCAGCTTGCCGCCCATGAGCACCCGGGCCCGGACCGGGCCCAGGCTCACCGCCCCGGTGGGGCAGGCCTGGGAGCATTCGCGGCAACCCAGGCAGCTGGCCGGGTCCCAAATGACCGCCTCGGACACCGCGATTGCGCCGTCGGGGCAGGCTGCGGCGCAAGCGCCGCAGGCGGTGCAATCGTCGGGGTCGAAGGCGGGACTCACGGTTCCCACCAGGGCCAGATCGGCGATCTGGGGGCGCGAGCAGCCGTTGGGGCAACCGGCCAGGGACAGGCGCAGCTTGTGATGGAACAGCACCTGATCGCCGTCCACCTTGGCCCGCAGCCGTTCGCTGACCTGGTTCTCTTCCAGCCACCCCTCCAGGGCCTCGCGCCAGGGGTCGGTGTCCAAAAGCAGGTTGGGGCAGCCCGAAAGCTTGGCCCGGCAGGATTCCAGCACCACCAGGGATGCGCCGGGGCGGTTGGCGGCGGGCAAAAGATGGGCCAGTTCCTTTTCACTCCTGCCGCCCATCACCGCCCGGAAGCGGGCCTCGGCCGCGCTGAAGTCGGCCAGGTTCACCTGGGCCCGGCCCTCGCCGCGCACCCGCTCCTCCACCTTGCGGCGGGCCAAGGGGCGCACCAACACCGGCACTCCCTTTAGGGCCAGGGCCGCCTCTGGGGCCCAGGCGATGTCCCGCCCACGAGTCATGCTAGGCCGCCAGGCTCCAGGACAGGTTGCGCTTGCCCAGCACCTTGCCGGTGCGGGAGATGACCATCTCGCCCACCGGCAGCTTGGCACCGGAGCGCTTCATGGCCTGCTCCACTATATGGTTCAGGCCCGAGCAGCAGGGCACCTCCATATGCACCACGGTCAGGGAGCGCATGCCTCCCCCGGCCAAAAGAGCGGCCAGCCGGTCCACGTGGGCCTGGGGATCGTCCAGCTTGGGGCAGGCCAAGGCGATGGCCCGGCCGGGCAGAAAGCGCCGGTGCAGGTCGGGCAGGGAGGCCGCCGCGCAGTCGGCCAGCAGCAGCAGATCCGCGCCCTTGAGGAAAGGAGCCTGGGGCGAGAGCAATTGCAGCTTTATGGGCCAGTGGCCCAACTGGCTGGGGCTGGGCCAGTCGTCCTCCTCCGAGGCCGGGGCCGGGGGCGACAGACTCATGGCCGCGTGGCCCGGGCAGCCGCCTGCGCTGGGCAGAGCCTGAGGGGCCGCGGGCTGGGCGGGCTCACCGTGGGCCGGCTTGCCCTGCTTGGCCAGCAAATCCTCCACCGCCTGCTCGTCAAATTCATCGGCCTGGCGCTTTTCGATGGTCAGCGCGCCGGTGGGGCAACCATCCAAACAGGCCCCCAGGCCGTCGCAATAAATTTCACCCACCAAGCGGGCCTTGCCGTCCACCAGCTGAAGGGCCCCCTCGGCGCAGTCCAAGATGCACTGGCCGCAGCCGTTGCACAATTCCTCGTCGATATGGATGATGTCCCTGGTACTAGGCATTGACCGCCTCCTGCCTGAAAGTGTCCTTAAGGTCGGAAAGCCGGGTGGTGGAGAAGTAGTCGCGCACCTCGTCCCCCACCCTTTCCAGCAACCCCCCCAGGATGCAGTTTCCACTGCACATGGGGTTTCCCAACAAGCAGCGCCGCTCCTTCAAGGGCCCCTCGGTGGCCTCGTAGACATCCAGGAGGGTGATGTCCTCGGGCTTGCGTTGCAGGGCGAATCCGCCCTTGGGCCCCCGCTGGGAGCGCACCAAACCCGCCCTGCCCAGGCGCTGCATCACCTTGGCCAAATGGGCCTCGGAAACCTTCAAGCGCCCGGCCAGCTCCCGAGTGGAAACCTGCTCGCCGGGCCGGGAGGCCAACAGCCCCATGGTGTGCAGGGCCAGCGAGGCCGCCTCGGATATTTTCAAAAGATGCTGCATGTCCAACGTCCCTATTGGGTTATTCTGGTATTAAATTACCTATTTAAAAGCCGCTTGTCAAGCAGAAGAGGCTTTATGTTTTTTTACCTTTTATTTTATGATGTTACACATCAAACTCCGAAAAGGTATTTAGGATGGGCCCCATGCGGCCGCCCGGCCGCTTGCGCAGGTATTGTGCCACCGGGCCCGTCCCGCGGATCATTGATCTCGCGAGGATCGTTCACGGCCCTGCCCACGTTTGGCCACACCACGGCTGGCTTTCTGCCTCCCCCCTGTTCCAGGGCTGACCCAGCCGGGACTTTAAGCCTATGGTCCGAGGCGAGAAGATGCTAAATTTTTAGGTGAAAAATTCACAGGCAGCGTTGAAGTATACGTTGACAACGTGATGGGAGGTCCGCCGTGGAGCGCAAGTACCAGTTTTCATGGGACCTGTTGGGCGACCTCGCCCTGGGACGGCCCAACCTGGGCCCCTCGACTCGTCTGGAAGTGTACCGTTTGATGCAGTTTTGTATTCGCGATGTGCTGGAGCAAAACCTGGGCAAGGAAAAAGCCGACGAGCTTTTCTACCAGGCTGGCTATCTGGCGGGCAACGAATTTTATAGAAACGTTCTGGGCCAGCAAAACGACTTCAACGAGTTCGTGCGCTCCCTGCAAAAAGTGCTCAAAGACATGGGCATCGGCATTCTGCGGATGGAAAAGGCCGATTTGGAGGCCGGGGCCTTAGTGGTCACCGTGTCCGAAGACCTGGACTGCTCAGGGCTTCCCGAGTTGGACTACGAGATCTGCGTCTACGACGAAGGCTTCATCGCCGGGCTGCTGGAGAGCTTCACCGGACGCAAGTTCAAGGTAAAGGAAGTGGACTGCTGGTGCACCGGCGACCGCACCTGCCGCTTCACCGCCGAGGTGGTGGGCTAGGACGTGTCACAAGAAAGGACATTGGAAATATTCCGAGCCATGGGCCGGGAGCTGGAGCGGGCCCTGCCCGATCCGAGCCCGGAGCAGATGGAGCGTCTGACCCACCTTGCCGCCTGCTTGGCCACCAAGGCCGTTATTATCCCGCCTTCAGCGCCATCCCCAGAGTCGGGGCTGCTCGACGAGGCCATCGCCCTTTTGCTGGCGGTGATCAACGCCAAACACCCCCCAAAGGAAATAGACGGCCCCTTGGGGGGGCATGCGCCCCTGCGGGAGCTTTGCGACACCCTCTTGGCCGTCAGGGAATCCGCCTTGGCCCTGGCCAGCGGCGATATTTCGGTGAAGATAACGGCCAAGGGCACCATGGCCGGGGCACTGAAAACCCTGCAAGCCCATTTCAATCATCTTACCTGGCAGACCCAGCGGGTGGCCGACGGCGACTTCACCC
>JAHJPG010000036.1 GCA_018819925.1 Pseudomonadota bacterium
CTTCTTGTTCATGACCGAAAACACCCTGGTGGCCGCCCGCGATCCCCAGGGATTCCGCCCCCTGTGTCTGGGGGTCTTGGGCGACGCCTACGTGGTGGCCAGCGAAACCTGCGCCCTGGACCTCATCGACGCCCGCTTCATCCGGGAAGTGGAGCCCGGCGAGGTGGTGTTCATCGACAAAAACGGCCTGCGTAGCGTCAAGCCCTTCAAGCAGCAGCGCCACGCCCACTGCATCTTCGAGTTCATCTACTTCGCCCGGCCCGACAGCTATATCTTCGGCCAGACCGTATACGAGGTGCGCAAGCGCCAGGGAGCCCAGCTGGCCCTGGAGTACCCCCACCCCGACGCGGACCTGGTGATGCCCTTCCCCGACAGCGGCAACTACGCCGCCCTGGGTTATGCCAGCGCGGCCGGGTTGCCTTTTGAGATGGGCATGATCCGCAACCACTACGTGGGGCGCACCTTCATTCAGCCCAGCCAGGACATGCGCGATTTCGGGGTGCGGGTAAAACTCAACCCGGTGCGAGAGCTGATAAAGGGCAAAAAGGTGGTCATAGTGGAGGACTCCATCATCCGGGGCACCACCACCATGGCCCGCGTGCAAAACATCCGCAACGTGGGGGCCGCCGAGGTGCATATGGTTGTGTCCTGCCCGCCCCACCGCTACCCCTGCCATTACGGCATCGACTTCTCCACCAAGGGCGAACTCATCGCCAGCGACCACAAGGTGGAAGAAATTAAAAACATGCTGGGCCTGGACTCGCTGGGCTATCTCTCCATCGACGGCCTCCTGACCGCCACATCGGTCAGCCGCCAAGGCTTCTGTCTGGCCTGCTTTGACGGCGAGTATCCCGTGCCGGTAGACCAAGGGGCCGGAAAGTACTGCTTGGAGCAATAAAGCCTTTGTCACAAATACTGAGAATCGCCCGCGAGGTTCTGAGCATCGAGGCTCAGGGCATAGAGCGGCTCAAAAAACGTCTCGGCCCCAGCTTTGAGCAGACGGTGGAAATGATTTTGGCCTCGCCGGGCAAGGTGATAACCACCGGCATCGGCAAAAGCGGCATAGTGGCCCGCAAGATAACCGCCACCCTCAGCTCCACCGGCACCACCTCCATTTTCCTGCACCCGGTGGAGGCCCTGCACGGCGACCTGGGCATGGTGAGCCCCGGCGACGTGGTCTTGGCCTTGAGCCACAGCGGGCGCAGCGACGAATTAGTCACCCTGGTGCCCCAGCTCAAGGACCACGGAGCCAAAGTGGTGGCCATGACCGGCGGTCTGGACTCGCCTTTGGCCCTGGCCGCGGATTTGGTCATCGACTGCGGCGTGGAGCGCGAGGCCTGCCCGCTGGGCCTGGCCCCCACCGCCTCCACCACCGCAGCCCTGGCCATGGGCGACGCCCTGGCCGTGGTGCTCATCGAAAAGCATCGCTTCCGGGCCGAGGACTTCCGCCGCCACCACCCCGGGGGCAGCCTGGGCCAGCGCCTGTCCCTCAGGGTTCGCGAGATCATGACCAAGGGCAAGGCCGTGCCGGCGGTGCGCCCGTCCACGCCCATCTCCCAGGCGGTCAAGGTCATGGACCAGGGCGACCTGGGCACGGTGCTCATCACCAGCCGGGGCCTCTTGAAGGGCATTTTCACCGACGGCGACGTGCGCCGGGCGGTGGTCGCGGGCCTACGCTTGGACAACGCCCCGGTGAGCCAGTTCATGACCCGGGACCCGCTCACCGTTGGCCCGGAAACCTTGGCCGCCGAGGCCCTGCACACCATAGAGGAAAAGCAAATCACCGCCCTGCCCGTGGTGGCCCCAACTGGAAAGCTGCTGGGCCTGGTGCATCTGCACGACCTCCTGGGGCGCGGCGCGGTGAGCCTGAACGGTTTGGCTCATCCTCCCCGGGGTTAACCCCGAGCTGGTTTTCCCTTGACCCGGCCGCACCAATTCCTGGCAAACCCCGGCGCCCCCAACACCCGGGCCGGCGGTTGCCCCTACCATAGCCCTATGGTAGCTTTACCTCTCAGTTTTTTCGGCAACCTCGCCTAGGAGGCCGCGTGAGCCAGGACCAACCGCGAAAACCACCCTTGGAAAAAATCTGGGACTTTTTCGCTTCGGTGAAGTTGTCCTTTTTTCTGTTGCTGCTCTTGGCCGTGCTTTCCATCGCCGGCACTCTGATTCCCCAAAAAGAGGGCGCCGCCGCCTATGTGCGCGCCTACGGCGAGGCGGGCTGGCGCTTCATCTCGGCCCTGGGGCTCCAGGACCTTTACCACGCCCCCTGGTTCGTGCTGATAATGGCCCTGCTGGCGGCCAACTTGGTCATCTGCTCCCTGAACCGGCTCTCGTTGACCCTGCGCATTTTGGGCAAGGACCCGGCCCAGGAGGCGGGGGCCATGCGCAAGGCCAAGGACAGCTTCAACCTGTCCGGCGAGCCGGGGACCAACCTGGACCGGGCCCGGCGGGTGCTGGAGCGCCTGGTGGGCCCCAGCGCCCAGGCCAAGGACCAGGAGCGCACCGTGCTTTTCGCCCAGAGAGGCGGCTGGTCCCGCTTCGGGGTCTACGTGGTGCATACCAGCGTGCTGGTGATCATGGCCGGGGCCCTGGTGGGCAACTTCTGGGGGTATGCCGGCTTCGTGAACATACCGGTGGGCCAGAGCGTGGACCACATGACCTTGGACAACGGCCAGCCCCGGCCCTTGGGTTTTTCCGTGCGCCTGGACAAGTTCGACATCTCCTACTACCCCAACGGCATGCCCAGTGAGTATCGCAGCGAGGTCACTTTCATCGACGGGGGCAAGGAGACGCAGAAATCCAGCCTCATCGTCAACGACCCGGCCGAATATCAGGGCATCGATTTCTACCAGTCCTCCTATGGCAACGACCTCAAGGCCATGGAGGTGGACCTGGTCCGGGACGGCAAAAAGCAGCGCCTGACCCTTAAGGCCCGGGCGATAAACCAGCTTCCCGGCGGGGCCAAGGCGGCCATCCAGGGCTGGCGCGAACGGGTGGAGATGGGGGCCATGTACAACGGCCCGGTGGCCCGGATTCTCTACCAGGAAGCCCAGGGCGAGCCCCAGGCATACACCGCATTCACTCCGGGGGTGAAGATGCCCCAACCCGGTCCTATCAAGTTTGAGATCGTCAAGCTGCAAACCGAGCCCTACAGCGGCTTGCAGGTCAAATACGACCCCGGCGTGTGGTTCATTTGGGTGGGCTGCACCATGATGGTCGCCGGTTTTTTCATCGCCTTCTACTTCAGCCACCGCAAGGTGTGGTTGCGCCTGGGCCCCGCCGGTCAGGGCCGCACCCGGGTGGAGATAGCCGGCGCCACCAACAAGAACCGCCTGGGCCTGACGCGGCTACTGTCCCGCCTGGCCCACGAACTGGGCGGCGGTCCCAAAAAGGCGGAGTGATCCATGGAAGCCTTGAGCAATCAAATCCTGGTGGCGGTCACCTTCACCTTCATGGCCGCTTCGGTGTTGTATTTGTGCCATTGGGCCTTCAAGTCCAAGGTCTTCGGCTGGGCGGCCAGCGGGGTCACCTGGGCGGCCTTCGCGGTGCTGACCTTGGCCATCATCCTGCGCTGGGTGGCCAGTCACCAGATGGGCATAGGCCACGCGCCGTTTTCCAACCTGTTCGAGTCCCTGGTGTTCTTCGCCTGGACCATCGCGGTGATCTACTTGATCATCGAGTTGGTCACCTGGATGCGCGCCATCGGGGCCTTCACCATACCCCTGGCCTTCTTGGCCATGCTATACGCCCTGTCCCTGGACCCGGCCATCAAGCCGCTGTTGCCGGCGCTCAAGAGCAACTGGCTCATCGCCCATGTCATAACCTGCTTCCTGGGCTATGCCGGCTTCGCCATTTCCGCCGCCCTGGGGGCCATGTACCTGGCCACCGGGCAGGCCAAGGACCCGGCCTCGCCCCGGGCCCTGGTCTTGGACAACCTCATCTATCAGACCGTGGTGGTGGGCTTCATCCTGTTGACCGCGGGCATTGTGACCGGCAGCATCTGGGCCAACAGCGCCTGGGGCACCTACTGGTCCTGGGACCCCAAGGAGACCTGGTCGCTCATCACCTGGCTGGTCTACGCCTCCCTGCTGCACAGCCGCTTCATGCGCGGCTGGCAGGGCAAACGCATGGCCGTGTTCTCCTTGGTGGGCTTCGGCTGCGTGCTGTTCACTTACTTCGGGGTGAACCTGCTGCTCTCGGGCCTGCACTCCTATGCCACGGGCAAGAGCTAGACAATATCCGGGAGTCCAGACGGCTTCTGGTTTGAGCATTTACATTAATGATCCCGGACAGGGGGAGGACCCATGAAGGTTATTCAAATGCTGGTGGGGCAGATGCAGGTGTTCGCCTATCTGGTGGGCTGCGAAAAGACCGGCGAGGCGGTGGTAATAGACCCGGCGGGCAACGAGGAAAAGATCGTGGCCAAAGCCAAGGAAAACGGCCTTAAGATCGTCAAGATCGTCAACACCCACGCCCACCCGGACCACACCTGCGGCAACGCCAAGCTGAAAAAGCTCACCGGCGCGCCCATCATCATCCACGAAGACGACGCGGCGGCCATGACCAGCGCCCACTCCCTGGATTTCGCCCGCATGCTGGGCTGCAACGAATTGCCCCCGGCCGACCAGACGGTGACCGACGGCGAGGTTATCACCGCCGGCGATGAAGTGAAGCTCCAGGTGCTCTCCACCCCGGGACACAGCGATGGCTGCATCTGCCTGTACACCCCGGGCCACGTATTTACCGGCGACACTCTGTTCGTGAGCGGGGTGGGCCGCACCGACCTGCCCGGCGGCTCCTGGCCCAAGATGCTGGGCTCCATCAAGAGCCGTGTCCTCACCCTGCCCGACGACACCATCGTGTGGCCCGGCCACCACTATGGCCCCGCGCCCCAGAGCACGGTCAAGCGCGAGCGGGAGACCAACGACTTTTTGCGCTAAACGCTCCACGCCGAACGACCAAGGGCGGGGCCGATGCCCCGCCCCTTCATTTTTCCGCCCGCTAGCTGCCCTGCTAGCTGCCCGGCCCCAGCCAGCGCTTGCGCCAGAAATAGTAGAGCATGCCAACAGTAACCGCCCCCATCAGTCCCAACACCGCGAAATAGGCCCACTTCCACTCAAGTTCAGGCATGTACTTGAAGTTCATGCCGTAGAGCCCGGCGACGAAGGTCAGGGGTATGAACAGGGTGGCGATGATGGTCAGCACCTTCATGATCTGGTTCATGCGGTTGCTCACCACGCTCAGGTACAGGTCCATGAGGCTGGCTAGGCTGTCGCGCAAGGATTCGGTGGCGTCAATGACCTGCACCGTATGGTCGTACACGTCGCGCAGATAGGGCCTCACGCCGTGGTCGATAAACTCGTGCTCGCCCCGCTCCAGCCAGCCGGCCACCTCCCTGAGCGGCCAAACCGCCTTGCGCAGGCGCAGGCCCTGGCGCTTGAGCTTGTGCAGGGTTTGCAGCACTTTTTGGTCGGCTGCCGTGTCCAGTTCGTCCTCCAGGGTCTGGGTGCTCTCGGCCAAGCCCTCCAGAACCCCGAAGTAGTGGTCCACCACCGAGTCCAAGAGGGCGTAGGCCAAATAGTCGGACCCCAGGTGCCGGATGCGGCCCCGCCCACCGTTGATGCGCCCGGCCACGGCGGCGAAGGGGTCGCGGCCGCCCTCTGTGAAGGAGAGCACCCAGCCCCGGCCCAGGATGACGCTCACCTGCCGGGACACCACCTCCTGCTCTTCCGGATCGAAGCTGAGATCTTTGAGCACCATGAACAGGTAGTGGTCGTATTCTTCCAGCTTGGGTCGCTGGTGGGTGTTGACGATGTCCTCCTGCACCAGGGGGTGCAGGCCGAATATCTCCCCCAGGCGGGCGATGACCTCCACCTGATGCACCCCCTCCACCCTGAACCAGACCACCTGAGGCTCATCCTTCAGGCGGCTCATCTCGCCGGGGTCGGGCTCCTCCAGGATATGCACCCCCTGGGCGTCGTATTCCAACACGGTGATGCGGATGGGGCCGGCGCCTTCCGCGCCCACATGCACCAGGCTGCCCGGCGGCATGGAATCCTTGGCCGCCTGGCTGGACACCCTTCTAAGCATCAGCATCCCCTCTCGCTAGCCGTTTAACTAAGGCTGGCCTTGCCGGCCCCCCGGCCCCACACCTTGAGCAAATAGTCCTTGTGGTCCTCGAACTGCTGGGCCTGCTCCTCCACCAGGGCCTCGGCCTCGGTGGAGGTCATGTCCCAGCTCTGGCGCACAAAGCTGGCCACCCGGGCGTAGTACAGCGGAGTGACCAGATCCAACAGCCGCATGCGGTGCTGGTCCCAGGCGTGGTAGGTGGCGGCCAGTTCATAGAGTATCTGCACCCAGGCCGAGGTGGGAAGGTTGAAGTTGCCCGCGTCCATGGTGGAGGCGGTTTCGATGGCCTTGAAGCAATCGCCGCAGAAGATCTCCTTCCACAAGGCGCTGAAGTTCTTGTAGCCGCTCTGGAAGTTCTCGATCATGGCTTCCAGGTTCACCCGCACCGGCTCGGGCTCGCCCTGCCCTGAGCCGCCGAAGGTCTTCACCGGCTCGGAGCCCTCCACCTTTGTCCACACGCTCTCGTAACGCTCCATGAGGTTGAACAGGGTCCAGATGACCTGGCGGAACATGGGACCCAGATGAGAGGCCGGGTCCTTGGCGTCGTGCACCTTGAGGCCCAGGTTGGCCTGGCACACCTTGAATCCCTGGGTGATGGCGCTGGTGGTCATCCAGATGTCGATGCCGAAACGGGCCACCTCGCTCTCCCAGACGTCCTGCTCGGCGTAAAACTTGGCCAGGTCCCGGCTTATGGCGAAGTCACCGCCGATGGGCTGGCGCACCCGCTTGCCGTACAGGGCGCGGGTTAGGTTGTAGACGATGTTGTTGGTGATGGTGCCGTCGTATTTGTGGCGCAAATACACCGGCGAGACGTACTGGTAGCCTTTGGTCATCACCGGGTCCAGAAGGGCCTTGACCCAGTCGCCGGTGATGGAGCGCAGGTCGCTGTCCACCATGGCGCAGGCGGTCACCTTGAGGCGAGCCGCCGCCTCGAACACCGCTCTGAGCGCGCTGCCCTTGCCGGGCAGGCCGCGGTAGATGCTGACTATCTTCTCCTGCCATGGCTTTATCTCGAATTCCTTGGCCACCTCGCGGGTGTCGTCGGTGGAGCCGCCGTCGGCCACCAGGATCACCGCCCGCTTGTCGCCGTAATGGTCGGCCAGGCCGTGGGTGACCATCTGCACCACGTGGGCGATGGTGGTTTCGTTGTTGTAGCAGGGGATGCCCACCAGTATGTCGGCCTCGGCGATCTCCTCCAGCCGTTTATTGGTGTAGCCTCGCAGGGCGGTGTAGAAGGGCATAAAACTTAATTCTCCCGGTTTTTCTGAGATTTGCCGTTGCCTACATGATAGCCGCTCGGGAGGAGAGACTCAAGCCGGGTACAACAGGGCCCCGGCCCGGCGCTCCAGCCAGTCCGCCAGGTCCGCCGACCAGCGGGCCTCCAACTCTTCAGCCGTTGCCCCGGCCAGGAGCAAATCCACCGCCGAGGCGTCTCCCAAGAGCAGGTCCAGGGGGCGGCGCTCATGCTCATACTCATAGGGCGGCGGGCGCAGGCCCCACAGGCCGGGCTGGGCCCGGTTGACGGCTCCCAGCAGGGCCAGGGTGGCCCGCACCGGGCGATAGAGCGTGGGGTCGGCGACATGTATCTGGAAGCCGCCGCATATCTGGCCGGCGAACTTGTGGAAGGTGGGCTCGAAATTGAGCGGGCGCAGGATGGCCCCGTCCATGGCCCCGGGCTCCAGGGCGGCCAGCACCGCCTGGGGCTCCAGGCCAGGAGCCCCGAATATTTCGAAGGGCCGGGTGGCGCCGCGCCCCTCGCTGAGGGTGGCGCCCTCCAGAAGCACTTGGCCGGGGTAGACCCTGGCCGTGTCCAGGGTGGGCATGTTGGGCGAGGGCATCACCCAGGGCAACCCGGTGGTGGCGAAGTCGCCGCCTTGCCATCCGGTGCAGGGGATAACTTCCAGCGCCACATCCAGGCCCCTTTCGTCCACGACCAGGCGGGCCAGCTCCCCCAGGGTGAGGCCGTGGCTCAGGGGAATGGCGTGGGCCCCCACGAAGCTCATCAACTCCGGGGGCAGCACCGGCCCCTCGCTTCGCCGCCCGATGGGGTTGGGCCGGTCCAGCACCACCACCGCCACCCCGGCAGTGGCGCATTCCTCCAGGCAGGCCACCAAGGTGCTGAAAAAAGTGTAGACCCGGCACCCCACGTCCACCAAGTCCACCAACAGGGCATCCAAGCCGGTGAGCATCTCCGGGGTTGGGCGGCGGGTCTCGCCATATAGGGAATAGATGGGCGCCCCCAAGCCCGGATGCACGGCGTGATCCGACTCCACCATGTTGTCCTGCTTTTCGGCAAAGAAGCCGTGCTGCGGACCGAACAGGGCCTTGATTCCCCGGGGGTAGACTCGCTCCACCATCCGCCAGGCGGGGGTCAGATCCGGGCCCACCGCCGCCGGATTGGCCAGCAGGCCCAGGGCCGCGCCCCGCAGATTGGGTGGCGGATCGGCGGTGAGGTTCGTCAGGCCGGTGACCACTTTTGAACTCATGGCTTGACCTCGCGGGAAAAAGACAGAATATTAAGGCAGTATAGAAACGAGGACCCCGGGACACAAGCCCCGAGGTCTTCTGGGAGGAGGGGAGGAAAGGTTTCCGCTTAATTGTGCCCGGGGGAGAGGGGGTATTCTTACCCCGGCATTTTTGGGCGGTTTACATGCAGTTGGTGCTACTTGGTTGCACCTTCCCTCTGGGTTTAAAGGTAATGCCAACATTTGTACCTGTCAACTTATATACGAAAAAAGGTATAACCGTGCAGGAATCTTTCTTAATTTACCGGCACCATGGTCATCACCATCACGATCACAGCCATGAGCACGCCCGGGGCGGTGGCCCCGGTCCGGGCGAATACGCTCCGGCCCTGGTGGAATTTCGCCGAAGCGGCCTGACCGAAAGCGTGCACCGGGGGGCCATCGCGGTTTGCACTCCGGACGGGCGGCGCACCCGGGGCCTGGGCCATCCGGCCATGCCCACCTTCATGCGCTCTGCGGCCAAGCCCTTGCAGGCCCTGCCCCTCATCACCAGCGGGGCGGCCCGGCGGTACGGGCTCACCCAGGCCGAGTTGGCCGCCACCTGCGGGTCCCTCAACGGCGAGGATTTCCAGATCCAGGCGGTCAAGAGCATCCTGGGCAAGGCCGGCCTGGAGCCCGACATCCTGGACTGCGGCCCGAGTTGGCCCCTGCATAAGGCCACCTACAAGGCCATGCAGGCGGCGAGGGAAAAGCCCACCCCCCTGCACAACCCCTGCGCGGGCAAGCACGCGGCCATGCTGGTGCTTTGCGCCTTCCACGGCTGGCCCACCGAGGACTACCTGACCAACCGCCACCCGGTGCAAAAGCTGATTTTGGACACCGTGGCTGTCATGACCGCCTATCCCCGGGAGCAGATCGGCGTCGGGGTGGACGGCTGCGGGGCTCCGGTGTTCCGCCTGCCCCTGGTGGCCATGGCCGGGGCCTACGCCCGCCTGGCCGCGCCGGACAAATCCGGCCTGGAGCCCGAACTGGCCCAGGCGGCGCGGGAGCTCATGGAGGCCTGCCTGGCCCACCCGGAGATGATCGCGGGCGACGGGCGCATCTGCACCCGGATAATGCAGGCCGCGCCAGGAGTGGTCTTGGCCAAGGCCGGCTCCGAGGGCTCCTACGCCCTGGCCCTGCCTGGGCAAGGCCTGGGGGTGGCCCTGAACATCGAGGACGGCGGGCTCAGGGCCCTGGGCCCGGCGGTCACCGAAACCTTGCACGAACTGGGCATATTGGGCCACGCCGCCCTGGAAGGCCCCTTGGCCGACCTGCACCGGCCCCAGATCAGCAACCACCGGGGAGACAAGGTCTGCACGTTGCATGCGGTGTTTGGGTTATAATCCCCCTGGCCATGGTAAGGGAGGAGCCATAATGCTCAAACTCAAACGACTGGATCGCCAGCGGTTTAATTGGGGCTTACTGTTCGGCCTCATGCTTTACGGCCTGTTGGCCCTGGGTTGCGCTGAAGACGGCGGGAACAAGATCAGCCCCACCCAGGCCGCCTTTAAGACCGAGATGCTGCGGCTTATGCAAGCTGAGTCCAAGGAGTTCCTGCCCCTGCTCCAGGAGCCAGACCCGGGCCCCAAGCTCCAGGCCAACATCGACCAGCAGTTCGTCGAGGGCATCAAACGAGGCAAACCCTTGGACTACGACTTGGCGGTGCTGGGGCCGAAAGCCTCCATCCTGGCCTGGCGGGGACCCAACCCCGAAAACCTCAAAGAAACCTACCATGGCTTCATCGGCCAGAACTACTCCAAGTTCACCAAGCTTCACCCGGTGTACCAAGACCACAAGATAGCCAGCTTCGAGGTCTACACCCAATATGGCCCGGGTCTGGGGCTGTGCGCCCCCTTGCTCAAAGATGGCAAACTGCTGGCCGTGCTGTGCCTGGGCTTTGACGAGGACCTGCTCAAGGAGTACCACCACCTGAACAAAGATCAGTTCCTGGCCATCGACTTCAATCAGTAACCTGTGGCCCAAAACAAATAAGAAGGGACGCCCGCTGGGGGCGTCCCTTCTTATTTGCGTTTAGACTGGCCTACAGCGGTTCTATCTTCACCGCGCAGGCCTTGTATTCGGCCGTTTGGGACACGGGGTCGTACACCGGGTTGGTGAGCCAGTTGGCGCAGCCCTCGCGGAAGTGGAAGGCCATCCACACCATGCCAGGCGGCACCTCGGGAGTGACGCGAGCAGCCACTTCCACCCGGCCCCGACGAGAGCTGACCGCCACCTTTTGGCCCTGGGAGATGCCCAGGCGCTGGGCGTCGGCCACGGAAATATCCGCCGTCTCCTGGCCCAGCAGGTCGTTGAGCCCGCCGCTGCGTCCGGTCTGGGTGCGGGTGTGATAGTGGTACAGCCGCCGGCCGGTGCTGAGCACCAAGGGGAAGTCCTCGTCCGCCACCTCGGCGGGCGGGGTCCACTCCACGGCCTTGAAGTTGCCCAGGCCGCAAGTAAAACAGCCTTCCTTGTGCAAAAACGGCGTGCCCAGGTGGTTCAGGTCCGGCACCGGCCACTGCAACCCGTCGTGCTCGATACGCTCAAACTTGATGCCGGCCATCTGGGGGGCCAGCACCGAGATCTCGTTGTCCCATATCTCCTGGCCGCTGTTACTGGCCCAGTCCTGGCCCATGCGTTTGGCGATCTGTTTGAACACCCACCAATTGGGCTTGGCCTGGCCGGGCGGGTTGACCGCCTTGCGCACTCGGTTGACCCGGCGCTCGCTGTTGGTGAAGGTGCCGTCGTCTTCGCTCCAGGCCGCAGCCGGAAAAATGACATCGGCAAAGCGGGTGGTCTCGGTGGGGAAGATGTCGTTGGCTACCACGAACTCGGCCGACTCCAAACAGTGCTCCACGTGGGAGATGTCCGGCTCGGTGTTGGCCAGGTTCTCGCCGAAGATGTAGAAGGCCTTCACCTGGCCGGTGGGCAGGCCATCCATCATGGCCGGAATCATCAGGCCGATCTTGTCGTCCAGATCCACCCCCCAGGCCTTTTCGAACTTGGCCTTGGCCGCCGGCTCGTTGACCTTTTGGTAGCCGGGGTACACGTTGGGCAAAGCCCCCATGTCGCAAGCACCCTGCACGTTGTTCTGGCCGCGCAAGGGGTTGACCCCGCCGCACTCGAAGCCCACGTTGCCCAGGAGCATCTGCAAGTTGGCGCAGGATAGCACGTTGTTAACCCCGCAGGTGTGCTCGGTGATGCCCAGGGTGTAGATGAGCATGGCCGGGCGGTTTGCGGCCAGTAAACGGGCCACCTCAACGATCTGCTCGACCGGCACCCCGCTGATTTCTTCCGCCCGCTCGGGCGGGTATTTCTCCACTGCGGCCCTAAGTTCTTCAAAGCCCACAGTGCAGTTCTGCACGTATTCCTTGGCGTAGAGATCTTCCTTGATCAAGACGTGCATCAGGCCGTTGAGCAGGGCGATGTCGCTGCCCACCTTGAGCGGCAGGTGAATCTTGGCGAAGTCCGCCAAGGCGGTGCGCCTGGGGTCCACCAGGACCAACTGGGCTCCAGCATTGACGGCATTTTTCACGAAAGAGGCGGCCACGGGATGGGCCTCGGTCATGTTGGAGCCGATGACGAAAAACATCTTGGCCTTGTCAAAGTCGGCAAAGCTGTTGGTCATGGCCCCGGAGCCGAAGGATGTCGCCAGACCGGCGACGGTTGGAGCGTGTCAGGTTCGTGCGCAGTGATCGATATTATTCGTACCGATCACCGCGCGGAAAAGCTTCTGCATCTGATAGGAGTCTTCGTTGGTGCTGCGGGCGCAGCTTACGCCCGCGATGGCGTCCGGGCCGTGCTTCTGTTTTATCTCCGTAAAGCGCTCGGCCACCAAGTCCAGGGCCTCGTCCCAGGAAGCTTCTTTAAAGGAGCCGTCGGCCTGCTTGATGAGCGGGGAGGTGAGGCGCTCGGGGCTGTGGATGAAGTCGTATCCGAAGCGGCCCTTGACGCAAAGTCGGCCCCTATTGGGCTGGGCGCCTTCCACCCCGGTGACCTTTATCACCTTGCCGCCCTTGACGTGCAGCCAAAGCTGGCAGCCCACCCCGCAGTAGGGGCAGGTGGTGCGAACCTTCTTGGTCTCCCAGGGGCGGCCCAGGCCCTTGGCCTTTTTCTCGGTGAGGGCCCCGGTGGGACAGACCTGCACGCACTGGCCGCAGAAAACGCAGTCGCTTTCATCATAGGGCCGGTCGCCGGCGGTGATGATCTTGGCTTCGGCCCCCCGGTAGCCGAACCCAATGGCCCGGTTAACCTGCACCTCGTTGCAGGCCTGCACGCAGCGGCCGCAGAGGATGCACTTGCTGAAATCGCGGATGATCAGGGGATTTTGGTCCTCGGTGGGGTAGTGCTGGCTGGCCCCCTCGAAGCGGCCGGCCGACACGCCATACTCGTAGGCCAACTCTTGCAGCTTGCACTCGCCGTTGGCCTCGCACAAAAGGCAGTTGTGCTCGCCGCTGCCCAGCATGAGTTCCACGGCCAAGCGCCTGGCCCTGTGCACCTTTTCGGTGTCGGTGAACACCTCCATGCCATTGCTGGCGGGGGTGGCGCAGGAAGCCACCAAGGTGCGCGCCCCGGTAACCTCCACCAGGCAAATGCGGCAGGCCCCGGTGGGGGTGCAGTCCTTTAAATAGCACAAGGTGGGAATTTTCACGCCGTTGCGCCAGGCGACCTGTAATATGGTTTCGCCGGGCGTGAATTCCACTTCCTTGCTATTTAGACTCAGCTTGGCAGTTGCCATACCACACTCCAGAAGGTTAAAACGAGTCGGGATTATCGAAAGACATTGTTAGCTTGTGTATTTCATTTTTTGAGCAAAGTCAATGCCCATGCGGCGCCCCGCGCCGGCGGCCCGGGCTTGCCTTGTCCAATTATCACTAGTTTTTGGCTAAACACCCTGTATGGAGTTGGGAAATGGACGCCTCCAGCCAGCAATGGTACCTAGCCCTGGGCGGCCAGCCGGCCGGACCCTATGACCTTAAAAAGCTGCGCGCCCTGGCCAATGAAGGCCGCTTGGGCCCGGACACCCTGGTCTATGGCCAGGGTTTCACCGAATGGACCCCCCTGAAGGCGGTGGGCGAGTTGGCCGGGTTGCTGGCCTCCCATGCCGCGCCGCCGCCCCCGCTGCCTCAAGGCCGGGCCCTGGCCGACGAGATCGACTACGTCATAGAGGGCTCGGAGATGCAGTACGTGGAGATCGAGCTGGACCCGGGGGAAAGCGCGGTGGCCGAGGCCGGGGCCATGCTCTACATGAACCAGGGCATCACCATGGAAACCATCTTTGGCGACGGCCGACGGGCCCAAACCGGCGGCGGCATCCTGGGTTCCCTGGTGGGGGCGGGCAAGCGCCTGCTCACCGGCGAGAGCCTGTTCATGACCGTGTTCACCCACAGCGGCCCCACGGGCAAGGCCCGGGTGGCCTTTGCCGCCCCCTACCCCGGCAAGATACTGCCCATGCACCTGGGCGAGCTGGGCGGGGAGCTTATCTGCCAAAAAGACGCCTTCCTCTGCGCCGCCCGGGGGGTGGCCCTGGAAATAACCTTCCAAAAGAAGATCGGGGTGGGGCTCTTCGGCGGCGAGGGATTCATCATGCAGCGCCTGGTGGGCGACGGCCTGGCCTTTGTGCATGCCGGGGGCACGGTGGTGGAGATGGACCTGGAACCGGGGCAGCGCATCCGGGTGGACACCGGCTGCCTGGTGGCCCTGAACCCCTCGGTGAGCTACGACGTGCAGATGGCAGGAGGCATCAAGACCGCCCTTTTCGGCGGCGAGGGCTTGTTCTTGGCCAACCTCACCGGGCCGGGCCGGGTGTGGCTGCAAAGCCTGCCCTTCAGCCGCCTGGCCGGGCGTATGTACGCCGCCGCGCCCCAGGGTGGGGGCAAGCAGCGGGGCGAAGGCAGCCTGTTGGGCGGCTTTTTGCGGGATGATTAGGCGTCCGGCTTCGCCAGTCAGACTGGTGGCATTTGGCTGGTGAAAAGGAATTGTTGGGTTTCGGGCTACGCCCTCTACACCAACCTACGCGACAGCTCAGAATTTACAGCGAAGTAAGCGTATTTAGATCCTGCGGCACAGCCACGCGGCACAGCCGGCCGCCGGCAGACAAGGCGTCTGGCCAAGCGAGGGACGCAGGCGTAGTAGACCTACGCCGAGGACCGAGTGCGGCCAGCAACGCAGTATGCCGGTGACTGGCGAAGCCGCCGCCCCCAGCAGCGAAGCCGCCACGCTACCTCAGCCAGGCCCCGATCAGCAGCCCCAGCACCATGAGCAAGCCGGTGCTCAGGTGGGTGGCGATGGTCAGGGCCTGGGCCGGCACCAGGGCGGCGGGGTCATCGTAGCTGCGCCAGGCGATGGCCACCGCCCGCCCCGCCGGGATCAGGGCGCCCAGGGCCAGGTAGAGCCAAGGGGTCAGCCCCCAGCCATGCACCAGCCATGCCAGGGAGGGGAAAGGGGCCAGCATCAGCCCCGCGTAGATTATCCGCGAGGAGGCCAGGCCCAGGCGCACCACCAGGTTGTTCTTGGCCGCGGCCGCGTCGGCGGCCATGTCGGGGAACTGGTTTATCCACAGCACCGCCGTTATCTGCCAAGCCTGGGGCAGACCCAGCCACCAAGCCACGGCCCAAAACTGCCCGCCCAGGACATAGGCCGCGCCCCAGGTGAGCAGGGGGCCGAAGAGAATGAAGATGGCCAACTCGCCCAGTCCCAAGGACATCAGGGCCAGGGGGCCGGCGGAGTAGAGCCAGCCGCCGGCCAGGCCCGCCGCGCCCACGGCCAAGGCCCAGGGCCGGCCCGAGGCGGCCACCATGCCGCCGCACGCCCCGGCCGCCATGAAAAAGGCCACCGCCAAGGCCCCCACCGTCCGGCGGCTCATGCGGCCATCCTGGATCACCCGGCCGCCGCCGGAAAAAATGGTGGCGTGGCGGTTCAGGGGGTCGCTGCCCACCGCGTCGTAGAAATCGTTGATCAGGTTGGCCCCGCTTTGCAGGCAACCCACCCCGGCCAAGGTGAGCAGCAACAACTCCCAAGGCATGGGGGCGCGTCCCCAATGCCAGGCGGCGACGACCAGAACCGGCACCAGGGAGCCTGTGAGGAACGGCAGGCGCATGGCCTGGACCAACAGCGGCGTGGGCATGGGTTCTCTCCCGGGTTAAAAAGGCGGCCACACTTTAGCACGTAGACAGGGGGGCGGGCAAAGTTCCATGGCGCACGATAATGCTGTCTCCTGATCGCGAAAGCCTTATAATTATTAAGTCACCCCACCGCTCTGGAGGAGCTAAAGATGAGTGAAGGGGCCCAACAAGTCGGGCTGGACACCCAACGCCCTTGGTTGCCCCCCAGCCGCATTCCCTTGTCGCGGCGATTGTCGCTGTATTTCCTCTACGCCGTCTTGGCGCTGTCTTTGTTCGGGGGGCACGTTCACCCCAGCGGGCTACTGATAATCTTGGGTTTCGTGGTGGTGTTCCAGGTGGCCACCCGCCCCCTCACTTCCGATTTTCTGGTGCGCTACCCCTCTTACCTGGTGGGGCTGCGGGTTCTGCTGGTGGTGATGTGCGCGGGCCTGGCGGTGGCCTTGTTGCCTCTCCCGGAATCCTGGGTTTCCATGGAGCACCTTGTCGTCACCATCACGGCCTTGGTGATAACCGCCGGCTGGACGGTGATGGTGATGATCTACCTGTTCCAGGCCCGGCAGGTGCGCCTGGACACCATCTTCTCCGGAGTGGCCGCCTTTTTCCTGTTGGCCATCACCTGGACCGAGGCCTACAAGGTTATCACCTTCTTTGACCTTACCGCTTTCCACCCGCCGCTTCTGGCCACTGGCGGCTGGTCCGACGCCTCCCACCTGCGGGCTCTGTATTACAGCCTTTCCACCATCACCACCGTGGGCTTCGGCGACATCCTGCCCCGCAGCGCCACCGCCCAAATTCTATCGGGCCTGGAGGCCTCGGCGGGCCAGCTGTTTTTGGCGGTGTTGATCGCCCGCCTGGTTTCCCGCCACTTGAGCGCCACCATAACCCCCCTGACACCGCCAACCACCAGCCCCCCAAAGAAGATCAACGCGGCCCGGCTCTCCAACCGCCTGCGCCGGCGCCGGCGCCATTTTCGCTAGCTCCCAGCCCGGCGAAAAATTTTTGCCCAATAAAGCTTGGCCCCTCGGCAGGGCCGTACTAGAATGGCGGTCAAACGCCTTGCATGCCGCGCCACCCCCGCGGCTTAGAGCCTTCATTATGGACATTGGAGAACTCTCGTGACTGGAATACTGGACAACGCGCAGCTATGGCTGGCCCATTACGGGATGCAGGTGGTGGGCGCGGTCATCATTTTGGTCCTGGGTTTGCTGGCGGCCAAGACTCTCACCAAAATCTTCCGCAAAGTGCTCCGGCGCGCCAAGGTCGACGAAACCCTGGTGAGCTTCGGCGGCAACATGCTCCAGTTCGTGATGATAATGTTGGTTATCATCGCCGCCCTGTCCCGGCTTGGTTTCCAAACCAGTTCGCTTATCGCCATGATGGGCGCCGCCGCCCTGGCCGTGGGCCTGTCGCTGCAATCCAATCTCTCCAACCTGGCCGCCGGGGTGCTCATCCTCATTTTCCGGCCATTTCGCCTGGGTGAAATGGTGGAAATGGGCGGGGTCCTGGGCAAGGTGGAGGAGATCACCATAATGGTGACCAAGCTCAGGATGGTGGACGGCAAGCTGGCCATCATGCCCAACACCAAGGCCTTCAACGACAAGCTCATCAATTTTACCGCCGCAAAAAAACGGCGGGTGGATCTGGTGATAGGCATCGGCTACGACGACGACATCAAGAAAGCCAAGGACATCCTGAAACGCTTGGTAGGGGAAGACCCCCGCATCCTCGAAGAGCCCAAGCCATCCATCATTGTCTTGAATTTGGGAGATTCCAGCGTGGATATCGGCGTGCGCCCCTGGACTAAAAACACCGACTGGTGGGCGGTCAAGTGCGACCTCACCGAAAAGATCAAACTCACCTTTGACGAGGAAGGCATCAACATCCCCTACCCTCAACGCGATGTGCATCTGCACCCCGCCGGCGGCTCGGACGCATCCTCCCAGGGGGTGTCCAAATGAGTTTTGCGGCCAGGACCGGAGCCCTGGTCCTGGCTTGCCTCGGCCTGACCGCAGTGATGTTAATGCCCGCGCCCGCGGCGGCGGACGTGCTCTACCTCAAGGGCGGCGACCGCCTCACCGGCAAGGTGGAGGACATGGGCGGCGGCAAGCTCTGTTTCACTACCAGCTACGCCGGCAAGCTGAGAATCAAGTGGAGCGAGGTGGAGCGGCTGGTCACCGACGAGCCCATGACCCTGGAGACCACCGAGGGACAAAAGCTGACCGGCAAGGCCCAGGAGGCCGCCCCGGGCCAGATCAAGCTGGACGGCGGTGAGCCCCTGCCCCTGGCCAAAATCGCGTCCATAAACCCCGAGGACTTGGACCCGCTCAAGATAAGCGGCCAGGTGAACCTGGGGGTGGACGTAAGCCGGGGCAACACAAACAAGATGTCCGTGGACACCGAGGGCCGGGTGGTGACCACCTGGGGCACCATCAACCGCGCCATCGGCGGATTCGAGATTCACCGGGCCGAGAGCAAGGGCAAGGACACCAGCGACAACACCCTGGGCTATGTGGAATACAACCGCTTTGTCAGCGACAGGTGGTACTGGCTGGCCAACCTGCGGGGCTCCCAGGACACCTTCAAGAACATCGAATACCAAAGCATGGCCGGCGTGGGCATGGGCTATCAGGTCTGGCAAGGCAAGCTGACCAACCTGGCCTTCGAGCTGGGCCCCAACTACGTGTACCAGGAAGACACCGCAGGCATTTCCAGGGACTGGTTCGCCATGCGCTGGAAGATCAGCTACGACCGGTGGTTCTTATCCAGGTCGGTGCAGTTCTATCACCGCCAGGAAGGCTTCATGGCCGTGGACGACTCCAACAACTGGATATGGAACACTCGCCAGGGCCTGAACTTCCCCACGGTGATGGGTTTTGTGCTCACCGCCGCCTACAACCTGGACTATGACAACCAGCCGGAGCCGGGCAAGAGCCGCACCGACACCCGCTTCATCATAAGCCTGGGCTACCAGTTCTAGGCGGGCGGGAAGGGGCCTTGGCTACTTGTGCAGAAGCTCGTTGGTCTCTTGCCGCGACTCCTGCTTGAGGCCCATGGAAAGCTTGTATGACACGTAGTACTTGAGGATGTTGCGCACGTAGCTCACCGGTTCGCTGCCCACCAGATGCAGGGCCCCGTACTCGCAGTTGAAGAACCACAGGTTGGGGTTGTAGCCCAGGCGTTTGCTCACCCGGCGCACTCGGCTCAGGGCGGTGGGCCCTGCGTTGTAGGCGGCCAGGGAAAAACGGGCCCGCACCGGCAGGCTCAGGCCGGGGTCACCGAAGTAATGGTCGCGGATGTGGGCCAGATACTTCACCGCCACGCTCACGTTGTACTCCGGCTCCAGCAGGCGCTTTATCTCCGCCCGGCGGTTGCCGCCGGTGGGGGGCATCACCTGCATCAGCCCCACCGCCCCGGCCGAGGAGCGGCAGTTGGGGTCCAGGCGCGATTCCTGAAAGGCCTGGGCCGCCAAGAGCAGCCAGTCAAAGTCGTACTTCTCGCCGTACTTCTTGAACAACGGGGCGAAGCGCGAAAAACGGGAGCGCTCCTCCAGGTCGTCGGGGTTCTTGAGCCACTGGTTGTTGCTGAAGTAGCGTTTGATGAGCACGTTGCCCACCAGGGTCCCCTGGCGGTGGCTCTTTAAAAAATGGTTGAGGCTCTCCAGCAGCTTGGGGGTGTCCCGGCGCACCAGCCAGGCGATGCGCCCTCCCTTGCGCAGGGCCAGCTTGGTATGCACCTTGATGTTCGGCATCACCTGGGCCCACATGTTCGCCGCCGGGCTGTCCATGACCGTAAGCGGCACCACCCCCGAGTTGACCATATCCAGAATGTCCTCGTCGGTGAGCACGTCGGGGGCGTCCAATATCTCAACCGGCTTAAGGCCCCGGGAAGCCAGGTCGCGGTTTAGCTTTTCCAAACTGGCCAGGTAGCTGCTGCCCTTGGCCACCAGCACCGGCCGCCCGGACAGGGAGTCCAGGGACGCAATCCCGGTCACCGATTTGTGGGACACCACCACCTCGTCCACCCCGGTGAGGTAGGGGCGGGTGAAGGTGAGGTGGCGGCTGCGTTCCGGAGTGATGGTTAGCCCGGCCGCGGCCATGTCGCCGTAACCGGCCTCCAACAAGGGCACCAGGCGCTCCAGGGGCACGGGTATGAACACCACCTCCATGGGCGGCTGGCCCTTGGCATGGTGACGTTTCAGGCCGTGCTGGTACTCCTCCAACAGGGCGTAGTCCAGGCCGTAGGGCTGGCCCTGGCGGATGAAAAAATAGCTCTGGGAATATATGGTGAGCACCCTGATGACCCCAAGCTTGCGCAGCTCGGGCAAATCCGCCTTGAAGGGGTGGCTGATGTCCCTGAGGGAGTTGGGCAGGGGCGCCTTAGGCGGCTGGGGCGGGGAGGCTTGCACGGCTCCCCCCCAAAAAAGAACCGCCAGCAGCGGCCAAATGACGAGAACTCTCCTCATGTCCCGCATTCTAGGCGACGCGGTGCATCCGGTCAACGTAAGACGGCGGCGGCCGGGCTATTTCCCGGCCGCCGCCGTCAAAGGGCTTGACCACCGAGCCTGTTAGTAGCCTTCTTCGTAGGCCAGGTCCTCGGGGCTCACTTCGTGACGGAAGATGTGATAGACCCAAATCTGGTAGGCGATGACCACCGGCACCATGACCAAGGCCACCCCCAGCATGATCTTGAGGGTCAGGGGGCTGGAGGCGGCGTTGGCGATGGTCAGGCTGGCCTTGGGGTCGATGGAACTGGGCAGCAGGTTGGGGTAGAGCCCCGCCACCCCGAACAGGGTGGCCCCCACCACCACCGCCGAGGAGGCGAACCAGCTCCTCCAGGCCGCCCCCTGTTGCAAAAACAGGCGGGTGGCCAAGAGCCCGGCCACGGCCAGCGCCGGCAGTATCCACAGCACCGGGTAGGCCAGGTAGTTCTGGTACAGGTTGGTGGCGAACCAGGTGGCCACCAAAAAAGCCACCGCCAGGATCAAAAGCGGCGCCCACAGGGCCTTGGCGCAGCGCCGGGCCCTTTGTTTCAGCTCGCCGCCGGCCTTGATGCCCAGCCACAATGCGCCGTGGTACAGGAACAGGCACAGAAACAGCAGCCCGCCCAACAGCCCGTAGGGGTTGAGCAGGGTGAACAGGCTGCCCCGATAGATGCCCTCGGCGTCGATGGGGATGCCCTGGAAGATGTTGGCGAAGGCCACCCCGAACAACAGGGCGGGCAGGGCGCTGGAGATGAACAGCAGCATGTCCCAGCCCTCGCGCCAGCCGTGGCCCTCCACCTTGCCGCGGTATTCCAGGGCCACGCCCCGGATGATGAGGCAGAACAGGATGAGCATCAGGGCCGAGTACAGGGAGCTGAACATCACCGCGTAGGCTGTGGGGAAGGCGGCGAAGGTCACCCCGCCGGCGGTGATGAGCCACACTTCGTTGCCGTCCCAAAAGGGGCCCATGGAGTGATAGATGGTTCTTTTGTCTTGCTCGTCTTTTGCCAAAAAGGGCAGCAGGGCCCCGGCGCCCAGGTCAAAGCCATCCAGCATGAAATAGATGGCCCACAGCAGGCCCCAGAGGGCGAACCAGATAGTTTCCAACATGGCTAACTCCTCCCCCTAGCCTTGGGCCGCCGGTAGGGGCGCGGGGCCCTTCCTGGCGAAACGGGCCATGAGCCAGAAGGCGACGACTCCCAGCAGGCCGTAGAACAGAATGAAAGCCACCAAGCTGACCGCCACTTGGCTGGCGTCCACCGGGCTCACCCCGGCGGAGGTGCGCATGAGCCCCCAAACCAGCCAGGGCTGGCGGCCCACCTCGGCCACTATCCAACCCGCCTCGTTGGCTATGTAGGGCAAGGGGATGGCCAGCATCATGATGCGCAGATACTTGGGATTGTCGGTGAGCTTTTTGCGTATCAAGAAGCCCCATACGGTCAAGAGCACGAAGAGCATGCCCAGGCCGACCATGGTGCGGAAGGCCACGAAGGTGAGAAAGACCGGGGGCCTGTCCTCGGGCTTGAAGTCGCTGAGGCCCTTGACCTCGGCATTGGGGTCGCCATAGGCCAGGATGCTCAACGCGCCGGGTATGGGTATCCACTGGATCAGGTTGCCCTCGCCCGATAGCTTGGGAAGCGCCAAAAGATACATGGGGGCCATCTTTTCGGTCTTCCAGTGGGACTCCATGGCCGCCAGCTTGCTGGGCTGGGCCGTGGCCACCTCGGCGCCGTTGAAGTGGCCCTGCACCACCTCGAACAGGGAGAAGATGAGGGCGAAGGCCAGCGCCAGGCGGAAGCTTTTGGTGAAAAAGGAGACCTCGCGCTTCTTGAGCAGGTGGTAGGCGCTGATGCCCATGACGAAAAAGCCGGCCAGGATGTAGGCCCCGGACACGGTATGCACGAACTCGATCACCGCGAAGCGCTGGGTGATGACCGCGATGAAGTCCGACAGCTCGGCCCGCCCGTTGCGAATCACGTAACCCACCGGGTGCTGCATCCAGGCGTTGGCCGCGATGATCCAGTAGGCGCTCAGGGTGCCGGCCCCGGCCACCAGCCAGATGGCCAGGCAGTGCAACTTGGGGGAGATGCGCTCCCAGCCGAAGATCCACACCGCGATGAAGGTGCTCTCCAAGAAGAAGGCCAAGGTGGCCTCGATGGCCAAAAGCGAACCGAAGATGTCCCCCACATAGGCCGAGTAGCGGGCCCAGTTGGTGCCGAACTGAAACTCCAGGGTTATGCCGGTCACCACCCCCAAGGCGAAGTTGATGACGAACAGCTTGCCCCAGAACTTGGCCATGCGCTTGTATTGTTCATCGCCGCTCCTGACCCATTTGGTTTCCATTATGGCCACCAGGATGGAAAGCCCCAGGGTCAGGGGAACGAAAAGGAAGTGGAAGAAAGTGGCCGCCGCGAACTGCAACCGTGACAGGATCAATACCTCCATCGCCCTCCCCCTTTCTTTTAATAATAATTCCCATTCTCAACTAAGTATCAAACGAGCATCTCCCCTGTCAAGACTTCTGATCCTTGTTTTTAGTGTAAGGGAACCTCCTGCCCCGAAATAGGAATTTTCCCCTGCCAAAAAGGGGGCTATTGTAGGCGAGTGATGCTTTATAATTGCTTTATGGCGACGTTGGATCGCCGAGACGGCCATCTAAAATGCTGGGAGAAAGCTCATGAGGATCCGGAACTGGATGACCCCCAACCCCTTAACGGTGACCCCCGACGCCTTGCTCATGGATGCCAAGAAGTTGATGGCCACCAATAACATCAGGCGTCTGCCCGTGGTGGACAAGAAGGGCCGCCTGGTAGGCCTGTTGACGCGCCACCTTATCATCGAGGCCATGCCCAGCGGGGCCACCACCCTCAGCGTGCACGAACTGCACTACCTGCTGGAAAAGCTCACCGTGGGCGAGGTGATGCAAAAGGACCCCATTACCGTTGACCCCGAAGACCTGGTGCAAAACGTGATCCTTTTGGGCCACAAGAAGGGCATCGGCGCCTTCCCGGTCGTTGAAAACGGCAAGCTGGTGGGCATCGTCACCGAAAGCGAGATATTCAACGCGGTGATGAGCCTCCTCGGCCCCCGGGAGGGCACCTGCCTCCTCGTCCTGGAAAACGTGGAATTGAGCAAGGAGGTGGGGGCCACCAGCCGCATCGCCTCGATCATCGAAAAGCGCGGCGTGCCCGTGGAAGCCATCTTCACCGTGCCCCACCGCACCCGCGCCGGCAACCAGGTTTATATAAGGGCCCGTACTCCCAACTCCGGCAACTTGCAGGCCGACCTGGACGCGGCGGGCTTCAAGGTGGTGCCCCTGCCCATCTAAGCCGGATGTTATTGGCGGAGCGCCCGGCTAGAAAGATTCCCGCACCGTGAGTTCCAGGAGCCACTGGTGCAGGGGCAGCATGGCGCGGTAGTGGGGCAGACACCAGCCGGGCAGGCCGGCGGTGTAAAGCTCCGGGGGTATCTCCGCCTCGTAGGCGGCCCAGAGGCCGTCGTGTTTCAAAAGCTCCCCACGGGGGTGCTCCGGGTCAAAACCCCGGGGCACCCTTTTGTATTTCAGCCCGCCCACGGTGTAGCCGGCCTTGCTCACCTTGGCCACCGCCCTGTCCAGGGCCGCCCCCAGCTCGGGATCGGCCACCGCCTGGCGATAGGGGCCCAAGAGGAACTTGGGCAGGCAGTAAATGCCCACCCCCAGCATCACCTTGGGCGGGTCCATCTGAAAATAGAACCCCGAGCATTCCATGCGCGGACCGGGGCCCTCCCAGAACCACAGGCCCAGGTGAGTCTTGTAGGGGCTCTTGTCCTTGGCGAAACGCACGTCGCGGTAAATGCGGAACAGGCTCTTATTTACTCTCGGGTCGGCGTTGACCAACGGGGCGATCTTTTGCAGGCGCCCGCCCATGGCCGTCACCAAATCCCGGCTGGGGGCCAGCACCTCGCTGTCGTACAGGGCCTTGCGCTCCTGGAACCAGGACTTGCCGTTGTGCTTTTTCAGGTCACTGAAAAACTTGACCGTCTGGGGGGTGAAACCCTGAAACTCCTCGGCATTGGCCACGCCGCCCTCCCGGCTGGGGTGAATCTCCGCTTCCAAGATTATAGCCGTCTCTCCCCGGCGGCTGTCCAGGGGAGCGAGGGCCGAACAATGCCCCTAGAGGCTGTCCAGCGGCCCGTGTTTGCGCAACAGTCCCCGGAGCTGGTGGTAGGTGAGCCCCAGGAGGTCCGCCGCCTGGCGCTGATTGAAGCGGGCGGCGATGAGCGCCTGCTTCAGCAGGCGGCGCTCGTAGGCTTCCACAGCCTCCTTGAAGGGTATGCCGGGGGCCTGGGGAGCCGCCGGGCTGGTTTGATCCTGGGTCCCGGAGGCGTCTTCCGGCGGCAGAGGGGTAAAGGACGAGGCAAAGGGATCGAAATCAAAAGACGCTATGTCTTGGCCCCCGGAGCGGTAGACCGCCCGTTCCACCACGTTCTTGAGCTGGCGCACGTTGCCCGGCCAGGGGTAGCCGGCCAGTTGCTCCCGGGCACGGGGGGAAAAGCCCGGCGGCCCCTCCCAGCCCATCTCGGAGGCCATGCGGGCGGCGAAGTGCTCGGCCAAAAACAGGGCATCGCCTTCGCGCTCCCGTAGCGGCGGCAGGGTGAGCACCTCGAAGGACAGGCGGTCCAGAAGGTCCTGCTTGAAGCGTCCCTCCCTGGCCATGGCCGGCAGGTCGGCGTTGGTGGCGCCCACTATGCGCACGTCGACCTCCACCGGCCGGCTGCCCCCCACCCTCTCGAAACCGCCGTATTCCACGGTGCGCAAAATCTTCTCCTGCACGGTCAGGGGGATGTTGCCGATCTCGTCTAAAAACAGGGTGCCCTGGTGAGCGGTCTCGAAACGGCCCATGCGGCGGGAGCCGGCGCCGGTGAAGGCCCCGGCCTCGTGACCGAAAAGCTCGGACTCGATGAGGGTGGGAGTCAGGGCCGCGCAGTTAAGGGCCACCAGGGGCTCGCCCCAGCGCGGGGAGAGGTAGTGCAACCGGGCGGCGGCCAACTCCTTGCCCGTGCCCCTCTCCCCAACCAAGAGCACCGGGCGATCCACCTTGGCCGCCCGGGACAAGGCCTCCTGAAAGGCCAAAAAGTTTTCGCTCTGGCCCAGTGCCTCTCCGGGCGGCAGATTATGTTCGGATGAAGCCATGGTTATTTTTACTATTATTCGGTTTAACTTACCAACTATTATTTATATTAGCCAAGCAACGAGAGAACGCCCTTGACAATCGAGAAAAGCATCCCTTTGTTTATATTGCAAATTAGCCGAAAAACCGCCATTGGCCCGTCCTTTGCTAAATAGCAGTGGCAACTTGACGGCAACCAGACAGTTTTTCACGGAGGCAGACCATGGGCGTGTTCAACAGACTGCGTGATATCATAGGATCAAACATCAACGCCATGCTGGACCGGGCCGAAGACCCGCAAAAGCTCATACGGCTGATGATCGTGGAGATGGAAGATACCTTGGCCGAGGTTAAGGCGGCCTGCGCCGGAGCCATGGCCCAGCGGGCCAAAATGCAGCGGGAGTTGGAGGCGGTGCGCCAGCGGAGTGCCGCTTGGGGCGAAAAGGCCCAGTTGGCCGTGGACAAGGGCCGCGAAGACCTGGCCCGGGAGGCCCTCAGGGCCCGGCGGGAGTTCCGCTCCCGGGAGTTGGAGGTGGACCAGGAGTTGGCCGCCCAACAGGCCCTGGTGGAGCAGTATCATGCGGATATCGCCCAGCTGGACCAGAAGCTGGCCGCAGTGCGCGAGAAGCAGCGCATCCTGCTGGAGCGCCACAAGCTGGCCCGCTACAGCAAGAAGGCCCGGGGAAACTCGGCCCGGGCCGACTCTGCCGAGGTGATAATGCGTTTCGAGCAGTTCGAAAACCGGGTGGAGCGCCTGGAGGCCGAGGCCGAGATTGCCGGCATGAGCCGCCGCCCCAACTTGGAGCAGGAGTTCGACCGCCTGGCGGGCGACGATGAGATCGAGGACGAACTGAAGGCTCTCAAGGAGTCCAAGCAGGCGCCAACCCCCAGACCGGAGCAGGGCTAGCCCCCGCCCCTAAGGAGCGACAGTGCCCGGCGTCATCAGCGCAATTTTGGCCTTCATCCTATTGGCCCTGACCCTGGTGGGCGGGGTAGCGGTGGTAATCGTGCGCATCATCAAGGGCTCCAGGGGACGACAAACCGCCCAAGCCGACGAGGAAGAAGCCCGTCTGATCCAGGACCTGCACAAAAGCCTTCAGCGCATGGACCAACGCATCGAGGCCCTGGAGACCATACTCTTGGAAAAAGAAATAAAGGAGCCTCCGGCATGAAGATTTTTACCAATTTTGGCCGACGCGGCCTCTACCGCTCCCGGCGGGGGGTGTTGTTGGGGGTCTGCCGCGGCTTGGCTGAATACTTCGACTTCTCGGTGGCCTGGGTGCGCATCATCACCGTGGCCGCCTTCATTTTCACCGGCTTCTGGCCGGTTGGCATGCTCTACGTAATCCTGGCCCTGGTCATGAAGCCGGCCCCGGTGCTGCCTCCCCAGAGCGAGGACGAGGAGGAGTTTTACCACTCCTACGCCGACAGCCGCAAGATGGCCCTGGGCCGCCTGAAGCGCACCTATGACACCATGGAGCGCCGTCTGCGGCGAGTGGAAGACGTGGTCACCTCCCGCGACTTCGACTGGGAGCAGAGGGCCAAGGGCCGGCCCTAAACTCCACCCCCCTCATTGGTCCTGGGCCGGCTCTTCTTGGGGCCGGTCCAGAATTTCGCGCACCGTGCGCAAGAGGGCGTCCAGCCGGTAAGGTTTGGTGATGAAACCCCGGGCTCCGGCGCCAAGCACCTCGCCGCGTTTGTCGCCGCCCGCATAGCCGGTGGCCACCATCACGTTGGCGTTGGGGTCCAGCGCAAGCATCCGCTGCAGGCAGCGGTCGCCGCCCATGCCCGGCATGCCCAGGTCCAAGATCACCAGATCCACCTTGCCGGGCGTTTGGCTAAACAGCTCCAGGGCCCCCTCCCCGCTGTCGGCGGTGAGCACGCTGTAGCCCTGCTGCTCCAGCACGTCGCGCACCACCTCCAAAATCGCCTCTTCGTCATCCACCAACAGGACGGTTTCCCTGCCCCCGGTCACCGGGCCGGCGGCCGGGGCTTCCGCGCTCATGGCCGCGGCCTTTTCTTCCCGCGAGGGCAGGTAGATGGTGAAGCAGGTGCCCTGGCCCGGGGCGCTGTCGCAGGAGATGTAGCCTCCGTGGCTCTCCACGATGCCGTACACCGTAAACAGCCCCAGGCCGGTGCCGGCCCCCACATCCTTGGTGGTATAGAAGGGCTCGAACACGTGGCGCACCGTCTCGTTGTCCATTCCCTGGCCGTCGTCCTTCACTTCCAGGCGAGCGTAGCGCCCCGGCTCCAGGCCGGGATGGGTGCGGCAGAACTCGGCGTCCAACTCCACATCGGCGGTGGAGATGGCCAGAACCCCGCCTTGGGGCATGGCGTCGCGGGCGTTGGTGGCCAGGTTCATTAATACCTGCTCCAACTGGTTGGGGTCGCCGCTGATGGCCCTTAGCTCCGGGGCCAGGGCCACCTCCATCTTGATCATCTTGGGGATGATTCGCTCCAGGATGTTCACCGCCTGGGTCACCTCCCGGTTCAAATCCACCGGCCGCAGCTCGGTCTCGGCCTTGCGGCCGAAGGTCAACAATCGGCGCACCAACTCCGCCGCCCGGCCCACGGCCGCGTCCACCTCGTTTAGGTACTTGCGGCTGGTGGGGTCGGGGTCAGGCTTTTGGGCCAAAAGCTGCACGTAGCCGCTGACCCCTTGCAAAATATTGTTGAAGTCGTGGGCGATGCCGCTGGCCAGGTTGCCCACCGCCTCCATCTTTTGGGCCTGGATCAGGCGATCCTGCAACTCCTTCAGCTCCCGCTCGGCCTCCAGGCGCTGGGTGATCTCCCGGCCGGAACCGCTGACATAGGGAACGCCGTCCTTGGCCACCAACAGATTGCGGTATTCCACGAAATGGGAGGAGCCGTCCTTGGCCACCAGCAGGGAGACCCCCTCGGCCTGCCCATCCTGGCGCAACGGCTTCAGGTAATTCTTCTCAAAGTAATAACGGTCCTGGCGGCGAAGAAAATCGCTAATGGGCTGGCCCAGCAGCTCTTCGCGGCTGTAGCCCAGCAGGCGTACCACCGCCTGATTCACCGAGAGCATTCGGCCCTTTTCATCATGGGTGTAGATAAGGTCGCTGATGCTGTCGAACAGGTGCCTGAAACGTTCCTCGGACTCCTGCAAGGCGGCCTGGGCCCTTTTGCGTTCCGCGCTTGTTAGCGCCTGGGCCACCTGGTCGGCAATGCCACCCACGAAGGCCAGCTCGTCCTCGCTCCAGGAATGGGCCCCGCTGGTGTGCTCCAGGCACACCAGGCCCACCATCCTGCCCCTGAGACGAACCGCCGAGCCCAACAAGGCGCCCACCTCGTTGGGCTCCAGGTAGGAGAAGCGCAGGTCCGCGGTGCGGGCGTCCAGGTACACGTCGTCGGCGTCCACCGCCCGCTCGGCCTCCAAGGCGGCTATGAACGAGGGGGCGTCGGACACCGCCATTTCCATGCCGTTCTCGTGGCGGCCCAAGCTGGCCCGGTAGAGGTCGCTGGCCACCAGATGGGTGTGGTTCCGGTTGAACAGCCAGATGGCCGACCGATCCACCTCCAGGGCCTCGGTGCATAGCTCGTTTATTCGGCGGGCGGCCTCCTGAAAATCCCCCTCCACAAGGGGAGCCATGCTGGCAACCTGGACGATGGCCGCCTGCTGGCGCTCCACCCGGTTCAGACGGGAAGTGCGCTCCTCCTCGGCCTTCTTGCCCTCGGTGATGTCGCGGAAAAACACCTGCAAGGCCGGCCGGCCCTCCCAGTCCACCACCCGGGTGGCCAACTCCATCCATTTTAGCCGGCCGTCCTTGGTGAAGATGCGATAGGGCAAAACCTCCGAGTAGCTCTGGCCGGAGATGCGCCGCTCGTAGCCCTCCATCAGGGTGCTGATGTCCTCGGGATGCACGAACATCTCCGGCTCCCGGCCCACCACCTCCTCGGGCTCCCAGCCCAACACGTCCTTGACCGCCGAGTTGGCGAACACGCAGATCTTGTCCTGCAACACCGCTATCAGTTCGGTGGCCTGCTCCACCAGGTTGCGGTAACGGGCCTCGGAGTGTTGCAGGCGGCTCTGCATGGACTTCTGGTGGGTGAGATCGCTGGCCACCAGGAGCACCCCCCGGGAGGGGTCGCCCCGCTCCACCGGCGAGCTGCTTATTAACAGGGGAACCTGCCTTTGCTCGCTGTTGGTGATGATCACTTCCTCCCCCTGAACCCGGCCGGCCATCAACTCGGCCAAAAAGCTGCGCGCGGCGCGGGGGCCCACCAGGAAGGGGCGGAACAGATCCTTCACCTTCAGACCGCACAAGACCGTGGGGTGGGTGTAGCCCAACAGGGAGGCCAGGGGAAGGTTGGCCCATGCGATGCGCTCCGCCTGAAGATGGGCCAGGCCCACCGGCACCGCCTGCACCGTGGCCTGGTAGAGGGTGCGCGGGCTCACCACCTTGCCGTAGCGGCTGGCCCCCCAGTAGAAGGCCAAGGCCATGGGGGCCACCGCCAGGTTGGCCATGGCTGGAAAGCGAGGGCCTTCCATGGCCATGAGCCCCTGGGCCAGGGCCTGCAAGCCCATGGTGACCACCCCCGCCGTCACCAAGAGCTTTTTCTCCGCCTTGGCGTCGGGGTCGTTCTCCTCCCGGGCATCCCGAGCCAAGTGGACCAGAATCACGGAGAGGAAGATGAAGCTATAGGCCAAAAAGGCCTGGAACCAGGGGTTGAAGTTGGCCGCCCCCTGGGGAACTCCGTACAGGCGCACGCCTATCCACTGAGGCTCCAGCAGCGCCGCCAGGTAAAAACACAAGGGCGGGCCATAAAGCCACAGGCGGTCGCGCCAGCTCACCGGCCGTATGAGCACCAGGATGACCTCGCCGACAAAACCGGTGGGCAGCAGAAACAAAAAGCTCAACCAACGGTAAAACTGGAACACCGTGGAGGGGGCGAAGGTGATGGCCGAGTAGCTGATGAAGACGTCGAAAAAGGCCCAAGCCACGGACCAGATCAGCCAACGCTGGATGGTGCCAGTGCGGGGATTGTCCGGGGCATGCCGCCCCAGGTAGATGATCAGGGCCAGGCCATAGCCCATGGTGAAGGCAAGGTTGGCCAGGTAGTAAGTTTCGAACATCAGCTATCCCGTGCAGGCCGGTGATCCCGGGCCCCCGGGCGAGGCTGGCTCCCTGGATGGGGCCGGACCCTTATCGCCAAATCTCTACCGAGGGGCAGGCCAAAAGCTGGGCAGCATCTTAGCAGGAACCTATTTGCGGGTAAAGCCGCCAGGCAGGGCAACTCGGGCTCCCCGGGCGCGGTGCGCCCCTTGATGGGGTTTGCTTGCAAAACAAGGCCGCTCCAGGCCGGGCGCGGCCCACAGCCGAATCAACCTCCCGCCGCCGGCCTGGGCGTCAATCAAACCTCGGCGGCAGCCTGGGCGCCCAGGGCCAGCAGCTCGCGGTTGGCACGGGCCCTGGCCGGGGGCTGGCCCTGGCATATGGCCCGCTCCAACTCCCCGGGCCTCACCGGCAGGGCTCCGGCGGCGGCCGCCGCGCCCAAGAGCACCACGTTGGCTCCCTTGGCGGTGCCGGCCTGGCCGGCCAGGGCCGTGGCCGGCACGGTGAGCACCCGGGCCCCGAAGGAGGCCAGGGCCTTTTTGGCCTTGGGCGATAGGAAATCCAGGTCCGGGGCGTTGACCACCAGCCAGCCCTTGGGGAGCAGGTAGCCCAGGTTGCGCACCGCCTCGCCGGGGTCCAGGGCCAAGACCAGATCGGCCTGGCCCTGGCTCACCAGAGGACCGCTGAAGGGCCCAGCCTTGAGGTGGCTGACCACCGCTCCTCCCCGTTGGGCCATGCCATGCACCTCGCTGATGAGGATGGCCCCCGCCTTATGCTCCACCGCCGAAGCCAGGGCCCGGCTGACGAACAGCACTCCCTGGCCGCCCACTCCGGCCACCACCGCCTGCCACTTGAGCCGGCTCATTTTTGCTCCTCCAGCGGGGCGATGGCCCCCTGGGCGCAGACCTCGACGCACAGGCCGCAGTCCACGCACCAGCCCCGGTCGATGCTGATGTATCCCTGCGCGTCGCGTGCCAGGGCGGGGCAGGCGAACCAGGTGCTACACAGCCCGCAGGCGGTGCAGGCCCCGGCCGGCTCCAGAGCCATGGTGCCCGTGGGGCACACCGCCGCGCACAGGCGGCAGCCGGTGCACTTGGCCTCATCAACCTTGATCTTGCCCTTGCCGGTGCGCCTCAGGGCCCCGGCCGGGCAGATGGCCACGCAGCGGCCGCAGTCGGCGCAGGGGTTTTCCTTGGGCCTAAAGCTGGTCTTCGCCGGCGCGGCCTGGCCCTTGACCTCCACCTTGCGGGGGCTGGGCACCGCGTCGGTCGGACGCTGGGCGGCGCAGGCGTGGCGGGCGATGATAACCGCCACCGAGCCCTCGGGCCCCTGACACCAGCGCCAGGCCTTTTTCAGGGTCTTTTGCAGCCCCCCCATGTCATAGGGGTCCAGCTCGGTGAGCCAGCGCACCCCGCAGCCCTCCACCAGTTTCTTGAGCTCCACCGCCTGGCCGGGGTGGCCGTCGGCGGTTAGCCCGCTCTCGGGTGTGGGCTGCATCCCGGTCATGGAGGTTGTCTCGTTGTCCAGGATCACCAACACGAAGCGGGCCCCGTTGTACACCGCGTTGATAAGGCCGGTGGTCCCAGAGTGAAAGAAGGTGCTGTCGCCGATGGTGGCCACCACCGGGGTGGCATCCTTGCCTTGGTTCAGGCCGCGGCTCAGGGCGGAGGCGAAGGTCACCGCCGCGCCCATGTCGTGGCAGGTGTCCACCGCTCCCTGGTTCATGCCCAGGGTGTAGCAGCCGATGTCGCTGGGATATATCCCGGTGGGCAGGGCCCGGCGCAGGCTGAAAAACACCGCCCGATGGGAGCAGCCGGGGCAGAGGTTGGGGCGGCGCATGGGCGGCTGGTCGGGCACGGTCAAAACCTTGCCCCTGGGGCGGGGCGCCTTCAGCTTGGCCTGGCCCAGGGCCCTCTCCAGCACCTCGCCCAACACTTCGGGGGTCAGTTCCCCGGCGCTGGGCACGTGGCCCGAGGCCCGACCCCACAGCCTGTCCCGGTTGGGAGCCAAAAGCTCCAGCACCGGCTCGGTCTCTTCCAGAACCAATACATTGCGGCAGCCCGCGATCAGTTCGCTCACCGGACCGATGGGCAGGGGATAGGGCGCGGCGGTCTGCAAAAAGGGCACCTTGCCCTCGGCCACCGGCAAGCCCAGCTCGTCCAAGACGTCCCGGGCCAAGGCCGCAGCCATCCCGGAGGCCAGGATGCCCAGGGGGGCCCGGGGCCGGAGAGGGGCGTGCCACTGGTTCAGGCTCTTGCTCTTGCTCACGTAATCCTGAATCTTGGTCAGCTTGGCATTGAGGGCGTGGTGCAGGGCCAGGCGCATCTTGGGGATGGCCGCCCAGCGGAAGGGGTCACGCCCAAACACCGGGATTCGCTCCAACTCCTTGGGTTCGCGCAGGTTCAGGTTTTGCCGGCCGTGACACACCCTGAGGGTGGGCCGGATCATCACCGGAATCTGGAAGCGCTCGCTCAGCGCGAAAGCCGGGCCCACCAGGTCCCGGGCCATGGCCGGGCTGTCGGGGTCAAACACCGGCAGCTTGGCAAAGTGGGCCAGCAGGCGGCTGTCCTGCTCGGTCTGGGAGGAGTGGGGGCCGGGGTCGTCGGCGCTGATGATTATCATGCCCCCGATCACCCCGATGTAGGCCGCGCTCATCACCGGGTCCAGGGCCACGTTGAGCCCCACCATCTTCATGGCCACGGCGGAGCGCTGGCCGGTGTAGGCCGCAGCCAGGGCCACCTCCACCGCCACCTTCTCGTTCACCGACCACTCGCAGTAGGGCGGGTGCTGCATCTCGGCCCCGTAGTGGACCACCGAGGGCAATATCTCGCTGCTGGGGGTGCCGGGATAGGCGGTCATCACCGCCACCCCGTTCTCCACCAGACCCCGTCCCAGGGCCTGGTTGCCCATCAATATCTCTTTGCGCACTTTGGCGTTGGAACTCACGCGTATCCTCGCTGAGTGGTTTTGCATGCAAGGCCCATAAAATAACCCGGCGCGGGGCCGGGCGCAAGGACATGGGCCGGGGGGTTTATTTGCTGTCATACACCGCCGAGCCGTCCCAGTCCGGGGGCGGCGGGTCGGCGGCAAAGGCGGCGGTGCGCCGGGCCAGGACCTGGGCCGCCTGGTCCGAGGGCCGCTCCCCGGCCAGGGCGGCGAAGGCCTGGGCCGCCCCTGGCCAGTCGCGCTCCCGGTACAGGGCGAAAGCCGCCTCCCAGCGATCGCAATATTCCAGGGCCGCAGGGTCCGGGGCCAGCTCCGGAAGGTCGCCCAGCAGGCCTACCAGCTCGTAGATCAAGGTGGGCTCGCTGGTGCCCTTGGGCTCCACCTGGTCCACGGTGCGCCACACGAAGCCCTCCCCGGCCGCCCGGCGCACCGCCTGGCTGGCCAGGATTTGGGTGCCGTAGACCTTGTTTAGCCCCTCCAGGCGCGAGGCCAGGTTCACCGCCGCGCCCAGGGCGGTGTAGTCCATGCGCTGGGCCGCGCCCACGTTGCCCACGATGACCTCCCCGGTGTGCAGGCCCAGGCGGGTGTGCATGATGGGCTGGCCCGCCTCCTGCCAAGCCTGGTCCATCTGTTGGCTGTGCCGCCGGCACAAAAGGGCCGCCCGGCAGGCGTGGGCCGCGTGCTCGGCATCGGCCAGGGGCGCGTTCCAAAAGGCCATGATGGCGTCGCCGATGAATTTGTCGATGGTGCCCTGGTTGGCCTGTATTTCCTCGCACAGGCCGGAGAAGTAGGCCGAGGCCTTGAGCATGAGCGCCTCGGGGTCCATGTGCTCGGCCATGTCGGTGAAGTTCGCCACGTCGGAGAACATCAGGGTGAGCACCCGCTTCTCGCCGCCCAGGCCCTGCTCCTTGCCCGAGAACACCAATTGGCGCACCAGATCCACCGGCACATAGCGGGAAAAAGTCCTGAGGGTGGTCTTCATGGTGGCCACGCTCTGGGTGAGGCGGTGGATCTCGCTGATGTGGGAGTCGATGGCCGGGGTGGGCTCCAGTTGCAGGTTGCGCATCGCCTTGGTTTCGGCCACCACCTGGCCCAGGGGCCGGGAGATGCGCCGGGCGATGATCACCACCAGGGGGACGGACGCAAGCATGATGAGCAGAGAGATAAGAAGGCTGCGCAGGTTGCTCTGGATGATGGGGCCCATGAGCTCGTCCAGGGGGGTGAGCACGGCCACGTAGTTCCACTGGCCCTGAAAGTCCTTTATCCGCTCCACCCCGGCGGCGTACTCGCGGCCCTTCACCTCGAAGTTGAGCAACTGCTCCTTGGCCTGGGGATCGAAAAGGCGGCTCAGTTCACCCAACAGGGGATTGCCCAGGTTGTCCAGAGTGGCCAAGCCCAAGACCTCTTTGCCGTCTTGGCGGGCGACCTTCACGATCTGTTTGGCCTGGGGGTAGGCCACCAGCCTCCGCTGGCTGTCGAAAACCACGGTAAGGCCCGAGTCGCCTACCTTGTGGGAAGCCGTGAACTCGCACAGGGTGCGGGCGGAGACGTCCACCCCCAGCACTCCTCCCTTCGGGGCGGGAGCGAAGCGGTAGGCCAGGGTCATTCCCGGCTCCCGCAGGCTGTCGAAGACGTAGTAGTTGGTGCCGTATACCCGTCCCGCCTCCTGGGCCAGCTTGTACCAGGGCCGCCCCCGGGGGTCGTAGGCGGGGGCGCTCAGGCTCCAGGCTGAGAGCTGCCGCTTTTGCTCGTCCAAAAAGCGCCAGGTCACGATGCGGGGGCCGCCGGGGTTCTGAATTATGCTGCGCACCCCGTACATGGCCCCCGGCGGGGCCTTTATATCCTCGCGCGCCTTTGGGGCCAGTTGGCCCAGGCGCACCACCTGGAAGAAATGGCCGTCGTCATAGCCCAGGTAAATGCCGAAAAATTGGGGGTGGCTGGCCAGGGCCTTGATGAACAGGCCCTCGAGGGAGTGGCCTTCATCCACGGGCGGGTGTTTTATGCCCGGATGTTCGGCCGAAAGGACCACAAAGGAGCGGGCCTTGGAGAAGAATTCGGTCAACTGGCCGGTGAACTGGCCCACGATGTCGTGCATCAGCCGCCGAGAAGCCATCATGGCCCGGTCACTGCTGGTTCGGTAGTTGTACCAGGTGATGCTCCCGGCCACCGCGATCATGAGCAGCAGGAATATGGTGAGGATGTTCAGGGACAGAGGGTAGCGCCGGCGGCGCTTGGAGGGAGCATCTTGCTGGACCATGGACACCTCTCAGTAACTGCCATGGACCCAAGATTAACCCGGCGAACGAGCGGCGGGCAAGCTCTGTAAGGAGCCAGGGCGGCGCGGGGAGGCTCCCCGCGCCGCCCTGGGGTTAGTTACTTGGCGGGAACGAACTTGCCGTCCTTGACCTGGATCATGACCATGGAGTCCTCCCCCAGGCCGTTGTGGTCCTTGGGGCTCAGGTTGTAGACCCCGCTGACCCCAACGTAGCCCTTGGTGTTCTCCAGGGCGGCGCGCACCTTGTCCGGGTCGGTGCCGGCCTTCTGCATGGCCCCGGCCAACAGGTACACCGCGTCCCAGGCATAGCCGGAGTGGGTGTTGATGGGGTATTGCTTGTTGTACTTGTAGACGTCGTTGTACAGGCGCACGAACTCGGCGATCACCTTTTTCTGGGGATCGCTGTCCGGCAGGCTCTCATAGACCATGAGCTTGGTGGCGGGCATCAGATCGCCCTCGGCCGCCGCCCCGGCCAGCTGCACGTACTTGGGCCCGGGCACGCCGTGGCACTGCACCAGGGGAGCCTTGAGCCCCAAGGCGTGGTGGTTCTTGGAGACGATGGCCGCGGCCGGGCCGATGGTCCAGCAGACCACGGCCTGGGGCTTGGCGGCGGCCAGCTTGGTTAGCTGGCTCTTCATGTCCACGTCCTTGGGGTTGAACTGCTCGGCCCCCACCAGGGTGACCCCGTACTGGGGGGCCAACTTGGCGAACCAGCGGGCCCCGTCGCGGCCAAAGCCGTCGCTGGCGCTGATGAGTCCCACCTTGGTGAGGTTGTGGGCCTTAAGGTAGCCCAGCACCTTCTTGACCGCGATGGCCGAGCGCTGGGGCGACTTGAACACGTACTTGGCCGTGCCGAAGTCCATTTTGCCGATCTTGCCTTCCATGATCACCGGGTCGCCGCCCACGGTCATCACGGTGGGAATCTTGGCGGTTTCCACCTGCTTCTTCACGGCCATGCCCGTGCCGGTGCGGGTGGGGCCCACCACCGCAGCCACCTTGTCCACGTTCACGAACTTCTTGAAGGCCATCACCGCCTTGGTGGGCTCGCCCTCGGTGTCGGCCAAAATCAGCTCGATGGGCCGGCCCTGGATGCCGCCCTCCTTGTTGATCTTGTCAACCACCATCAGGGCCACCAGCTTGGTGGGCGCGCCGATGGAGGCCGCCGGACCGCTCAGGGCGAAAAAGGCCCCGATCTTCACCGGCTCTTTTTTGTCGGCGGCCAGCGCCGGCACGGCCAGGGCCAGGGCCAAAAGCAGGCACAGGGCCAACCCGGCCAAAACCTTAAACCTTTTCATCGCTCATCCTCCCTTTTGCGGCCGGCCTCCCTCCCCGGAGGCCGGGCCCCTTATTTATACCTCTTCGCGGCGGTCGAAAATCCGCTGCGACTTGCGTTCGCTGCGCGGCAGGCTGCCATAATCCATAACCTGGATCTCGGCGCTGACCAGGATGTGGGCCTTGACCCCCTTGGAGATGGACGCGGCCACCGCCTGATCGTCGCCGGCGGAGCCCTCGGGAGCCCGCTCCACCATTATGACCATGTAGTCCCGGCCGTCCTCGCCCCGCCGCAGATGCACCTGGTACTCCGAGCCCACCCCGGGGCTCTGGCTCAACACGTGGTCGATCTGGCCGGGGTAGATGTTCACCGCCCGGAACTTGATCATGTCGTCGCTGCGCCCCATGATGCGGCCATGCCGGGGAAGGATGTTGCCGCAGGGGCAGGGCTCGGGCAGGAGGCGGCACAGGTCGCGAGTGCGGTAGCGGATAAGCGGGGCGGCCTCTTTGCACAGGGTGGTCACCACCATCTCGCCAATTTCGCCCGGAGCCACCGGCTCCAGGCTCACCGGGTCCAGAATCTCCAGAATGTAGTAGTCGGCCCAGTAGTGGATGCCCTGATGCGCCCGGCACTCGATGCCGGTGCCCGGTCCGTAAAGTTCGGTGAGGCCCGGTATGTCGAAAAGCTCGGCCCCCAAGGCCTGGCTGATGCGCTGGCGCATGGCCTCGCTGGTGCGCTCGCTGCCGTAGATGAGCTTGTTGATCTTCACCTGATCGCCCAAGCCCCGGCGCTTGATCTCCTCGGCCATCAACAAGGCCATGGAGGAGGTGCTGCACATCACCGTGGACTGGAAGTCCACCAGGAACTGCCACTGCATCTCCAGGTTGCCCGGCCCCACGGGCAGGGCCAGGGCCCCGAAGCGCTCGCAACCGGCCTGGAAGCCCACCCCGGCGGTCCACACCCCATAGCCCACCATTATCTGCACCCGGTCGGCCCGGGTTAGCCCGGCCATCTCGTAGCAGCGGGCGAACATGTGGGCCCAATCGTCCAGGTCCTTCTGGGTGTAGGCCAACACCTTGCGCTTGCCGGTGGTGCCGCTGGAGGCGTGGACCCGAACCACCTCTTCGATGGGCACCGAGAGCAGGGGAAAGGGATAGCCGGCGCGCAAGTCGTCGGTCATGGTGAAGGGCAGGCCCCTCAGGTCGTCCAGGCTCTTTATGTCGCCGGGGGTCACCCCCGCCTCTTGGAGGCGCCGGGCGTAAAAGGGACTGCCCGCCTGGGCGTGGGCCACGGTCCATCGCAGGCCCTTTAGTTGATGAGCCGCCAACTCCTCGGCGCTGTTGAAATTAGGCATGAAGGTCATGAGGATTCCTCGGGTTTTTTATCTCCAGGGCCGGCGGAGGCCCGGCGGGGCCCCAAGAAGGCCTCCCGCAGCAACTCGTCGGCCAGAATTTCCTGGGGCGAGCCGCTTTGGCGGATGCGCCCGCCGGTTATTATATAACCCCGCTGGCTCACGCTGAGGGCGCCCAGGGCGTTTTGCTCCACCAAAAGCACCGAACATCCCTGGGCGGGCAGGTCGCGCACCACCCCTAAAATCTCGGCGGCCATCTGGGGGGCCAGGCCCAGGCTGGGCTCGTCCAACAGCAGCAGGCGGGGCCGGGCCATGAGCCCCCGGGCCATGGCCAGCATCTGCTGTTCGCCGCCGCTCAGGGTGCCCGCCGGCTGCTCCAGGCGCTGGGCCAACACCGGAAACATGGCCAGGGCCCGCTCCATATCCCGGGCCACGGCCTTGCCCTGGCGCTGGCGCAGGCGCACGTAGGAGCCCAACTCCAGATTTTCCCGCACGCTCAAGGGGCCGAAGAGTTGGCGCCCCTCGGGCACCTGCACCACCCCGGCCTCCACGATGGCCGAAGGGGCCATGCCGTTGATCTGGCGGTTCTCAAAGGTCACCCGGCCGCCCTTGGGCTTGAGCAGGCCGGAGATCACCCCCAACATGGTGGTCTTGCCCGCCCCGTTCATGCCCAACAGGCTCACCACCTCGCCGGGGTTCACCTTGAGGCTCACCTCGCGCAGGGCCGGCTGGCGGCCGTAGGCGAAGGATATGGACTCCACCCTAAGCAAGCAGCCCGAACTCCTCTCCCCCGCCCAGGTAGATCCGAATCACCTCGGGGTCTTGCTGAATCTGGGCCGGAGTGCCCCGGGCGATGAGCCGCCCGCCACTGAGCACCGCCACCTGGTCGGAGATGCGCATCACCAGCCCCATGTCGTGCTCCACCAACACCACCCCGATGCCCTGCTCCTTGATCTTCACGATGAGCCGGCCCAACTCGTGGGTCTCCGCCGCGTTGAGCCCGGCCACCGGCTCGTCCAGGAGCATGAGGCGGGGCCGCCCGGCCAGGGCCCGGGCCAACTCCAGGCGCTTCTGGTCGCCATAGGCCAACTCCTCGGCGGGCTGATGGGCCACCTTGTCCAGGCCGAAGAAGGCAAGCACCTCCTCGGCCCGTGCCCTAATGGCCGCCTCCTGGCGGCGCAGCAGGGGCAGGCGCAGCATGGCCGCGGCAAATCCGCCCCGGCTGGCGGCATGCATGCCCACCATGACGTTTTCCAGCACGTTCATCAGGCCGAAGACCTGCAAGTTCTGAAAAGTGCGGGTAAGGCCCAGGCGGGCCAGCTTGTACCCGGCCATGCCCAGCACCGCCCGGCCGTCGAAGCCAACCTGGCCGGAGTTGGGGGCCACCACCCCGGACACGCAGTTGATGGCCGTGGTCTTGCCCGCCCCGTTGGGGCCGATGAGAGCGGTGATGGCCCCGGCCGGGGCCTCCAGGTCCAACGAGTCCAGGGCCTGCAAGCCCCCGAAGCGCACCGAAAGGCCCTTTATGGTCAGCAGGGCGGCCACGGTTAGAAGGCCCTCCCTCCGGGTCGCACCCGCTTGCCCTCCAGCCAGCCCACCAGGCCCTGGGGCAAAAAAATCAACAGCAACAATAAGATGCCGCCGAAGAAGATGTCCTTGTACTCCTCCACCACGGCCAACAGCTGAGGCAGGGGGGTTAGCAGGGCCGCGCCGAACAGGCCGCCCCACAGCGAGCCCATGCCCCCCACTATGCACATGGTCACCAGTTCCACCGATTTGAATATATCAAAGGTCTTGGGGGTGATGATGCCGTAGTAGTGGGCGTAGAGGCTGCCGGCCACCGAGGCGTAGACCGCGCTGACCACGAAAACCTTGACCTTGTAGGACTCGATGGGCACCCCCGAGGCGGCGGCGGCCAGGGGGGCTTCGTGCAGGGCCTTGAGCCCCCGGCCCACCCGGGAGTGCACCAGATTGCGGGCCAGGAGAAGCCCCAGGAGCACCGCGCCCCAGGCCAGCCAGTAAAAGGACAAGTCCGTGGCTATGGGCGCGCCGAAAAAGGTGAGCGGCGGGATGCCGGTGTAGCCGCTGGGCCCGCCGGTGATGTCGTCCAACTGGAGCATCAACACGCTGACGATGAGGTTGAAGCCCAGGGTGGCCATGACCAGATAGTTGCCCTCCAGCCTCAGGGTGGGCATGCCGATGACAAGCGCCACCAGGGCCACCACCGCCGCGGCCAGCACCAGGGCGGTCCAGGGCTCCCAGCCGTGGGTGCCGGTGAGGATGCCTGAGATGTAAGCCCCCAGGCCGAAGAAGGCGGCGTGGCCCAGGCTGATCTGCCCGGCGAAGCCGATGAGCAGATTGAGCCCGGTTACCACCAGCACGTTGAGGGCCACCACGTTGAGAACGTTGAGGTAATAGGGGTTGGTCACCACCAGGGGCAAGGCGGCCAACACAGCGGCCAGGGCGGCCAGGGCCAGGAAAAAACGTTTGCCCTGGGTGGTCATACCCGGTCCCCGCTTTTGACCCCCAGCAGTCCGCCGGGCCGCAAGAACAACACCAAAAGCAGCACCACGAAGGCCACCGCGTCCTTGTACACGCTGGAGATGAGCCCGGCGGCCAGGCTCTCGATGAGCCCCAGGGCCAGGCCGCCCACCACCGCGCCCAAAAAGCTGCCGTAGCCCCCCAGCACTGCGGCCGCGAATCCCTTGAGCCCCATGATGACCCCCACCTCGTAGGACAGGCTGGTGATGGGGGTGATGAGCACCCCTGCCAGGGCCCCCAAGGCCCCGGCCAGGGCGAAGGAATACATGGTCATGCGGTGGGCGTCGATGCCCATGAGGGCGGCGGCGGAGAGGTTGATGGCCGTGGCCCGCATGGCCTTGCCGGTGAGGGTGCGGTTGAAAAACCACACCAGGGCCACGATGGCCACCAGGGTGATGCCCAGCACCCAGAGGTTTTGGGGGGTGAAGGTGGCCCCCAGCAGATGCATGGGAGTCTCCGGGCTCAGGGGAGGCAGGGCCAGGGCCTGCTTGCCCCACAGGTGCTTGAACACCCCTCGCATGAGGATGGAGGCCGCGATGGTGATGAAGATGAGCACCATCACCTGGCGGCTGCGGGCCGGGCGGATGGCCAGGCGCTCCAACAAGGCCCCCACCAGCGCCACCGAGGCCACGGCCAGGGGAAAGGCCAAGACCATGGGCAGGCCCGCCCCGCCCAGGAAGGAGTAGGCCATGAGTCCGCCCAGGGAGAGGAAATCGCCCTGGGCGAAGTTGACCACCCTGGTGGCGTTGTAGATCAGGCAAAAGCCCAGGGCCACCAGGGCGTAGACCGCCCCGGTGGTCAACCCGCTGACAACGTATTGCGCTAGCTGGTCCCCGAAGCTCACCGCCACACCTTCGCCCGGCCCGGGAACATCCCGAGCCCGAGGCATTGCATACCGTATACGATTTATTGGGTATATCGGGAAAAAAGGGGGTTGTCAATGACCGGCCAGGCCAAAGGCGGCCTTGACAGGACCCGCCCCAACTATCCATCATGTAATACGAAACAACATGCCGGGGTTAACCGGCCAGGATGGAGAAAAGATTAATGAGCGCGCAAAAGGTACAAACGGGCGGGGGGTTGTTGGCGGACAGCCTGGCTGAATTGCAAAAACATCGCGGCAGCCTGATGGCCGCAGGGATCATCTCCCTGATTCTGGGCAGCTTCGCCATCCTGGCGCCCCTGGCCGCCACCGTGGCCGTGGTGTGGATCATCGGCGCGGTCATTTTGGTGCAGGGCATTATCCAACTGGTGCACTGCTTCAAGTCCGCCCAGTGGAGCGCCTTTGCCTGGAACCTCTTGTGGGCGGTGGTCTATATAATCGCCGGCGGGCTCATCCTGGCCCGGCCCTTGCTGGGGGCCATCACCCTCACTCTGCTGCTGGCCGCCTTTTTCATCGTGGAAGGCGTGGTGAAGCTGGGCTTGGCCATGAAGATCAAGCCCGCCCCCCGCTGGGGCTGGGTGCTGTTCTCGGGCATCATGGGCCTGGTGTTGGGGGTCATAATCTTCGCGGGCTGGCCGGGAGACTCCCTGGCCATCATGGGCCTGCTGCTGGGCATCGACCTGATCTTCGGGGGCTGGTCCATGATCATGCTGGCCTCCGGGGCCAAGGCGGCCAAGGCGTAGGCCCCGGGTTCGAACCCCGTTGTGACCGCCAAATAATATCGGAGGGTTCAGTCATCTGGCTGAACCCTCCTTTTTTATAATTTAGATGTAGACGACTTTCTCCCAAAAGCATCTCAAGGCTACCCAAGGTGCTATCTAAGTTACCAATTGCCAAAATTTTCTTGGTTTCGGATTGACAGGCTACGAACGCCGGTTAACTCCAACCTGTCGCCGCGTCCCCCCATGTTGAAACAAATTAGTGAAGCGCCTCCTTTGTCCGCGGACGCGGGGGCTTCTATCATCGGTTCCATGATTGTTTTCAAGCAAAGGAACCGATATGTCTCAATCCAGCC
>JAHJPG010000037.1 GCA_018819925.1 Pseudomonadota bacterium
GGGCAAGCTGCTGGGCCTGCTTTTGCCCGCCGCCGACCGGGTGGTCTATTCACGGCCGGTGTACGCCCGGGCCGCCGCGCCCGAGGTGCTGGGCGCCGCCGCGCCGGCCGGCGCCCCGCCGGGGGAGACAGAGCCCGACCTGGGCCGGGCCATGGAGAGGGCCCGGGCCCTGGCCGGACCCCAAGGGGTGGTATTGGTCACCGGCAGCCTGTTCACCGTGGGCGAGGCCCGGACCATCCTTGGCGGCGGCATTAGCGACTTGCCATAATCATACGCATCTGCTACGGTGCGGCAGCGAAATAGTCATGCGCCCAACGCCTTGTTGGAGGTGGAAGTGCTCGCAATCAGGCGTGTATCACTAGTCGGTATCATCATGTTGCTTCTGGCCGCCTTGGCCGGATTTTTCTGCCCGCCCCCGGCCGCCCTGGCCCAGGGGGCCTTGATGCGCGTGGATGCCCAGGGTCCGGTGGACGTGCGGGCCGACAAGGTGTTTTACAACGAAAAAACGGCCACCTACAGCGCCGAGGGCGAGGTGGAGATAACTCGGGGCGAAACCCACCTCATGGCGGACCGGGTTAGTCTGAACGCCAACACCCTGGTGGCCGAGGCCCGGGGCCGGGTGCGCCTGAGCTCTCCGGCCCAGGTCATCACCGGCAAAAGCATGCTGGTGGATCTCAACAACAACACCGGCAAGATCTACGACGGCCGCATCTTCATCAAGACCAACAACTACTACATAAGCGGCGGGGAAATCGCCAAGACCGGCAAGGACACCTACCACATCCAAAATGGAGCCTTCACCACCTGCGAGGGTAACAACCCGGCCTGGCAAGTGACCGGTGAGGACATGAAGGTGACCGTGGAGGGCTACGGCACGGTCAAAAACGGCGCTTTCCGGGTGAAGGGCATGCCCATCCTGTGGTCGCCCTACCTGGTCTTCCCGGCCAAGGTGAAACGCCAGTCAGGCATGCTCTCCCCCCAGTTCGGCCAAACCCAGCGCGACGGCTTCAGCTTCAGCCTGCCCTACTACCAGACCCTGGGCGAGGACCAGGACATGACCTTGGTGCTGAACTACTACAGCAAGCGCGGCCTGGATGTGGGCCTGGAGTACCGCTACGCCCTGGATGAGAACTCCAAGGGCATGTTCATGATCGACTACATGCCCCACGACAGCAACGGCCAGGCCCTGTTCGACGAGGGTGAAAACGCCCAGGTCTATCACAGCCGCTATTGGTTCCGGGGCATGGCCGACCAGAAGTTGTTCAACGGCAACATGGAGTTGAAGGCCAACATCGACATCGTCAGCGACCAGGACTACCTCAGGGAGTTCACCTTCGGCTACAGCGGATACAACGCCTCCGACCGCCGCCTGGCCGAGTGGTTCGGACGCAACCTGGACCCCAACACCTCCCTGGTGCGCACCAACACCATCAACCTCTCGCGCTCCTGGTCTTCAGCCACCTTCAACGCCGGGGTGCTCTATTACGACGACACCTCCGGCAACAACAAAAGCACCTTGCAGTCGTTGCCCACCGTCACCTTTGACGCCACCACCCAGCAGTTGGGCAACACCTCCTTCTACTTCGGCATGGGCTCGGCCTTCACCTACTACTACCGCGAAGAAGGCAGCACCGGAGCCATCAGCGACGTGGCCCCTTACATCAGCCTGCCGCTTAACTTCAACGACTACATAGAGTTCGAGCCTACCTTCACCTGGCGGCAGCGCTTTTACGCCGTTAACCCCGACGACGACGCCGGCGATCCCAAGAGCAACGGCCTGAACCAGGTCTACGAGTTCAGCGCCAAGGCCTCCACCTACATGTACCAGGTGTTCGACTTCGGCACCGCGGACAACCCCTACAAGATCAAGCACGCCTTCCGGCCCAACATTAACTACAACTACCGGCCCAGCCTGGACGAGGACGACATCCCCGACCTGGCCCGGCTCGGCAGCGAGCGCACCAACACCTTCTCTTACGGCATCAACAACACCTTGACCTCCAAGGTCGCTTCACCCAACGCCGAAAACGGAGAAGTGGAGGCGGTCTACCGCGAGTTCCTGCGCCTGAACCTGTATCACAGCTTTGATGTGAGCACCTACCGGGCCGACGACGGCGGACAGTACTGGGGCGAGGTCTCGGCCCGGGTGGAGTATCTGCCCACCGACAGCCTCTACTTCCAGAACACCACCTCATGGAACCTGTACGACAACAGCTTCACCCAGGTGGACTTTTTGGCCCGCGCCCAGGACAAGCGGGGCGACAGCATCACCCTGGACTACCGTTACAACAACGAGGGCGTGAAACAGCTCAACACCTGGCTGAAGGTGGCCCTGACCCAAGAGTGGTACGCCGGGTTCATCAACCGCCACGACTTCGACGGAGGGAGCGACTTCCAGACCCAGTACGAATTGGGCTACCAGGGCCAATGCTGGGGTTTCAAAGCCTTTTACGTGGACGACATCACTCAGCGCGGACTTTTCTTCGTGTTTTCACTGGGAGGCTTTGGCGAGATCTTGAGTCTGGGCCAATAGGTCCGGCTCCGGGGCTTTCTTTCATCTGCCCCTTGACAGAACCGGGGACAACCCCTATAAATACAGCTTCTACAAGCGAGGGCGTTTTGCGTCCTATACGCCCGACATTACATAGTTAGGCTTGAGGTCATGAAGAGCTTTGTAGCCAAAAAAGAAGACATAAGCCGGGACTGGTTCGTGGTAGACGCCACCGACCTGATCCTGGGCCGTTTGGCCAGCGAAGTTGCCCGCCGTCTGCGGGGCAAGCACAAGGCCATCTTTACTCCCAACATGGACACCGGCGACTTCATCATCGTGGTCAACGCCGACAAGATCCGCCTAACCGGCCGCAAGATGGACCAAAAGTTGTACCATCGCCACAGCGGCTACCCCGGCGGCATCACCTCGGTCACCGCCCGGCGTCTCTTGGACACCTTCCCTGACCGCGTGCTCATGGGCGCGGTGCGGGGCATGCTGCCCAAGAACCGCCTGGGCCGCCAGATGATAAAGAAGCTTAAGGTTTACGCCGGGCCCGAGCATCCCCACCAGGCCCAGCTGCCCCAGCCGCTTAGCCTGTCCTAAAGGGGAGGAGCATTAATTTATGAGCGACACGCGCGTATACGCCACCGGCAAGCGCAAAACCGCGGTGGCCCGCTGCTGGCTGGTCCCCGGAGGCAGCGGCCAGATTTACATCAACCGCCGCGGCGCGGGCGAGTATTTCTCTCGGCCCACCCTGCTGCAGATGGTCCGTCAGCCTCTGTCCCTGACCGACAACCTGGACAAGTTCGACGTGCTGGCCACGGTGCGCGGCGGAGGCCACGCCGGCCAGGCCGGCGCCCTGCGCCACGGCATCGCCAAGGCCTTGGCCGAGCAGAACCCAGAGTTGCACAAGGCTCTCAAGAAGGCCGGCTTCCTCACCCGCGACGCCCGCAAGAAGGAGCGCAAGAAGTACGGTCAGCCCGGCGCACGCGCCCACTTCCAGTATTCCAAGCGCTAAGAGCGCGGCCACTACCGGCAATTCAGGGGAAGGTCCGCGCGGGCCTTCCCCTTCTCATTGGGGAGAAGGTGTGATGATTCCGGTCGCCATCATGGGCGGCTCCGGCTACACCGGGGTGGAGTTGATGCGGCTTATCGCCGGACACCCCCAGTTGGAGCTGACCGCAGTAAGTTCGGCCCAGTTCAAGGGCCAAGCGGTGGAGGCGGTGTTCGGAGCCCTGGAAGGGGCTTTCAGCCTGTCCTTCGTGGATCACGACCCCCAGGCCCTGGCCCGGGACGCCGAACTGGTGTTTTTGGCCGTGCCCCACAAGGCGGCCATGGCCGCCGCCCCGGCGCTTTTGGATGCCGGAGCCAAGGTGGTGGACCTCTCGGCCGACTTCCGAATCCACGACGTGGCGGTGTACGAGCAGTGGTACGCCCCTCACAGCGCGCCCCAGCTCCTGGGCGAGGCGGTCTACGGCCTGCCCGAGTTCTACCGGGACCAGGTGCGGGGCGCCCGGCTGGTGGCCAACCCCGGCTGCTACGTGACCAGCGTGCTGGTGCCCCTGGCGCCGCTACTCAGGGCCGGGCTGGTGGAAGCCGAGGGGCTCATCGCCGACAGCGCCTCGGGGGTTTCCGGGGCCGGGCGCGGCGCCAAGCTGGGCCTCATCCACGGCGAGGTGCATGAAAACTTCAAGGCCTACGCGGTGGACGGCCACCGGCACACCCCGGAGATGGAGCAGGAGCTTTCCCTGGCCGCGGGCACCGAGGTGCGCCTGACCTTCACCCCCCATTTGCTGCCCATGGACCGGGGCATCCTCTCCACCATCTACGCCCGGCCCAAGGGCGGCGCGGACGCGGCGGCGGTGCGGGCCTGCTGGCAGGATGCCTACGGCTCCGAGCCCTTCGTGCGGGTGCTGCCCCCCGGGCGGCTGCCAGCCACCAAGGAGGTGCGGGGCACCAACCGGGTGCAGCTGGGCGTGGCGGTGGACCCCCGCAGCGGGCTCGTCAAGCTCTTCTCGGCCCTGGACAACCTGACCAAGGGGGCCAGCGGCCAGGCCGTGCAAAACGCCAACCTCATGCTGGGCCTGGCCGAAACCGCAGGCCTGGCCGAGCTGGCGCTCACTCCCTAACCCCGTGAGCACCACCGGCAGCCCAGGTCTCTGGCCGCGTCTGTGCGGTGATTTGCCGCCCCTGGACGTGCCCTTCCTGGAGCGGGAGCCGGACGGGCCCACCCGCCACCTGGCCCTGGGCCTGGCCTATCGGGGGGATGGCTTTTTGGGCTGGCAGGTGCAGCCCAAGGGGCTCACCGTGCAGGGCGCCCTGGAAAAAGCCCTAACCAAACTGTGCGACCAGCCCATCCGGGTGGCCGCCTCGGGCCGCACCGACACCGGGGTGAACGCCTGGGGCCAGGTGGCCAGCTTCGCCACCACCAGCACCCTGTCCTTGGAGCGTATGCTCAGGGGCCTGCGCTCCCTGTTGCCCCCCGGGGTGTGGCCGCGAGCCCTGGGGCCGGTGCCCCGGGACTTCCACGCCCGCTTCAGCGCCCAGGGCAAGACCTATCACTACTACCTGTGGCCCCAGGCCCAGGGCGGCCTGTTTTTGGACGGCCTGTGCTGGCCCCTGCGCGGGGCCCTGGAACTGGAGCCCATGGCCCGAGCCCTGGCCGGCCTGGTGGGCCCGGTGGACATGGCCGCCTTTGCCAGCGCGGGCAGCGAGCCCGGCGAGAGCACGATGCGCCAGCTATACCGGGCCGAGCTGTCGTTGGTGGAGGGCGGCTTGGTGGAGGTGCGCCTTACGGCCAGCGGCTTCCTGCGCCACAGCGTGCGCAACCTGGTGGGCAGCCTGGTGCAGGTGGGCCAGGGGCGGCTGGAGCCAAGCGGCCTGGCCCGCATGGCCCAGGCGGGCAAGCGCCTGCGCCCCGGCCCCAAGGCGCCACCGCACGGCCTTTACCTGGCGCGGGTTTTTTACACCGACTCACCTGTCTGAGAGGTGTTTGTTGGGTAACGCGAAGCGAAGCCTAACAAACACTTTATCTCTATCTCCATCCAGTAATAGCCGTCATCACCAGGAGCATCTTGGAAAAGATGCGACGTGGTGATCTTCGTTTTCCCCCAGGCGGGGGAGGTTGGAGCCTGTAGGAAGGACGGAGGGCCTTGTCTCTTGAACAAAGTCATGCCGAGGGAAGTCGAAGATTGCCACGGCCGGGCAGGACGGGCGGCTTGGTCCCGCTGGGCCTTTGCCGCTGCCCGGCCTCGCAATGACGGCTATTAGCTGGAGGTAGTGGGTGGGATTGGTTGTGCTCTGCCGAAAAATTGGTGTTCGTGAGCGAATATCTTCTTCCAACAGAGACCGCTTCGTCGCTACGCTCCTCGCGACGACAAAGCTCTTTTGCGGCGGGACCGCCGTGGTGTGCCGGGGTCAAGTGCAAACCTCGCCACACAAGACCAAACGCCTTTTTAATTAGCTAGTTTTTCCGGATGAAAATTGGAAGCCGCGGACTACTTCTTATTGTCCTCGGCCATGGTCTTACTCAGGGCTTTATAGACCTGGGGGAAAGCCTCCTCAAAGGCGGACACGGACATGCGCCCACTTTCGATGAACTTGACGATGATCTCCTTGGAGGCCTTGAGCAAGGACTCCTGGCGAGGGCTGAGGCGGTCCAGGGGCGGCTCTTTTTTTTGGCTCATGGGTTCTCCAGGTTCTAGCCGGGGCTCCCCGCCGGAAGGAAGAAGGCACACCATTATTCCCAGCGGGGGCCCGGCCCGAAGATAAACCCTTTAAGGCCCATCCCCGATTCGGCCAGCTTACAACAGTCCCGCACCCCAGGCAAGGCCCCGGCTGGTCAGGTTGGCCGGGGCTGTGCTATACCTTCTAGCCATGGAAACATCCATCCCCCCCAAGGCCATCCGTCTGCTGCCCGAGGAGGTGGCCAACCAGATCGCCGCCGGCGAGGTGGTGGAGCGCCCAGCCAGCGTGCTCAAGGAGCTGGTGGAAAACTCCCTGGACGCCGGAGCCCGGCGCATCGGGGTGGAAGTGGCCGCCGGAGGACGCCGGCTGATCCGGGTGGTGGACGACGGGGCGGGCATGCTCCCCGACGACCTGCTCTTGGCCCTGGAGCGTCACGCCACCAGCAAGGTGGCCAGCGCCGAGGACCTCACCCACATCTCATCCCTGGGCTTCAGGGGCGAGGCCCTGCCCTCCATCGCGGCGGTGAGCCGCCTGCTGTTGCGCTCGCGCACCGTTGGGGCCGAATCCGGCGGCCAATTGCGGGTGGAGGGTGGCCGGGTGATCGCCGTGGAGGAGGTGGGCTGCCCGGTGGGCACCCTGGTGGAGGCGCGGGATTTGTTTTTCAACACCCCGGCCCGGCGCAAATTCCTGAAAAGCCAGGCCACGGAAAGCGGACACCTGGCCGGGACCCTAGTGCGCCTGGCCCTGGCCCGGCCCCAGGTGGCCTTCCGCTACACCGTGGGCCAACAGGTCACTTACGACCTGCCCGCCGGCCAAGATTTGGCCTCCCGGGCCGCTTCACTGCTGGGCCGCGCCACCGCCGAGGCCATGGTGCGCCTGGAAGAAGAGGAAGGCTTCCTGCGCCTGGAGGGCCTGGCCGGGCTGCCCTCCCTCAGCCGCTCGGCGGCGGACCAGGTATACACCTTCGTCAACGGACGCTTCGTGCGCGACAAGGTGCTCTTGCACGCCATTTATCAAGCTTATCGTGGTCTTATGCCAGACGGCCGCCGTCCGGTGGTGGTGCTGCACCTGAGCCTGGACCCGGAGCTGGTGGATGTGAACGTGCATCCCGCCAAGACCGAGGTGCGCTTCAGCCGCCAGCAGGAGGTTCACCAGGCCCTGGCCGGAGCCCTGCGCCGGGGACTGGGGCGCAGCCGCGTTTTTAAACCCACCCACCAACCCACGGTGGGAGGCCCGGCCCC
>JAHJPG010000002.1 GCA_018819925.1 Pseudomonadota bacterium
GGATGCCCAGCTCCTTGATCACCGCCCGGTAACGCTCGATGTCCTTACGCTTAAGGTAGTTGAGCAGGCGGCGACGCTGACCCACCAACTTTAGGAGGCCGCGTCTGCTGTGATGGTCCTTCTTGTGGACCTTAAAATGCTCGGTCAGGTACTTGATGCGCTCGCTCAGAAGGGCAATCTGCACCTCCGGCGAGCCGGTGTCGCCCGGTTTACGCTGAAACTTGTCTACAATCGCGCCCTTGTCATCCGGGGTGAGAACCACTTTACCTATCCTCCTTGTGATATGGGCCTGTTTTTGGCCCCTCGTCTGCGGCCCAGGCGGGCGGGACCGTCCCGCTCCCCAAGCTATTCGGCCCCCATGGCCGACGCAGATGTTTGCTCATCGAGTTCTCCCGGCTCTTGCTCGGGAAAAACCCGTATATTTTCATAATCGCGGCCGGGCCGGCGCTCGCCGGGCTCCAGCCAGCGCAAAACCGCCACCAACTCGCCCTCCGGGGTCAGCACCCGAAAGGCCCCCTTGGCCTGTCCCGCACCGGGGGTCATAAAAGTCTCCCGAGGCAGAATCATTCCCTGGCGAAGCTGCCAGGCGGTGTCCAGGTCCACCTCCACCCCAGGCAGGCCGGCCCTTTCCAGGGCTTGGCTCAGTCCGATGAGCCGCCCAGCCAACTGTGCGGGGCTCAGATCCAGGGCCTCGTCCAGGCCCACGGCCTCGGCCAAGGCAAAGGGGGCCGAGGCCACGCGCCTGAGCTCCTTCAGGTGCCCCACCGTGCCCAAATCCCGGGCCAGGTCCTCGGCCAGGGAGCGCACGTAGGTGCCCCGGGAGCAGGTCAGCTCAAAGGCGATCTCTCCGGGGCTCAGGGCCACCAACTTGGTCCGGCCCACGCTTATGCTCCGGGCCGGTTTTTCCACCGCCACCCCCTTACGCGCATAGGCATACAGGGGTTTGCCGTTGAGTTTGGCCGCCGAATATGCCGGTGGGGCCTGTTGGCGCTCCCCTTCCAGGGCCGCCAGCGCCGCCGCCGCCCGTTCGGGGCTTATCTCGGGCACCGGCGCGGTGGCGGTCACCTGGCCGGTGGGGTCGCCGGTGTCGGTGGCCGTTCCCAGGCTCACCACCCCGGCGTAAACTTTTTTGCCCGCGCCCAGCAGGCTGGCCATTCGGGTGGCCCGATTGAAGGCCAAAACCAAGACCCCGGTGGCGAAAGGATCAAGGGTGCCGGTGTGGCCCAGCTTGGCCGGCCTAAAGCGCCGGCGCAGGCGCTCCACCACGTCGTGGCTGGTGGGCCCGTCCGGTTTGTCCACCACCAACACGCCATCGCTCAAAAAGGCCGCCTTGCCGCGGCGCTTCACGAGAGCGCCTCCAGGCCTTGGCGCAGACGAGCGGCAATGTCCCGGCGCACGCCCTCCATGTTGCCCTCCATGGTCACTCCGGCGGCGCTTTTGTGGCCGCCGCCGCCCAGGGAGATGGCCACCCGGCTCACGTCCACCTTGCCCCGGGAGCGCATGGAAACCTTAATCGTCCCCTTGGGGGTCTGGCGGAACAAGGCCGAAACCTCCACGCCAGGGATAAGCCTCAGGGTCTCCACCGCCTGCTCCAGGTCGGCCGGACCGGCGTCCAGCCGCTCCAGGTCGGCCAGAGTGATCTGGCTCAGGGCCAAGCGCCCTCCCTGGCTCAACTCCAGGTTGTCCATGATGCGTCCCAACAAGCGCAGGCGCTTGGGGTGCGTGGCATAGACCTCCTGGCTGATGGCCCAGACATCGGCCCCGGCCTGGGCCAAATCCGCCGCCGCCCTTAGCACCCGGGGGGTGGTGTTGCCGTAGCGGAAGGAGCCGGTGTCGGTCTGCACCCCCACGAACAGGCAGGTGGCCGCCTGGGGGGTGATGGGCCAGCCCTGCTCCTGGGCCAGCAGGGTAATCATCTCGCTGGTGGCGGCAAAGGTGGGGTCCACCCAGGCCGCCTGGCCAAAGTCAACCGCTCCCTGGTGGTGATCGATGATCGCCACCCGGGGCAGTTTGGCCAAAAAGGGGCCGCTCGCCTGGCCGGTGCGCTCCGGCTGGTGGCAGTCCAAGACCACCGCCAGGTCCAGGTCCCCGGTCCCCGGCAAAACATTGCTCACCTGGTCCATGCCCGGCAAGAAGAGGTATTCCTCGGGCACGGGCCCGGCGCTGAACACCCTCACCTGCTTGCCCTGGGCGGCCAAAAGGTGCATTAGCCCCAGGGAGGAGCCCAGGGCGTCGCCGTCGGGAAGCAAGTGGGCGGCCACCAGCACCCGCGAGGCCCCGGCCAGCATGGCGGCCACGTCCTGCCTCACGCCGTTTCCTCCGGCTCGGTCTCGCCCCGAGCCTCGGCGTTGGCTTCGTCCTCGGCCCGAGCTTGTCTCAAAACCTGCTCCAGGTGGGCTCCTTTCAGCAAGGAATCGTCGTACACCGGCACCAGACGGGGCATGGTCTTCAGATGCAGGCGGGCGGCCAGTTCCCGGCGCAAAAATCCCGCAGCAGCCCTTAACCCGGCCAGGGCCTGGTCGCTGTGGCTGGGATCCAACACGCTGAAGTAGACCTTGGCCTGGCTCAGGTCCGGCGCCACGTCCACCGCGGTCAGGTTCACCGCCGCCACCCTGGGATCGTTGACCCGGCGGGCCAGCACTTCGCCCAGATCGGCCAGGATCAGGTTTCCCAATCGTTTGGTGCGGCGGGTGCCCACGTCATCTCCTTGAGGTTGATCAACTCCAAGCGCACGTCGGTTATCTCGGCCAGGGCCAGGCGCTCCACGAAGCGGCGGATGGAACCCATCTGGTTGTCCACATGGGCCGGCTCGTTGCCGCACACCGTGAAACCCAGCTCGATGCGCTGCCATAGGTCCTGGGAGCCGATTTCGGCCGCAGCCGCGTTGAAGCGGGCCCGCACCCGGTCGGTGATGCTGCGCACCACCTTTCGCTTGGCCTTCAGGCTGCCCCCCTGCCCCAAATGCAGGGTAATGGTCATGGCGCCCACCACCACTCCCTACAGCTCCGCGGCCACCTCGTGGATCACGTAGAACTCTATCTCGTCGCCCACCTTGATGTCGTTGTAGTTCTCCAGACCCACGCCGCACTCGAAGCCCTGGGCCACTTCCTTGACGTCGTCCTTGAAGCGCCTGAGCGAGGACACCTTGGTGTTGGCGATGACCACCCCGTCGCGCAGCAGGCGAACCTTGGCCCCGCGTTCCACGTGGCCGTCGGTGACGTAGCTGCCGGCAACGGTGCCCACCTTGGGCACGCCGAAGGTTTCGCGCACCACCACCCGGCCGATGACTTCCTCCTTGTACTCGGGGGCCAACATGCCGGTGAGGGCGGCGGTCACCTCGTCCAACACGTGGTAGATCACCTCGTAGGTGCGAATGTCCACCTGCTCGGCATCGGCGGTCTCGCTCACCTTGCCCATGGGGCGCACGTTGAAGCCTATGACGATGGCGTCGCTGGTGCTGGCCAGCATCACGTCCGACTCGTTGATGGCGCCGGTGGCAGCGTGGATCACGTTGACCTTTACCTGCTCGTTGCCCAGCTTGCCCAGGGCCTCCACCAGAGCCTCCACCGAGCCCTGCACGTCGGCCTTGACCACCAGCTTGAGTTCCTGCACCTCGCCCTCGGCCATCTTCTCGAAGAAGCCTTCCAGGGAGGTCTTGGTCTTGGCCGACAGCTCGGTTTCGCGCTTTTTGATGGCGCGGTGATCGGCGATCTGGCGAGCCACCTTGTCGTTTTCCACCACGGTGAAGTCGTCGCCAGCCTCGGGCACCCCGCCAAAGCCCTGCACCTCCACCGGAATGGAGGGGCCGGCCAAGTCCACGGGGCGGCCGCGGTCGTCCAGCATGGAGCGCACCTTGCCCGCGTAGGTGCCGCAGACAAAGCTGTTGCCGGCCTTGAGGGTGCCTTCCTGCACCAACACCGTGCCCACCGGGCCGCGCCCCTTGTCCAGGCGCGCCTCCAAGACGCTGCCCCGGGCCGGTTTGTTGGGGTTGGCGGTCAGCTCCAACACCTCCGACTGCAACTGGAGCATCTCCAGCAGGCTGTCCACGCCCTGGCCGGTCTTGGCCGAAACCTCCACCACGATGGTGTCGCCGCCCCAGTCCTCGGGGACCAGGCCCTGCTCGGAAAGCTCGCGGCGCACCCTTTCGGCATCTGCCCCGGGCTTGTCGATTTTGTTGACCGCAACCACGATGGGCACCCCGGCGGCCTTGCTGTGGCTGATGGCCTCCTTGGTCTGCTCCATGATGCCGTCGTCGGCGGCCACCACCAACACCACCACGTCGGTGACCTGGGAGCCGCGGGCCCGCATCTGGGTGAAGGCTTCGTGGCCCGGGGTGTCCAAGAACACCACCTGGCCGCCGGTGGGCAGATGCACGTCATAGGCGCCGATGTGCTGGGTGATGCCTCCGGCCTCACCGTCGACCACGTTGGCGTTGCGGATGCTGTCCAGCAGGGAAGTCTTGCCGTGGTCCACGTGGCCCATGATGGTCACCACCGGGGGACGGACCACGAGATCCTCTAGGCGGTCCTCGTGAGCCGCCAGGAGCCCTTCTTCCTCAAAACCCACGCTTTCCACCTCGAAGCCGAACTCGGCGGCCACGATGCCGGCGTCTTCCACGTCCAGGGCCTGGTTGAGGGTGACCATCATGCCCACCTTCATCATGCGGCCCACGACCTCGGCGGATTTCACCCCCATACGTTTGGCCAAATCGCCCACGGTGATGGCCTCGGTCACCTTAACCCGGCGCTTGATGGCCTTGGGAGTGGTCAACTCGGTCTTGCGGGACTTCTTGACCGGAGCGCCACCGCGGCGCCGGCCCCGGGAGGGCCGTCCACCGTAAAGCTCGTCCCGGTCCAGAATCTCCTTGCGCTTGCTGCCGGCCTTGCGCATCAGCACATCGTCGTTGGGAATCTGGCCGCCCTTCTTGCCCTTCTTGCGCCGCCGGGGACGTCCGTCGTCCTTGTCCGGCGGGGGAACATTGCCCGGAGGGGACGAGGCCGGAGGTGGCGCCCCCGGGCCGGGACGCGGCCCACGGCGGACCGCCGGCGCGGGGGGCCGGGAGTCATCCCGCCAACGCTCACCGATGGGAGCCACGGGCTTGGAGGGCTTGCTGATGATGCGGGCCGGAGTGTCTTCCAACGCCCGCTTGGCTCTAGCAGCCTTGGCCTTCTGGGGGCGGGGCCGCTCCTGGGGCTTACTTTCCTCAACCGCAGCCTTGGCTGGCTCGGGGGCGGTCTGGGGTGCGGGCTTGGCTTCGGGCACGGGCGCGGGCTCCTTCTTGGGCTCGGGTGCAGACTCCGGCTCAGGGGCGGGTTCGGGCTCCACTTCGGACTCGGGCGCCGGTTGGGGCCGGGGCTCGGGTTCGACAGGGGCCTGGGCGGAGACTTCGGCGGAAGGCTCGGCCTCGGCGGCCGGCTGTACCGCGGCGGCAGGCTCGGCCTCGGCGGGAGGTTCGGTCTCGGCGGCCGGCTGTACCGAAGCTGGAGGTTCGGCCTCGGCGGCCGGCTGCGACGCAGCGGGGGCTTCCTCCCGGGGCGGGGCCTCGGCCACCGGGGCCGCGGGAGCGGACGTTTCCGCTTGCGCCTGGGCCTCCGGGTACTCCGAGAGCTCATCCCCCTCCTCGGGGGCGGCATCCTCGGCGGTTTCGACCTTCTTGCGCCGCCGGCGGATGACCTGGGTGGTGACGCGTTTTTCCTCCACCACCTCGCTGCGCTCGGCCTTCAACTTGTCACGCACCATTTGCGTCTCCTCGGGGGAGAGGGCGCTCATATGGTTGCGCACGTCAAGGCCCATTTCGATAAGCTGCCGAATCAAATCGCGGTTATCGATCTTGAGCTCTTTGGCCAGCTCGTATACCCGCATTTTGGCCATCAAATATCTCCTCGGTCTCTCCTGAGCGGAGCCGCCGCCGGGGGCCGGCTCCCGGGGCCGCCCCTTGGCGGCCCATGCTCCCCCCGCCTCGGCGGGGGTTTTATAACGGCCTGCCCTGCCTGCCGGGCGGACCTAATCTTTCTTTTTCAAATCCTCGTCTGGCTCCGGACTTTCCCCGGCCACCGCTTGGCCAGATGCTTCCGCGGCCTCGGGCTCCGGGGCTTCCTCCACCGCTTGGCCGGAGGCTTCCGCAGCCTCGGGCTCAGGGGCTTCCTCCACCGCTTGGCCAGAGGCTTCCGCAGCCTCGGGCTCCGGAGCTTCCTCCCCGCCGTTGGCCTGGGCGGCCAACTCGTTCCAGGCCTCGCGCACTGCGGCCAAGGCGCCGGAATCCTCGGACGCGGCCTGGGCGGCGCTCAGGCGTTGAGGCGCCTCTTCCAGGTAGCGCCGGGCGTCGGCGACAAGCTCGGCGGCCCGCTCCTCGCTGATGTCGGGCAGGGCGGCCAGTTCCTCGGCATCGGCCTCGGCCAGGGCTTCGGCAGAGCCGTATCCCGCCTGGTAGAGGGTGTCGGCGCTCACGTCGGAGACCCCCACCACGTCCAGCAGGGAGCGGTAGCCGTCGCGTAGGGACTCGCCGTAGCGGGTCTCGCTCTTGACGTCTATCTTCCATCCGGTGAGCTTGGAGGCCAGGCGCACGTTCTGGCCTCGCCGGCCGATGGCCAGACTGAGCATCTCGTCGGCCACGATCACTTCCATGGTCTGGTTGGACTCGTCCACCACCACCCGGCTTATCTCGGCCGGAGCCAGGGCGTTGACCACGTAGCGGGCCGGGTCCGGGTCCCAGGCGATGATGTCGATCTTTTCGCCGCGAAGCTCCTGGACCACCGCCTGCACCCGGCTGCCCTTCATGCCCACGCAGGCCCCCACCGGGTCCACATCGCGGTCATTGCTGGCCACGCCCAGCTTGGTGCGGCTGCCGGCCTCCCGGGCCACGCCCTCGATGGTCACGATGCCTTCGGCTATCTCGGGCACTTCCAGCTCGAACAGGGCCTCGATGAAGCCCGGATGGGTGCGGCTGAGTACGATCTGGGGACCCCGGGAGATGCGCTTGACGTCCAGGACGTAGGCCCGCACCCGGTCGCCGGGGCGGTAGCCTTCCCGGGGCACCTGCTCCCGGGGGGGAACCACGGCCTCGGTGCGGCCCAGGTTCACGATGATCGAGCCCTTGTCGAAACGCTGCACGATGCCGTTGATGATCTCGTTCTTGCGATCCTTGAAGTCCTCGAAGATGATGTCCCGCTCGGCATCCTTCATGCGCTGGATGATGACCTGCTTGGCGCTCTGGGCGGCGATGCGCCCGAAGTCGGCGGTGTCAACCTTCACGCCCAGTTCGTCGCCCAGCTCGCACTCGGGGTCCAACCGGTGGCCTTGCTCCAGGGAGATCTGGGTCTCCGGGTCGTCCACCTCGTTGACCACCTCCTTGAACTCGAAGACCTCCACCTCGCCGGATTCGTCGTTATAGGCGACGTCCACCTCCACCTTGGAGCCCAGCTTGCGGCGCGCGGCCGAACGCATGGCCTCTTCCAAGGTGTTGATGAGAATCTCGCGGTCCAGGCCTTTTTCCCGCGAGACCTGGTCAATCATCCGTTTCAGTTCACTCATTGGGTTCTCCCCAACCTAAAATCATGGGTTGCGCGGCGTCGCGGCCCCCTTAAAAATCCACAGCCAATTGGGCCTTGGCCACCTGGGCCAAGGGCACCGCCTTGACCTTGCCGCCCACCTCAATCAATACATCCTGGCCCATGGTGCCCTTGAGCACCCCCTGGACAACCTGGGTTCCCTCGCCGGGGGTGCTGACCACCAGGCGGGCGGGCCGCCCCGCGAAAAGCTCGAATTCCCGGGGGTCCTTGAACCGGCGCGTCAGTCCCGGCGAGCCGACCTCCAAGTTGTAAGGAACCCCGATGGGCTCCTCCACGTCTAAAAGGTCGCTTACTTGGCGGTTAAGCCCGATGCACTCGTCCAGGGTCACCCCGCCCAGGGGCCGGTCCACGCAAAGGCGCAGCACCTGGCCACCGCGTTCGCGCCGCCAAGACAACTCCACCAATATCAGCCCCTCGGAGCGCACCACCGGTTCCAAAAGCTCGCCGAGGCGCGTTTCCAATTCACTGGCAGGGGCCGTGGGCTCCAAGCATTTCCCTCCCTAGGGGCGGCCGGCCACATATCCGACACCCCGGACCCCGGGTGCGCCCGGGGCCGTGGACCAAGTCAAATCTGTCCGCGCATCGCGGTGGCCCGGAAAAGCCGGCCAGATTGGATCAGGTCCACTAATCGAAGCAAGCCACCCCGCGCCGGAGGACGGCGCCGGGAAACCCCCTCAAAAAGGGACAACCCAGCCCTGGGTCGCGCGGCCCAGCCGCGGCCCGCAAGCCGGGATTGGTTCGGCTAGGTCAAAAGTGGAGCGGGCAACGGGGTTCGAACCCGCGACTTCAAGCTTGGGAAGCTCGTACTCTACCAACTGAGTTATGCCCGCTCATCCCAGAAGAAAGCCCCTTGACGCTTCGGCCCCTATCCGGAGCCCCCACGCCCTCGGCCGCCCTCCCCTGAACGCGTCCGGCTCCTAAGAGCCGGTTGTGACATATTATATGGTAAAAAATGCGCGGTGCAATAGCTAATAACCAGCGGACGGTGGGCGTTGCTTTTTAGCCCTGTCCCTGCTATTGGTGGGATCGGATTCTACACCAGCCAGGGGAGACTGACCATGGTCCTACCTGCCGCGCCATTTGCCCCCCAACCCACCGGCCTCGAGCGCCTGTTGGCCGAAGTAATCAATCCCGGTCTGTGCGTGGCCTGCGGAGCCTGTTTGGGGCTGTGCCCTCATCTCATCTTTCTGGACGGCCAGGTGGCCGCCCCGGACCCATGCGGCCTAACCAGCGGCCGTTGTTGGGATTTATGTCCCGTGGCCCAGCGGGGCGGCCCAGGGGCGGCGCAGGGCCCCATCGGGCCGGTCCTGGGAGCCTGGCAGGGCCGGGCCACGGCCCGGGACCTTGAGGGCCGGGCGCAATACGGCGGAGTGGTCAGCGAACTGCTGGCCCTGGCCTTGGAGCAGGCCCTGGTGCAAGAGGCGGTGGTCACCGCCGCCGGCCCGAGGGGCGCCCCCCAAGGCCTCCGGGTGAGCGGCCGGAGCGGGGTTTTGGGTGCGGCGGGCTCCATCTACGCCGGAGGCGGAGCCCTGGGTGAGCTCAACCGGGCCCTGGCCGAAGACGCCTGCCATCCCCTGGCCGTGGTGGGCCTGCCCTGTCAGATCCAGGCCCTTGGGGCCATGAGGGCCCATCCGGACTACCCCCAGACGCTGGAGCGCATCCACCTGGTGATCGGCCTTTTTTGCACCATGAATCTGCCCTGGCGAGGCGTGAGGGACCTGCTGGCCAGGCACGGGGTGCAAGCCCCCCTGAGCCGGGCCGACTTCCCTCCCCCCCCGGCGGGGATCTTCCAGGTGTGGAGCGGCGGCGCCTACCACGAGCTGCCCCTGGACCAGGTGCGGGCCATAAGCTACCCGGGATGCGCCGGGTGCGCGGACCTCACCTCCGAGGGGGCGGACCTGAGCGTGGGGGCTTGCGAGGGCAAACCTGGCTGGAACACCATCCTGGCCCGCACCCACGCCGGAGCCGGGCTCTTGGAACTGGCCGCCGGAAAGGGCTTGCTGGAGTTGGAGCCGGCCCAGCCCGCATCTTTGGAGCACCTGAACCAGGCCGCCATAGCCAAACGCAAGCGGGCCGCCGCCTGGAGCGAGGAGCGCCGCCATGGCTGATGTTAGCAAGCTGATACCGGGCCAGAAGGTGCTCTTGCAGGGCAACGAGGCCATCGCCCGGGGGGCCCTGGAGGCGGGAGTGGCCCTGGCCGCCGCCTATCCCGGCAACCCCAGCAGCGAGATTTTGCAGACCCTGGCCGATTCGGCCCACTCGGCGGGAATATACGTGGAGTGGTCCACCAACGAGAAGGTGGCCCTGGAGTCAGCCGCCGCGGCCAGCTACGCCGGGCTCAGGGGCATGGCCTCCATGAAGCAGAACGGGGTCAACGTGGCCCAGGACTTCATCTGCAACCTGACCATCAGCGGCACCCAGGGGGGCATCGTGCTGGTCACCTGCGACGATCCCTCGGGGGTCAGCTCCACCAATGAGGAGGACGCCCGCTTCATAGCCAGGGTGGCCTGTTTGCCCCTGTTGGAGCCGGCCACTCCGGCCGAGTGCCTGAGCATGATGAAGCTGGCCTTTGAACTTAGCGAACAGATCGGCAACCTGGTGGTGCTGCGCGGCCTGGCCCGCCTCAGCCACACCAGGGCCGGGGTGGTGCCCGGCCCCCTGCCCGAGAGCAAGCGCCGGCCCCGCTGGGACCCCAGCCAGCGCTGGTTCACCATCCCGGTGGTGCCCCGCCACCAGGCGATGCTGGACAAGTTGGCCAAGGCCGGGGAGATCATGGGCGCCGCCGGGGTCAACTACTATGATGGGCCCCAGCGCCCCGAGCTGTTGGTCGTCGCCAGCGGCTCCAGCCGCCTCTACGCCGACGAGGCCCGCCGCATGCTGGAGGCCGGGGAGCGGGTGGGCATTTTGCACCTTGGGGCCACCTGGCCCCTGGACCAGGAACTGATCCTGGAGCACCTGGCTCGGGCGGACAAGATACTCTTCGCCGAGGAGGTGGACCCCCACCTGGAGGGCGGGGTCAAGTCCATCTACGCCCAGCACGTGCGGGAGCTGGGGATCAAGGATTTCTTCGGCCAGGATACCGGGCACAAGCCGCCGGTGGGCGAATTGAGCCCCAGCCGGGTGGCCGCCGCCCTGGCCGACATCCTGGGCCTGCCCTGGCAAGAAGTGGACCCGGCCTACCAGGAGAAGGCCCAGGTGGCCCAGGCTCTGGTGGCCCCACGCCAGGTGGGCTTCTGCCCCGGCTGCCCCCACCGGGCCAGCTACTGGTCCATGAAGCAGGTGCTGGCCGCCGACGGCCGCGAGGGCATCGTCTCCGGCGACATCGGCTGCTACACCCTGGGGGTGCTGCCCACCGGCTACCAGCGGGTGAACGCGGTGCACTGCATGGGCTCGGGCCCGGGCATCGCCTCGGGCCTGGGCAAGCTGCGCGATCAAGGATTCGGCCAGCCGGTGATCTCGGTGGTGGGCGACAGCACCTTTTTCCACGCCGCCCTGCCCGCCCTGGTCAACGCCCGCTGGAACAACAGCGACTACGTGCTGGTGGTCCTGGACAACTCGGCCACGGCCATGACCGGCTTCCAGCCCCACCCCGGCACCGGGGCCACGGCCATGGGCCAAGCGGGCACGGTGGTGGACGTGGAGCAGGTCTGCGCCGGACTGGGCTTGCCCTACGCGGTGGTGGACCCCTACGACCTGGAGGCCACCCAGGAGGCGCTTTACGACGCCCTGCAAATCGGCGGCGGCCTCAGGGTGCTCATCTTCCGCAGGCTCTGCGCCCTGGTGCAAAACAAGCAGGGGGGCCACCCCTGGAGCATCAGCGTTGACCCCGAGCTTTGCCGGGGCGAGGACTGCGGCTGCCACCGCTTCTGCACCAGGGTGTTCCGCTGCCCGGGGCTGGTTTTCGATGAGGCCACGGGCAAGGCCACGGTGGACGAGGTGGTGTGCGTGGGCTGCGGGGTCTGCGCCCAGATCTGCCCGGCCGGGGCCATCAAGGCCCGGCCCAAGGAGGCCACGGCATGAAGGCGCTGAAGTACGATCCCCTGGATATCGTGGTGACCGGAGTGGGCGGCCAGGGCAACGTCTTGGCCAGCCAAGTGCTGGGCCGGGCCCTCTTGGACGCGGGCTACCAGGTGACCGTGGGCGAGACCTACGGCCTGAGCCAGCGGGGCGGCTCGGTTATGAGCCAGGTGCGGGTGAGCTCCGGGCCGGTGCTGGGCCCCATGATGCCCGATCACCGGGCCACGGCCATCATCAGCCTGGAGCCCCTGGAGGCCCTGAGGCTGGTGGGGACCTACGGCCACCCCGGAGTGGTGGTGCTCACCAACGACCGGCCCCTGCGCCCCCAGGGGGTGCTGGCCGGGGAGCAGGCCTACCCCGAGCCCCAGGAGCTGAGGGCCACCCTGGAGGGCCTGTGCGCCAAGCTCTACTGGCTGCCCGCCACGGCGGCCGCCCTGAAACTGGGCAACCACATCCTGGCCAACGTGGTGCTCTTGGGCGCGCTGTGCGCCTTGGACCTGCTGCCCATCGGCGCGGAGCAGGTGGAGGCGGCCCTGGCCGCCATGTTCCCCGAGGACAAGATGGCCCCCAACCGGGAGGCCCTGGCCAAGGGCCTGGCCCTGGTGCGGGAGGTTTAGCGTGACCAAGCCCATGTCCGCCGGAGTGCTGCTGTTCCCCCAGGTGGAGGTGCTGGACTTCGCCGGGCCCTTCGAGGTGCTGGGCCGGGCCACCGACGAGACCGGCCTGCCCTGCTTCCAAGCCCTGACCCTGGGCCTCACCCCGGAGGTGCTTTGCGTGGACGGCCTTCGGGTGCGGCCCCATTTCACTTTGGCCGAGGCCCCGGTGCTGGATATATTGGTGGTGCCCGGCGGCCCCGGTGCGCGGGAGCCCGAGAGCCTGGAGCCGGTGCTGTCGTTTATCAAGGCGCAGGCGGCCCAGGTGCAAGTGATGGCCTCGGTATGCACCGGTTCCTACTGGCTGGCCCGAGCCGGGCTCTTGGATGGCCTCAGCGCCACCACCCACACCCTGCGCCTGGATGACTTTGCCGCCGCTTTTCCATCTATAAAGGTAGTGCGCCAAAAGATAGTGGACCAGGGCCGGGTCATCACCGCCGGAGGCGTGGCCTCGGGGGTGGATTTGGGCCTGCACCTGGTGGAGCGCTTTTTCGGAGAGGAGGCGCGGCGGCGGGAGGCGGTGCGGTTGGACGGGCCGTGGATGTAAAACGTTAGTGATTAGCCCCTCAAATCCTTGATAGCCTGTGTATCAATAATTTTCTGCCCGTTTTCCTCTTTTGTTAACCACATGTTATCGGCGGTAAGCCCAAACCATGCGTACACATCAGTTAGTAAGAGGTACGCTGCCCTCTCTTCTGAATCATCGACTACGTCCCAATTGATCTCAACATGCATTTGCTCCTTCGGAGCCGGATTACCCACGGGCGGAGGAGTAGCAAACCTGCCTACGGGGAAAAACAACTTTTGATCTTCCATCAATGCATTATTTAATTCGCAAACTAGGATATATCTCGAGGGGACTGGCTTCGTAAACAGTAAAATTTTCTGTGCCAACGTGGCAAAGTTAGTGGCAGCTTCAATAAGCGCTACCCTGTTAATCCCCTGCCAATTTCTAGCCCCCCCCCTCCAACAAAGATATTCCCCGTCTCCCTCCACCGCAAAAACGAGGGTTCCATTCCGCCACAAGTCAATAATTGTCCCAGAGCCATCTTTACCCACCCTTAGTAAGTTACCAAGGACAGGGCGTATCTCTCCGGTTGTTTGCAGATCAAAACCATTCGCTCGTATCTTAGGTGGGTTTCTAAGCGTTTTTGCCAGGTCAGATTCGCTTGACTCAAAAATTCCCGGTATCGACACGGCCCTAGAGGGAAGAGCCATGAAGGCAAGAGATGGGCGATTTTCCAGGCCAGCGGCTCCTATGGCAAGTTTGATTTTTTCATCTAAAGGGGGTGCTGGTTGGCTGCAATCATTAGGTTCCGACCCCTTTGAGCTTTGAACAACTCCACGATCTCCAACCGTCGAATTTTCTTCAACACGTCTAATGGCCCCAGCTACAGCTTCAGGGATACCTTCAATAAGATTTGAAAGTCGGTGGTTATTTTCGCCTCCTTTAATTAGTGCGTGAATTGTTTGGATATTTTTGCTCTTCGTCTGGTCTGTCACTCTAAAGACGTATGAAAAAATTGTTTCTTTCAGTTTGGAGCCATCATCCCCGACAACTTTTTGTATTAGAAATGGCCTGTCATCTGCACTTTGCTCTGGTACCACAATCGCCAGGAGCCCCATTCCATGATTTTTATCCGAGGGAAACCACTCAGCGTTAAGCCCCTTAATATTTGGATAAATCCGACCAGACGCCAAATTCATATATTGTACTTTATCAACTTCTTCCCCCACCAAAAGGGACACCTTTTCAACAACCTCTTCTTTTGCGTCCTGCAAGACTTTGGTTGTAAGACCCACCACCAAGACACCGCCCTCACCGTTGGCCATGGCTGACACGTCTTTTGCCAACTCATATTTACCCCGATCGGTGTCCAGAGAGTATTTTTGCTTGGCATCGAATTGTGAGTGTTCGGCCAACCCTTTTAATTTATTAAAATTTTTAGATTTTAAAATTTCTATTATTTCTTCTGGCTTAGGTTTCGTTGCCATACTGCCCCCCAGGTTGGTGCCGAGCAAATTTTAACAAAATCACAGCAATAAATAAACGCCCGGGCCCCTCGTGGAGCCCGGGCGATGTGTTTTCCGGTAGGCCGCTTAGTCGCGGGGCTTGGCGTTGGCCTTGATGTAGTCCACGATCTGGTGGGTGTTGGTGCCGGGCCCGAAAACCTCGGCGATGCCCGCCTCCTTGAGCGCCGGGATGTCCTCCCCGGGGATGACCCCGCCGCCCAACA
>JAHJPG010000038.1 GCA_018819925.1 Pseudomonadota bacterium
GGCCACGGTGGAGGCCATAAAGGCCAGCGACCTGGCCGGCAAGGTGAAGGTGGTCTGCGGCGGCGCGGCGGTCACCCGCAAGTTCGCGGTGGACCAGTGCGGAGCCGACGGCCACGCCACCGACGCCGTGGACGCCGTGAATACCATAAAGCAATTGATGGGTTTGAACTAGCTCTCCTCCCTACCTCCCAAGCAAGGCGCGCGGGGTGGTTCCCCCCCTCCTCTGCCCCGCGCGCCGTTTTTTTTAACCGGGAGCAAGCATGCCCCGACCGAGCAGCGGCCAAGTAATCTTCCAGCCCATGGGACGCCGGGCCGATGCCCAGCCCAAGCAGAACCTATTGCAACTAGCCCTGCACGCCGGGGTGGGCCTGGAGGCCCCCTGCGGCGGCAAGGGCCTGTGCGGCAAGTGCCGGGTGCGTCCCGATGGGCCGGCCAGTCCTCCCACCCCAGCCGAAACGGCCCTTTTGGGCCAGGATACTCAGGCGGGCATGCGCCTGGCCTGTCAGACGTCAATGCCCCAAGGCGGCCCGGTCTGGGTGCCTCCGGAGAGCCGCCAGCACCGCCAGGTAATTCTAACCAGCGGCCAAAGCGGCGAGTTGGAACTGGACCAAACGGTGCGCTCCTACCAGGTCCATGTGCCACCGCCCCGCCTGGAGGAGCCGGAGGCGGGCAGGGAGCGCCTGTTCGCCGCCCTGGCCCAGAGCGCCGGAGAGAGGCTTAACCCTCCGCCCCGGCTTCCCTTGGGGCTGCTGCGCCAACTCCCCCTGCACCTTGCCCGGGACAACGGACGTTTGAGCGTGGCCCTGCGCAACGGCCATGAGATCGTGGCCCTGGGTCCGGCCCAAGACGGCCCCCCCCTGGGCCTGGCCGTGGACCTGGGCACCACCACGGTGGTGGCCTATCTGTGCGACCTGGACAGCGGGCAGCTTTTGGCGGTCAGTTCGGAGATGAACCCCCAGGTCCCATATGGCGACGACGTCATCAGCCGCATCTCCTGCTGCGCCGCTGATCCCGCGGATCTGGCCAAACTCAGCCGGGCGGCGGTGGAGTGCATCAACACCTTGGCCCAAGAGGCCTGCGCCCAGGCCGGGGTCGACCCCAGCCGCATCCTGGAGTGCGTCATAGTGGGCAACTCGGCCATGCACCATATTTTCCTGGCTCTGGACCCGGCCTCCCTGGCCGCGGCCCCCTACGCCCCGCTGGTGCGCGGCCCGGTGGAGGTAAAGGCCCGCCAGGCGGGCCTGGCCCTGGGGCCCGAGGCCTGGCTGTACTGGCTGCCGCTGAAGGCCGGCTTCGTGGGGGCGGACATCGTGGCCGCCGCCCTGGCCGTGGGAGCCGACCAAATCGAGGAGCCCACCCTGCTCCTTGACCTGGGCACCAATGGCGAGATGGTCTTGGCCGCCCATGGCCGCATGATGGCTTGCTCCACCGCCGCCGGCCCGGCCCTGGAAGGCGGGCACATCGGCCAGGGCATGCGGGGGGCCCCGGGAGCGGTGGAAAGGGTTTCCATGGAGCCGGGCGCGGCCCGGGCCAGCCTGCGGGTCATCGGCAACCAGCGGCCGGTGGGCTTTTGCGGCTCCGGATTGGTGTCCCTCATCAGCTGCCTGCTGGAAACCGGTCTGTTAAACTCCAACGGCGGCTTTGACCAGCACCGGGCCAAAGGCTTGGTGCGTCCCGGCGCCCAGGGCCCGGAGTTCGTGGCCGCCCCGGCGGCGGACACCGGCCATGGCCGCGACCTGGCGCTGACCAGCCAGGACGTGGCCGAGGTGCAACTGGCCAAGGCGGCCATCAGGGCCGGGGCCGAAGTGCTCATGGCCGAGATGGGCATCGAGCGCCTCTCCCGGGTGCTGTTGGCCGGGGCCTTCGGCAACTACCTGGACCCATGGGAGGCCAGCCGCCTGGGCCTGTTTCCGCCGGTGCCGGTGGAATGCATCCAGGGAGTGGGCAACGCCGCCGGGGTGGGCGCGGTCATGTCCCTGTTAAGCCGGCGCCAGCGGCTCCGCGCCGGGGACATGGCCCGGAGCATGGGCTACGTGGAGCTTTCGGGCCACCCGCTGTTCCAGGACCTGTTCGTGGACAGCATGGCCTTTCCCCCCGGACAGCCAGGAGAAGAACTTTGATGCGCCTGATTACGGTGGGCGGCTTTTTGGGAGCGGGCAAGACATCTCTCTTGCAAGGCCTGGCCCAATGGTGGGGCCTGCACGGCCGGCGAGTGCTGGTGCTGGAAAACGAGGCCGGGCAGGTGGGCCTGGACGACCGGCTGCTGCGGGAGTTCAAGCTGGAGGTGCGCACCCTGCCCGGCGGCTGCGCTTGTTGCGATCTGCAAAGCGTGCTCTTGGACAAGCTAAAACAGGCCCAAGACGAGGGCGTGTGGGACGTGGTGCTGTTGGAGCCCAGCGGGGTGGCCTCCCTGGGCAGCCTGCGCCAGTGCCTGGACCGCTATCTGCCGGAGTTGGGCTCGGGGGCAATGGTGGCGGTGGTGGACGCCAACCGCTATTCCACCATGCGCAAGGCCCTTCCCAAGCTGGTGGCGGATCATTTGGCCGCCGCCAGCCAGGTGGTGCTATCCAAGGTGGACCTGGTTGAGCCCGGCGAGGCCCACCGCCTGCGGCATGAGCTGGGGCTGGACGCCCCTCAGGCCCAGGTTTGGGCGGCCGACCTGCGGGGCCAGGGAGCCGGGGAACTGGCCCGGGAGGTGGCCCACCGCCTGCTGAAAACCGATACGCCGGCCCATGCTTCCCAGGCTCCGGCGGGCGACGGCGCGCACCAGGCCCAATCCTACGCCCTGTCTCTGCCCGGCGGGGGGCTGTCTTTGGAGCAGGCGCGAAACCTGGTGAGCGGGCTCATCGCCGCGCTCATGGCCCCGGAGCAAGGCATGCTGGGGCACATAAAGCTCTGGGGCGGAGACGCCCAGGGGCGCAACCTCCTGGTTAGCGGCGCCACTCCCCAGGACTTGTCCGCCCGGGGCGGCTCCCCCGGCCCCCTGGTGGGGCGGGCCTGGCTGGTGGTCATCAGCCACAGCCCCCTTCCGGCCAATGTGGACGGTTTGGTGCGCGACAAACTGCTCGGCCTCTTCCCCGGAGCCTCCGTGGAGCCGGTGCGGGCCACGCCATCGCCGCAGCCGGCCCAAAGCCTGACCAGGCTCTAGGATTCACCCCGCTCGCCCACCCAGCCGAGCCGGTTATATCCCAACCTAGCGGCGCAAGTATTTTTCTGCGTCCAGCGATTGACCGCAAGCGTCAGGCGCCAAGCAGCAGGCGCCAAGAGCTGTTGCTCCTATCGCCTGGCCTTCCGGCTTTTTTTTAAAGTCGATGTTTAAGGACGGCGATCCAGTCTCGGCCGCGTGACAGTGGCAACTTTAAACAGGAATTTTATATTTTTTCATCTTGCGGTAAAGCACGGTGCGGTCTATTCCCAGCAGCTTGGCGGTCTGGGCCTTGTTATTGTTGGTAAAGGCCAGGGCCTCGGACAAAACTTTTTTTTCGGCCAGGCCGATTATCCCCTTTAGGTTCCAGTTGTTGTCCGTGGCGGGCAGGTTGGGCTGTTTGCGCAGATACAGGGGCAAGTTCTCGCCCTTGATCTCGTTGCCCTCCATGAGCGAGAGGGTCCTTTCCAACACGTTGAACAACTCCCTGACGTTGCCCAACCAGTCGCAGGCTTTGAGGATCGCGGCCGCCTCCTCGCTGAGGCTATAGCGCACTTGCCCGAAGTCCTGGGATATTTGCTCCAGCAGGTGGCAGGAGATGGGCAGGATGTCCTCCCGGCGCTCGCGCAGGGGAGATATGTGAATGGGCACCACGTTTAGGCGGAAAAACAAGTCCTTGCGGAAGCCGCCCTCGGCCATCATAAGCTCAACGTTCTGATTGGTGGCCGCTATGATGCGGCAGCGGGCCTGAATCGGCTTCACCCCCCCCACCCGCTCGAATACCCTCTCCTCCAATACCTGCAGCAGCTTGGGTTGCATCTCCAGGGGCATCTCGCCGATCTCGTCTAAAAAAATCGTACCTTGCCCGGCGAGTTCGAACTTTCCGGGCTTTCCCTGGCTCAAGGCCCCGGTGAACGCCCCCTTGGCATAGCCGAACAATTCCGACTCGAAAAGATCATGAGGAATGGCTGCGCAATTGATCCGCACGAAGGAATGGTGACGCCGGGCGCTGGCATTGTGAATAGCCTGGGCGAAGACCTCCTTGCCGGTGCCCGACTCGCCGGTGATAAAGACCGGCAGGCTGTGGGTGGCCGCCTGGCTCGCCTCGCCCCGCAGCCGGCTGATGGTGTCGCTGACTCCTTTTATACTTTCCATGGTGTAGCGAGCCCTGCGCAGAGCGGTCAGCTCCTGCTCATACATGCGCACCCGCGACTCCATCATCTCCAGGGTCTTGGCCAGGGCCTGAATCTCTTTCAGGTTTTTGAACATGACCTGGCCGAACACCGCGGTGACCTTGCCGTTTTTCTTGATGGGTATGCGCTGCACCACCAGGTCTTTGCCCTTGATGCGCTGGATAATCATGCTCTCGGGCTGACCGGTCTGGGCCACGACGTGCATGCGGGTATTGTCCACCATGTCCACCACATTACGGCCCACCAATTGGTTGGGCGTCATACCCAAAAACTCGGCGTAGGGGCGGTTGAAGCGAAGAATTATGCCGTCGGGATCGGTGACCAGGGCCCCGTTCTGGATATGGTCGAAGACCAGGTCGGACATTGCCAGGTCCTCCTCCAACTCGCTGATGCGCTGCCGGAGGCGCTGGTTCTCCTGGAATTGGTCCTCGTAGGCGGCAGGGGCAAGATTTGAATCGGAAGGCATATTTATTTCCCTGAGTTAATGCTGCTCTTTTGCCACATGTAGCCAAACAGCCACACTAGCTTATTAGCCATGCCCGTCGTCTGGCAAGTCAAAATTGTATATTTCAGATTTGGTCCTCACATCGTAAATCATCCATAAATATGGCGGCAATCTTGTTTTTGGCTCGGGCCGCCTACCGCGCAGCGCCGGATTCGGTGCGCGAATAAGTGTGGCAAATAGCCACATACGGCTATGTCCTTGCCCGGGTTGCGCCCGTTTAGTGCTGGTTCCTCCCGGACCCCATCTTGGGTAACTCAGATTAACCTGCCACATTTAAGCAACTTGAGGCCACAAGCCCTTCGGGGGCCACGCCCTTGCGGCCAGGCTGGCACACGGCTTGCTTTGTTAGGCAATCAGACGGCAACACCCCTCTTGCTGGCTTTCGCCCCGTTACAGCTACAACTTTTGGATCCTCAGCGAGGTAGTGCCCCATGGTCAGTAACACCTGGAAAGACTACGTAAAAAATAAGCCCAAAAAACCCAAGCCTCTCAGCGGGCTCCGGGTGCTGGAAATTTGCACCATCGTATTCGGGCCCTCGGGGCCCAGTTGGCTGGCCGAGATGGGGGCCGAGGCCATAAAGGTGGAGATTCCTCCCTTGGGCGACCTGGAGCGCGACCTGAGCTGCTCGGGCTTCCGCTTCAAGGAGCAAAGCCCCCTGTTCCTGCATGACAACATCAACAAATACTACCTGGGCCTGGACCTGCACAAGCCCGAGGGCCAAGAGGTGTTTCGCCAACTCGCCGCCAAGGCCGATATCATAGAGAACAACCTGCGGCCCGGGGTGATGGAGCGCTTCAACGTAGACTACCGCAAGATAAAAGAGATCAACCCGGGCATCATCTACCTGGAGAAAAACGGCTTCGGCCAGTGGGGGCCCTACGCCGAGGAAAACCGGCCCTCCAACGATGGGGCCTCCCAGGCCTTCTCCGGCATTGCCTGGATGAGCACCTTCCCCGGCCAGACCCCGGTCAAGCAGATGATCTATCTGTCGGACATGTACGGCGCCCTCATGGCCGAGGTGGCGGTGTTAAGCGCCCTGCATCACCGCGACCGCACCGGCAAGGGCCAATACATCGAGATTTCCCAGACCGAAAGCATCATGCGCACCATGTCCTGGGTCTGGCCCTACCTGGACATCACCGGCCAGAATCCTCCCCCCGCGGGCAACCGCGACGTGTCCATCTGCCCGGCCGACACCTTCAGCTGCGCCGACGGCTCCATGGTGAGCCTGGCCGCCGCCGCCCCGGCCGAGTTCGCCGGGCTCTGCGCGGCAATGGGCCGCCCCGAACTGGCCCGGGATGAGCGCTTCGCCGAGCACCTCACCCGCCTCCAGGAAGAGAACGCCACCGAGCTGCTGGGCATCATCGCCGCCTGGGCCGCCCAGCGCACCGCCCAGGAGATCGAGGATCTGGCCCGGGAGCACGGCTTCGCGGCCAGCCGGGTGCGCGACGCCGGCCAGGTGATGGCCGATGAGCACATCCGCCAGCGGGGCTTCATGACCCAGATGGACGACGCCATGTACGGCCAGTACCGGGACCACGAGTTCCCGGTGATGATGAGCGCCACTCCCCCCCAGAAAAAATGGGCCGCCCGGCCGGTGGGATTTGACAACGAATACGTCATGAAAAAACTGCTGAACACCAGCGACGAGGAACTCAAGACGCTCTATGACAACGGGGCCCTGGGCAAGTGGGCCGACCGGCCCGGGAGGCGGCCGCCGCCGGACTGGGACGGGCAAAGCGATATCATCCTGTCCCGGGACCAGGCATCGCCGTGGGCGGCGCGGGGGGAAAAGTAATATGAGCGCGAACCGACCGAAATGGGCCGAGTGGGCCGACTGGGTGCGGGAAAAGGATGACCCCCGGAAGGCCGGGCCCAAGCTGGAGGCCCTGGACGACTTGGTGGTTTTGGACCTGAGCAGCCAGAGCTACGCCGGGGCCTATTGCTCTTCCATGCTGGCCGAGTTCGGGGCCGAGGTGATAAAGGTGGAGCCGCCCCAGGGCGACTTCCTGCGCACCTGCACCCCCTACGGCCTGCTGCACCAGGGCGAAGGCCTCAACTACCTAACCGAGGGTCGCAACAAATATCACGTCACCCTGGACCTCAACCAGCAAGAGGGGCGGGAGATACTGCGAAGCCTGGCCGCCCAAGCCGACGTGTTGCTGGAGACCTTCCCTCTTGGGACCATGGACGCCTGGGGCCTGGGTTACGAGGATTTGAAGGAGATCAACCCCGGCCTGATCTTCGCCTCCATCACCGCCCACGGCCAGTTCGGCCCCCAGGCCGGCGACCCCATGCCCGACTACGACAACGTGGCCCAGGCCAAATCGGGCATCCAGTACGCCACCGGGGCCATGCTGCCTCCGGGGCAAGACGCGGCCGCCTGCCCCTGGGCGGTTTCCACCAAGGCCAGCCCCTGGATCGCCTGGTGCAGCGCGGGCGCCTTCATGGCCACCGGCATCCTGGCGGCCCTGCACTGGCGTTACCGCACCGGACAGGGCCAGGCCCTGGACGTGGCCACCACCGAGGCCTACATGCGCCTGGACGACTACACCCACATCTGGTTCCAGGGCGGCGGGCACATCACCGAGCGGGTGGGCGGCCTGGACAACGCCCTTTGGCTATATTGCTTCGCGCCCACCAGCGACGGAGGGGTGTTTCTGGGAGGGTTGCGCCTGGAGATGTGGCAGGCCTTCTGCGACATGATGGGCAAGTGGGATGAGTGGGGCGTGGGCCAGTGGGACTCCCTGTCGCCGTTTTTGGACCGGGAGGCCCAACTGAAATATTTCCCCGAGGTGGCCAAGTTCACCAGGCAACACACCAGCGCGGAGTTGGAGCGCATGGCCGTGGAGTACAGCCGGAGCGGCCGCTTGGCCCCCATAACCACGGTCATCGCCCCGATCCTCTCTCCCAAGGAGGCCATGGAAGACCCCAACTGGAACGAGCGGGGCGTCTTCGCGCCCACCCAGGACCCGGTTTATGGCCGGGTGGTGGCGGTCCAGGCCCAGCACAAAATGACCGAGACCCCCATTAGGACCAAGTGGGTCTGCCGCCCGGTGGGGTATGATAACGCCTTTGTTTACCGCAAGTACCTGGGTTACGGACCCGTCCGCCTGAGCCAACTGCAACGGCAGGGTTTGTTGTGAGGGAAACCGGCGGGGCAGCAAGGCCTGGATTTACGCCAGCGGAGGGGAAGAGCCCCGGGGGTGGGCCGCGCCGCTTGGCTGACCAATAGAGTCTTTGACGTGTTAGTTGAGGATAACTTCGATATGGGATTCAAAGGAGGGAAGACTATGAGGTTGAAAAGGACCCTGACCATAAGCGCCCTGACGCTCATGTTGCTTTTGACCTGGGCCTGGGGGGCCATGGCGGCCACCCACAAGCTGACTCTGGCCTATTTGCCGGTCAAGGGCACTTTGTATGTGGAAATGACCGAAATCTTTGCCCAGAGGATCAAGGAGGCCACCGGCGGCCAAGTTGAGATCATTATCAACGACTCCCTGGTCAAGGGCACCCAGTTGGCCCAGTCGGTGCGCGACGACCGGGTGCAACTGGCCACCATCTTGACAGGCTATTATTCGGCCACCAACCCCCAATTCGGCCTGGCCCAGCTCCCCGGCCTGGTAAACGACCTCAAAGAGTTCAAGGCGGTCTTCTATGGTTTTTGGCGTGAGGACATGAACCGCATCTTAAACGACAGATATAAGAGCAAGGTGCTCATGTGGGGCCTGTTCGCTCCCCAGAACCTCATCTCCACCAAGCCCATAAACACGGTGGCGGACTTCAAGGGCAAGAAGATCAGGGTCCACAACATTGAAACCGCCACCCTGCTGGCCACCATAGGGGCCAAGCCCACTCCCATGCCCGCCTCCGAGGTTCTGCCCGCCCTGCAGCGCGGCATCATCGAAGGCGTGTTCACCTCCTCGGCCTGGGCCTACGGCCAAGCCTTCTACACCGTGGCCAAGTACGTGACCCTGTGGCCCCTGTCCACCATCCTGCCTTTCCCGATAGTCATCAACAACGAGGAATGGAACAAGCTGCCCAAGGACTTGCAGGACAAGATGGCGGCCGTGGGCAAAAAGCTGGAGCAGATGGCCTTTGACGACTACCTGAGCAAGATGGAGACCCTCCCCAAGAAGTGGGCCACCAAGGGCGCCAAGTATTCCATCGCCCCCCAGGACCAAGTCAAGCTGCTGACTCAGCCCAAAAACATTGCTGCGGTTTACAAGGGCTTTTTTGACCGCGCCCAAAAAGCCGGCTTTGACGGCAAGGCCTACGTGAAGCAGGCCGAAAAGATACTGGGCAAGGATCTGAAATACTAAACCGGCAAACCAAGCCACCCTGCCTTGGGCCGCCCGCCCAGCTTCGGCGCGGCGGGCGGCCCCGGCCCTCTCACGGAGATAAGTAACGGCATGACCACGAACGCCACTCAAGCCGCATCGCCGACCGCTTCGTCCATTCCCATCGCGAGCAGCCGCCTTACCCGGGCCCTGGACAGGGTGTCGGGCGTGGTGGGGGCCTTCTGCGGTCTGGCCACCCTGGGTATGGTTTTGATAATCAGCTATGAGGTGGTTTGCCGCTACTTGTTCAACAGCCCCACCACCTGGGTGACCGAATACTCCCTTTACATCTTCGTGGGCACCAGCTTTTTGGCCACGGCCTACGCCCACCTGGAGGACAGCCACATCCGGGTGGAAATAGTGCTCAACAACCTATCCGAGCCCATGCGCCACAAGTTCTGGCAGGCTTCGGCCTGGGTGGGCCTCATGTTCGTGGTGGTGGCCGCTTGGCAGATGATCTTGTTCGTGGGCTCGGAATACGAGGGCGGGGCGCGGGCCTGGGGCTTGATGGCCACCCCCTTGTGGATTCCCGAGACCCCGGTGGCGGTGGGCCTGGCCCTGTTCGCCCTGGCGGTTCTCAGCGAGGCCCGCAAACTCAGCCCCGGAATCGACTCCCGCCGTGAGCTGACGGGCCTGATCATTATGGCGGCCATGGTGACCGCCCTGTTCATCATGGGCCTGAAGCCCCCCTCGGTGGCCGGCACCTCCCTGGATTGGGGCACCGTGTCGGTGACGGTGGCGATTTTGGCCGTGGCCTGGCTGTGGAATGGGTTCTCCATAGCAGCCGGGGTGGCGGCCATGGCCCTGGGAGGCGGCCTGCTTTTCGCCTGGGCCGCCGATTTCTCCCCTCTGGCCCAGGGCGCGGTGATGGCCTTTTACCTCTTGGCGCTCATGGCGGCGGGGGTGCGCATCGCGTTCTCCCTGGGCATGGTGGGCGCCTTGGGAGTCTTGTTTTTGCTGCCAACCCCCCAGCTTCAAGTAATCGCCGAGCGGGCCTGGACCAACGTGAACTCCTTTGCCTTCACCGCGATTCCCATGTTCATTCTCATGGGGGCCTTTTTGCTGCGTAGCGGGGTGACCAGCGACCTGTTCGGGGTAATGCTCAAATGGCTGGGCCGCTTCCCCGGAGGCATCGCCCATGCCACGGTGGGGGCCTGCGGCATTTTCGCGGCGGTGTCGGGCTCCAGCCTGGCCACCGCCGCCACCATGGGCATGACCGCCTGTCCCGAGATGACCCAGCGGGGCTACAGCCCCCGCCTCACCTATGGGGTGGTGGCCGCCGGCGGCACCCTGGGCATCCTCATCCCCCCCAGCATCGCCATGATCATCTACGGCTCCCTGGTGGGCGAGCCCATCAGCGCCCTGTTCATCGCGGGCATACTGCCCGGCGTGTTTCTGATGATTTCATTCATGTTGGTGGTCTTTGGCTGGTCTTTCATCTGGCCCTCTGCGGCTCCCCGCGGCGCTCACTACACCTGGGGCCAGAAGTTCCGCTCCCTCACCGGGGTGCTGCCGTTCGTTTTGCTCATCGTGGGGGTGTTGGGCTCGTTGTACCTGGGCGTGGCCACGCCCACCGAGGCGGGGGCCCTGGGGGCGCTCATCGCCGCCGGGTTGTGCTTCATCAAAAAGAAGATGACTTGGAAAGTGTTGATGGACTCGGTGATGGAGACGGCCAAGGTCACATCCTTTCTGATCTTCATCGTGGCCGCCGCCTCGGTGATGGGCTACGCCTTTGACTACATCCGCCTGCCCAAGGTGCTGGTGGAGGTGATTCAAGGCACTGACCTGACCCCCGGCCTGGTCATCACCGCCTTGGTCGTCATCTACATGATCCTGGGCATGTTCATCGACCCGGTGTCCATGATGCTCATGACCTTGTCGGTGTCCTTTCCCATCGTCACCGCCCTGGGTTTTCATCCCATCTGGTTCGGGGTGGTGCTGGTGATGATGATCGAGATCGGCCTGATCACCCCGCCGGTGGGAGTGATTCTTTTCATCTTGAAAGGAATGAGCGGAGACATCCCCCTCAAGGAAATCGTCTACGGGGTGTTGCCCTTCGTGGGGGTGTTCTTGGCCAACATCGTCCTGTTCTATTTTTTCCCCAGCTTGGTCATGTGGCTGCCCAGCCAGATGGCCGGGGCGCAATAGGCCCCGGCGGCCCAATATAAGGAGCAACAGCAATGCCTGAAGCAAACGTCGGCGATATCACCTTGTATTACGAAATTCACGGCCAGGGCCGCCCTCTGGTGATGATCCGGGGACTGGGCAGCAACGCCGACCACTGGTACGGCCAGGTCCCCGCCCTGTCCGAGCGCTACCAAGTAGTCGTATTCGACAACCGGGGCGTGGCCCGCTCCAGCGATCCCGGCGGACCCTTGAGCGTGCGCCAAATGGCCGGCGACACCCTGGGCCTGCTGGACGCCCTGGGCCTGGAGAGCCCCCTGGTATTCGGCCTGTCCATGGGGGGCATGATCGCCCAGGAGTTGGCCATCAACCACTCCCAGCGGCTCTCGGGCCTGGTTCTGGCCTGCACCCATCCCGGCGGGCCCCATCAGGTGCGGCCCACCGCCGAGGTGGAGGCCCTGTTCAAGGATATGGTTTACCTGGCCACCCCCGAGGCCAAGCGGGCCGCGGCCCCCACCCTGTTCGACCCCAAGACCCTGGAGCAACGCCCCCAGGTGGCGGCGGAATACGCCGAGGTGAGCCTGCGCCATCCCGCCGGGGCCGACATCCTCACCAGACAGTGGAACGCGGTGCTGGGCCACGACACCTATGACCGCCTGCCCCAGATACAGGCTCCCACTTTGGTGCTCACCGGCGACGCCGACGTGCTCATCCCCCCGGGCAACTCCGAGATCTTGGCCCAGCGCATTCCCGGCGCCAAGTTGGCGGTGATCCCCGGCGGGGGCCACCAAATCCTCGTGGAGCAGCCCGCGCCCTGTAACCAGGCGGTTCTGGCTTTCCTGGGAGACCTGGATGACTGACCTGGGTCGGCCCGCCCCCCTAAACGCAACTCCGGCACGGGCGCGGTAACGGGTCATGGGTCTAAACGCCGCCCCCCAGGCAATCCCGGGTGCCCTGGTCCCCTTCCTCAGGGGAGACCGCCGCCCATGCAAGGTGGTTCCCTTGGAACAGGCCTTGGCCGCCATTGGCGACGGGGTGACTCTGGCCACCGGCGGTTTTGTGGGCACCGGCTTCCCCGAGGGCCTGGCCGTGGGACTTGAGCGCTTGTTTCTGGAAACAGGCCGCCCCCGCGGCCTGACCCTGGTCTACGCCGCCGGCCAGGGCGATTCCGGCGACAAGGGGGTGAACCATTTTGGCCACCAAGGCATGGTTGAGCGGGTCATCGGGGGCCATTGGGCCCTGGCCCCCAAGCTGCAAAAGCTGGTCTTCGCCAACCTGATCCGGGCCTACAATCTGCCGCAAGGGGTCATCTCCCACCTGTTCAGGGACATCGCGGCCCACAAGCCGCGCACCATCTCCAGCGTGGGGCTGGGCACCTTCGTGGACCCGCGTCAAGGCGGAGGCAAGGTCAACTCCATAACCACCGAAGACATGGTGGAGTTGGTCAATTTTGACGGACGCGAATACCTGGCCTATCGCACCTTTCCCATCAACGTGGCCCTGCTCCGGGGCACCACCGCCGACACCGCCGGCAACATCACCGTGGAGAAGGAAGCCCTCACCCTGGAGTCCCAGGCCATAGCCATGGCCGCAAAAAACTCCGGCGGCCTGGTGATCGTGCAGGTTGAGCGCCTGGCCCAGGCGGGCACCTTGCACCCCAAGCACGTCAAAATTCCGGGCATACTGGTGGACTACGTGGTCTTGGCCCAGCCGGAGCACCACTGGCAGACTTTTGGCGAGGTCTACAACCCCGCCCTGAGCGGCGAGCTGCGAATGCCCATGCAGCGGATGCCGGCCATGGCCATGAGCCCCCGCAAGATCATCGCCCGCCGGGCCGCCCTGGAGTTGGAGCCGGGGGCCATCGTCAACCTGGGCATCGGCATGCCCGAAGGCGTGGCTTCCGTGGCTTACGAAGAAGGCATCCTGGACGCATTGACTTTAACCGCCGAACCCGGTGTCATTGGGGGGCTTCCCCTGGGCGGCCTCAACTTCGGAGCGGCGATCAACACCGAAGCGATCATCGACCAGCCCAGCCAGTTCGATTTCTATGACGGGGGCGGGCTGGACCTGGCTTTTTTGGGCATGGCCCAGGTGGATGCTCAGGGCAATGTGAACGTGAGCAAGTTCGGCTCCCACCTGGCTGGAGCCGGAGGTTTCATCAACATCAGCCAGAACGCGAAAAAGGTCGTCTTCATGGGCACCTTCACCACCGGCGGTTCAGCCGTTCAGGCTGACGGAGGCAGGCTGATTATTGAGAGGGAGGGCGCCCACCCCAAGTTTGTGCGAGAAGTGGAGCACGTAACCTTTAGCGGCGCCCATGCCGCCGCCAGCGGACGCGAAGTAATTTTCATTACCGAACGTTGCGTATTCCGCCTGGTCCCTGGCGGGCTGGTTTTGACCGAAATAGCACCTGGCATCGATCTGGATCGGGATATCTTGGGGCATATGGCGTTTACCCCGGGCATCGATAAGTGCCTCAAACCCATGGACAGCAGGGTTTTTTCCCCGGAGAAAATGGGGATTATCCAAGCCCGTTAGCGCACCAGGGCAAATCCCGTTAAATACAGCCGCAGCCGCCATGGGTATTTATTCCATCTATGCGGCAATCCTGTAGAAAAGCGGCTCACGGCACCGCGCGATACACCGATATAATGCCTAATATCATGTGTAGGGCGGGGGTTTGGTGGTGCCGGTGAGGGGATAGCGATCCCTCTTGATTTTTCAGCGATAACTCGCGCTGACAGATACATCCTGAAGCATTGGGATGCCGCCCAACCAAAAAACGAAGCGCACCGGCAGCACCGCAAGGCTTGAAATTTTGGGCCAACCGGCGGGTATTCGAGTTTATTCAACCTATCGAATAGAAAATAAAGGCTCATCCGTTTTTTGCGTACCTGGTCGGGTAGTGTAATGACGCCGTGTGGTTACAATAAGTTATCCCTTGAGGCCGCAGCCAAGGAGGAACGCCGCAGGCATAGTGTCCTTGACGGCTGCCATAGACCAAACACAATGTGACAAGAGGTTTGGAAGGAAAAGCCCCTGGCGGCATCGCCAGCAGCGCCAGGATAGCGACCTGTAATCGGCCCGAAGTGCCACCTAACCTATTTTACTTTTTCTTTCAAACCCTTAAATACCATCGTCAAACTCAGGCACGCTTAACCCGGATGAACCAAAATAAATTCGCCATTACCTACGTTGCGGGGCGGGTCGCACCAAGCGCTGCTTGGTTTCTGAGCATCTTGGCCCCACTTTTTCCCGGCGTAGGGAGATCCGGCGGTACGTGGCTTCTCGCCGGGGCACGAGACGCTACGCCAGACCGAGGAGTATCTGGCCACTTTGGGGGTGGAATCAGCCGACCTCGATTTATAATTTACACCATATTACACCAGAAAATAACAAAACGGGTTAGGCGCCTTCGCCTAACCCGTTGTTTTTATTGGTGGAGCTGAACGGGATCGAACCGTCGGCCTCATGACTGCCAGTCATGCGCTCTCCCAGCTGAGCTACAGCCCCCGAGTGCGGTATTTTCTATCAGAAGCCCGAGGGGTTGTCAACGGCAGGCCGGACAAAGATGCGGATATTGGCCACAGTCTTGTTGACCCGGGAAGCTGGTGCATGATACCAAGGGGCAACATATCACGGTGTTGGAGGAAATTCTTTGTCTCCCCGATGGTTTACAGATGCCAAGGTCGGCGATTTGTGTTTGTGGGACCTTTTGGAGCGCAAAAAGCCGGGAGGGACCTTGGCTCAGGTGGCCCAAGCCATGGACTACCTGCACGTGCATCAGGGATTGCTGGATCCCTACAGCGCCCAGTATCCCCTTGTGGAGCCCCGGGAGCTTATACCCCCCTTCGACGCCCCCTTCATCGAATATCGCGATCTGCCTGCCTTTTCCATGGTGACCCTTGACCGCGAACTGAGCTACCAAGACGAAGGCTTCCAGTACGACCAGCTATTTGCCGAGGGTGACCCGCCGGACCGCTCCTTGGCCGCGGCCAACCGGGCCATCTTGCGCCAGCGCATGCCCCGCAACCTGCGGCCCGAGATGGAGAAGGTGCTGGGCCACGAAGGCCCCACGCCGGTGAGGCAATATGTACAGCTGCTGCCCCTGCTGATGTCCATGGACCGGGGGCACGTCTTGGCCAGGGACCAGGAGGGCCAGATACACCTGGCCGGAGTCTTCGCCTCTTTTCCCTCGGACCTGGACGGCGAAATCAAGCGCTTCGGCCGGCGGGTGGGCAAATTCGCCCCGGGCGACAACCAGGCCTACGCCGTCAATCGTCAGTTCGTCTACAACTTCCTCATGGAGCAAACCGGCTTCCCCATCTGCGGCGAGCGCCACACCTCGGCGGCCCTGTTCGCCCGCCGCCTGCTGCGCCACCGGCAGAGCTTCATCGTAAAAGTGCTGGGCCACAGCGACCGGGCCATAACCACCCTCACCAGCCTGGGCGCCCGGGGCCGTCTGCCCCGGGTGGAAAAGGCCGCCTTGGTGCAAACCACCGCCTGCAACAAGGCGGGCCGGAGTCAAATCGCCCAAGGAGGCTATTTCGTAGACCCCCAGCGGGAAGTGGTGCTCCTGCGGGTGCACTACACCCAGCACGCCTATCACCCGGCCAACGTGCTGGAGGACCGTGCCCTGAGCGTGGCCTCCCAGGAGATTATCCACCCCCTCAGCGGCCAGGTGCTTAGGGGCCTGGACGTGCTGGGCCTCAGCCTGGACCGGGTGCTGGTGTTGCAGGACATCGTGCGGGGCGAGCACCAGGGCAGCATCGTCTACAACGGCTTGGAGCGCCTTACCAGCACCGCCGACCCCCAGATGCGCCTGAAGTTCCTGAGCGCCTGGCTGAACAAGCACCGCCACATTTTGGCTGACTACAGCGCCGAGCAGTTCGACCGCTGCCTAAAGGTGATCTACTCCTCTTATTTGGACGACCCGGAGCGGCGGGCGGATATGAAGCGCTATCCGGAGCTTTACGAGGAGGCTCGCCAGACGGTGCGCGACGTAAAGTGGGCCCACCGCCTGCGGCTGTTGGAAAAGCTGGTCAGAAACAGGGCCGACGCCTTTGGCCGCCAGTTCAAGCACGTGCAGATACTCATTATCCTCACCCATGTGCTCAGTCAGGAGGCCGAGGATCTGGCCCAAAAGCACCCCCAACAGTTGGAAAAGCTCTTGACCATCTGCGCCGGGTATCTGAAAAACTCCTACCTGCGGCGGCGCTATTTTTCCCTGGAGCCCCAAACCACGGTGGAGCGGGAGGTGGTGGGCCACCACCGCCTGCTTACCAGCCTAGTGACGCGTTATCGCCAGCAGTTGGCCCGCCGTTGACGGGGCGGGACACTGGGACTAAACTTCATTGCCATTTACATCTCCAGGAAAGAGGCATGACCCCCATCACCCAGTCCATTCCAGCACTTGAGCAACTTGTGGACCGTTTCGGACGCCGGTTGCACTACTTGCGCCTGTCGATCACCGATCTGTGCAATCTGCGCTGCCGCTACTGCATGCCCCCCCAGGGCATTGAAAAGCTGCCCCAGGACATGGTGCTCACTCTGGAGGAGTTGGCCCGGGTTTCGCGCGTCGCGGTGGGCCTGGGGGTGGACAAGATACGCCTCACCGGCGGCGAGCCCCTCCTGCGCAAGGGCCTTCCCCGGCTGCTGGATGAGCTGAAATCCCTGACGCCCCGCCCGGACCTGCGCATCACCACCAACGGCATACTCCTGGCCCAAAAGCTGCCCGAGTTGGCGGCGGGTGGGGTGAGCACGGTGAACGTGAGCCTGGACAGCCTAAAACCAGAGATCTACGCGCGGATCACCGGCTTGGGGGACCCGGCCGGCCGCGAGGCACTGGCCAAGGTTTGGGGAGGCATACAAGCCGCCCTGGCCCAGCCGGGGCTTCAGGTCAAGCTCAACGTGGTGCTCTTGGGCGGGATCAACGAAGACGAGATCGTGGACTTCGCCCGCCTTACCCTGGAGCATCCGGTGGCGGTGCGTTTCATCGAATACATGCCCGTGGGGCGCAACACCCCCTTCCAGCCGGAGCACTTTTTGGCCGCCGAGCAGGTATTGCAGCGCATCCGAGCCCTGGGAGCCGTGGAGCCCCTGGCCCAGCGCCCCGGCGACGGCCCGGCCCAGCGCTTGCGCCTGGCCGGCGCGCCTGGCGAGTTGGGGATTATCAGCGCCCTGTCCAGCCACTTCTGCGCCACCTGCAACCGCATCCGCCTTTCCTCCGAGGGTCAGGTGGTGCCCTGCCTGCTCTCGGACACGGCAGTGGAACTCAAGCCCCTGCTGCGCGGCGGGGCCGATGACGCCGCCCTTGCCCGGGCCCTGCTTGAGGCGGCCCGCCTCAAGCCCCAAAACCACCACCAAGGGGTGTTGAGTCCCCACGCCGCGGGTTGTCAGATGTCCCGCCTGGGAGGCTGAACGCCACCCATGCGCCACGCTGAACACCATTCAGCGATTGAACGCTATTCAGGCGCTTGATTAACCTTGCGAAAGCCTACTGCTTTGGGCTAACATCGAAGTTCAAACCGCAAGGATTCCCTGCCACGGGCCCGGACCGAAACCGGAAGGGCCTGGAGGATAATCTAGCCTTGAGCATGTCCATTTTTGGGAAGCTGGCCGAGGAGCGCATCAAGGAAGCCGCCGAGCGTGGCGACTTTGACGACCTCCCCGGCCGGGGCCAGCCCCTCAAGTTGGAAGACGACTCCAACGTGCCCGAGGAGCTAAGGATGGCCTACAAAATCCTCAAAAACGCGGGCTACGCCCCGCCCGAGCTGCAAACCCAAAAAGAGCTCATGCAAGTAGAGGACCTGCTGGCCAACGCGCCGGACGAAAAGACGCGCTACCAGGCCCTCAAGCGGCTAAATTACCTGACCATGAAACTAAGCCATTTGCGGCCCAACTCCGGGATATTCAACGACAACGACTACAGCGACCGGGTGGTGGACCGCCTGAGCCCCCAACGCAAGGCCGCAGACTCCGACAAAAACAAGACATAGCCTCCGGAGGAAGCCCGCGCCCATGGACATGAAGCGCGACTATTACGAGGACATCCGCCTGCTGGACAGCGGGCCGCAGGTCTTTTGGCTGGTCGTGCTGCTGGGAGCCCTGGTCGCCTTCCCCCTGGTGGCCGATTCCTACCAGATCTACACCATCAACCTCATGGCCATCCACGTCATCGTGGCCCTGGGCCTCAACCTGCTGGTGGGCTACACCGGCCAAATCAGCCTGGGCCACGCCGGCTTTTTCGCCATCGGGGCCTATTCCACCCTGGCCCTGATGATCAACGCCCACCTGCCCTTTATCCTGGCCCTGCCCCTGGCCGGCTTCATCACCGCAGCCTTCGGCTTCCTGCTGGGGCTGCCCGCCCTCAGGCTGGAGGGGCCCTACCTGGCCATCGCCACCCTGGGCTTCGGCCTGACCATCACCCAAATCCTGGGCCGCCTGGACGTATTCGGGGGGCACATGGGCTTGCAGGCCCCGCCCCTGGAGTTTTTCGGCCTCAAGGTGACTAGCGACGCCGGGCGCTACGCGGTGATCATGCCCATCTGCGTGGTGCTGGCCTGGGGGCTGCGCAACCTCACCAAGACCCGGGTGGGCCGGGCCTTCGTGGCGGTGCGCGACAGCGACATCGCCGCCGAGTGCATCGGGGTTAACCTCACCTATTACAAAACCCTGGCCTTCGCGGTGAGCGCCTTCTACACCGGCATCGGGGGAGGCCTCATGGCCTTCGTGCTGGGCTTCATCAGCCCCCACACCTTCAACGTCATGGTGAGCATCATGTTCCTGGCCATGGTGGTGGTGGGCGGCCTGGGCTCCATCCTGGGCTCGGTGATGGGCGCGGTGCTCATCACCTGGCTGCAACTGGAGTTGGCCCGCATCGGCGAGTTGCCCCTGGTGGGGCCGGTGCTCACCGAACTGAGCAATCAGGTGTTCACCCTGAGCGGGCTGCCCAATGTACAATACGTGGTGTTCGGCCTGATAATGGTCCTTATCATCATCTTCGAGCCCCTGGGGCTCTACGGCTTCTGGATTCGCACCAAGATTTACTGGCGCACTTGGCCCTTCTAGCGGGGCCCGTACACACAGGGAGCGAAAATACGGCATGCTGGGCCAGCTAATCGCCAGTGGTATCGCCATCGGGGCCACCTACGCCCTCATGGCCTTGGCCATGGTCATAATTTACAAAACCAGCGAGGTCCTGAACTTCGCCCAGGGCGACATGGCCATGCTCAGCGCCTTCATAGCCTACATGTGCCTGAGCACCTACGGGCTGGGCTTCGCCGCATCCTTCACCCTGGCCCTGGCCTTTGCCTTCGCCCTGGGAGCCTTTTTGGAGTTCGCCTTCTTGCGGCGGGCCAAGGAGCCCAACGTCCTGGGCCTTATCATCATCACCCTGGGCCTGGAGATGGTGCTCTATGGCCTGGCCTCCTGGCGCTGGGGCAGCGACCAGAAGGACTTCCCCTTCCCGGTGAGCGACTTCGAGGTGCATCAGCTGGGCGGAGGGGTGGTTATCAGCGAGTTGAACCTGGTCACCCTGGGGGTGGCCTTCTCCCTGATGATCCTGTTGTTTCTTTTCTTCCGCTACACCAAGGTGGGCGTGGCCATGAAGGCCACCCAGCAAAACCAGCAGGCCGCCAGGCTCATGGGCATCAGAGTGGGACGCATCATGATGCTCACTTGGGGAATGAGCGCGGTAGTGGGAGCCTGCGCCGCCTTTTTGATCGCCTCCACCGATACCCTGGACCCCAACCTCATGTGGACCCCCCAGCTCAAGGGCTTTTCGGCCGCGGTGCTGGGGGGCATGACCTCACTGGTGGGGGCGGTGCTGGGTGGCTTCATCCTGGGGGTGGTGGAAAACCTCTTCGGCGGCTACGTGTCCGTGGAGTTCAAGGCGGTGGTGGCCTTCGCGGTCATCGTCTTGATTTTGTGCGTCAAGCCCAGCGGGCTTTTTGCCAAGCATTACGTGCGCAAGGTTTAGGCGGCCTGGTCTGGCCGTCTTTTGTCAGTCTTTTTCGGAGGGAGGGATCATGAAAAAATTTATGGTGCTGACGGTGTTGGTGTTGGCCTTGGCCCTGGCCGGCGTGGCTGGAGCGGCCGAGGTGCAAGGGGTCACCGACACCTCTATCAAGATCGGCCAGTGGGGGCCCCAGACCGGCCCGGCCGCCTTGTGGGGAGCGGTGGCCCGGGGCACCGGCGTGTACTTTGACCTAATCAACTCGGAAGGCGGCATCAACGGCCGCAAGATCGATTACTTCCTGCGCGACGACGGCTACAACCCCAACCGCACCAAGGCCATCGCCAAGGAGCTTTGGGAGCAGGAGAAGATTTGGGGATTCGCCTGCGGCGTGGGCACCAGCCCGGGCATGGCGGTGATGCCCTATATCACCCAAAACAACATCCCCTGGGTGGGCATGGCCACCGGCTCGACCCACTGGGCCTATCCCCCCAAGAAAACCATCTTCGCGGTGTACCCCCTGTACCCCGACGAGGCCCAGATTCTCACCTCCTACGCCATCGACACCCTGGGCAAGAAGAAGATCGCCTTCTTCTACCAGAACGACGACTACGGCAAGGGCGGTCTTGAAGGCGCGGTGCGCGAGCTTAAAAAGCGGGGCATGACCCTGGCCGCCGACGTGCCGGTGGAAGTGGGCGAGACCGACCTGGCCAGCCACGTGCTGAAGATGAAGAAGGCCGGAGCCGACTGCGTGATAATGTGGGTCTATCCCAAGCACGCGGCCATCGTCCTGGGCACCGCGGCCAAGCTGGGCTACAAGCCCCAGTGGATGGCCTGCTCCACCCTGAGCGACGTGGCCCTGATGTTCAAGATCACCAAGGGCCTGTGGAACGGCATGATCTTCGGCAACTTCGCCGAGTTGGCCGACAGCAAGGCTCCCCTGATGGTCAAGTATCGCGCGGCGCAGAAGAAGTTCGCCCCCAAGGAGCGCTGGGGCGTGTTCTTCTACGCGGGCTTCGGCTTCGTGGAGCCCATGGTGGAGGGCATCAAGCGGGCCGGCAAGGACCTGAGCGTGGACAACTTCGTCAAGGCCATGCAGAGCCTCAAGGGCTTCCAGGGCATCATGGGCCCCATCACTTACGGCCCGGAGCGCCGTCAGGGCCTCAAGAAGATCTTCCTGGCCAAGTGCGTGCCCGCCACTGCGGAGGTGCAGGGCAAGAAGATCACCTACGGCAAGGGCGTGCGCCTGAGCGACTGGTTGGGCGTGGACTAAAACCCGTGAACCCGGGGCGGGGGCCTTTGGGCCTCCGCCCCTTTCGGCAGCCCGGAGCCACATGGCCATCCTGGAAATACAAGACATCTCCATGCTCTTCGGCGGAATAACCGCCTTGGACCACGTATCCCTCAGCCTGGAGCCGGGCAGCATCACCGCCGTCATCGGCCCCAACGGCGCGGGCAAGACCACCCTGTTCAACTGCATCACCGGCCTGTACAAGCCCACCAGCGGCCAGGTGATCTTCAAGGGCCAGCGCATAGACGGCATGAAGCCTTACAAGATCGCCGCCCTGGGCCTGGGCCGCACCTTCCAAAACATCGAGCTGTTCAACAAGATGACCACCATGGACAACCTGCTCCTGGGACGTCATCTGCACATGCACAGCGGAGTCTGGAGCGGCTCCACTTTTTTCCGCCGGGGCAGCAAGGCCGCGGTGCAGGAGATCGCCCACCGCCAAAAGGTGGAGGAGATCATCGACTTCTTGGACCTGCAACATGCCCGTAACCGTTTCGTGGGCGGCCTGCCCTATGGCACCCAAAAGGTGGTGGAACTAGGCCGGGCCCTGGCCATGGAGCCCGAAGTGCTGCTTTTGGACGAGCCGGTGGCGGGCATGAACATGGAGGAGAAGCAGGACCTGATGATCTGGCTGGGCGACATCAAGGAAGAGCTGGGCATCACCCTTCTGGTAATCGAGCACGACATGCGCCTGGTCATGGAGATCAGCGATGAAATAATGGTGCTCAATTACGGCAAGCCCATCGCCCAGGGCAAGCCCGAGGAGGTCCAGAACCACCCAGAGGTGCTCAAGGCCTACCTGGGCGAAGAGTCGGCCATGGGGGTGGCCTGATGCTCCAGGTAAAGAACATCGAGACCCTCTACGGCCTGGTCATGGCCCTCAGGGGCGTGTCCCTGGAGCTGGCCGAAAACAAGATCACCGCCATCCTGGGCTCCAACGGCGCGGGCAAGTCCACCCTGTGCAAGACCGTCATGGGCATGCTGGAGGACCAGCCGGACAAGGGCACCATCTGGCTGGACGAGACCCGCATCGACAAAAAGGACACCGAGGACATCGTGAACCTGGGCCTGGCCTACGTGCCCGAGGGCCGCGAGGTGTTCGAGGAGCTCACCGTGCTGGAGAACCTCCAGATGGGGGCCTACACCCGCAAGGCCGCCCAGGCCAAGGACGACCTAAAGCGGGTCTACCAGCTTTTCCCCCGGCTCAAGGAGCGCCAAAAGCAACTGGCCGGGCACCTGAGCGGCGGCGAGCAGCAAATGCTGGCCATCGGCCGGGCCCTGATGATGCGCCCGCGCATAATGCTCCTAGACGAGCCCAGCCTTGGCCTTAGCCCCCTGCTGGTCAAGGAAATCTTCAGCACCATTCAGCAGGTCAACGCCGAGGACGGCACCACCATGCTCCTGGTGGAGCAGAACGCGGCCATGGCCCTTAAGACCTGCCACTACGGCTATGTCATGGAAAACGGCCGCTTCGTCTTGGCCGGCACTCCCGAGGAGCTGATGGCCGACGAGGACGTGCGCGAGTTCTATCTGGGCATCCGCTCCGAGGTAAGCGTCAAGGGGTATCAACGGTATAAGCGCAAAAAGCGCTGGAGGTAGGTAGGCGGCTGGGCCAGGCGAAGGAATCCAACCTCGTGTAGGTTGGGTAGAGCGAAGCGAAACCCAACAATTCCTCTTTGTCGTTACGAACGCAACGGCAAAGATCAGAGCAGACCGATCACCCTACCCCTCTACCCCAGCCTTTCTAGGAACTCCAACAGCAGGCTCAACACCCGGCCTTGGCGGTCCTCCCGCCACAGCTCGTGGGGCAGTCCATCCAGCTCCACGTAGCGGGCCCCCAAGTTGTCGGCCAGCTTTTTCTGCCTGGCGGGCGGGAAGAAATAATCCTTCTCCGGGGCTACGAGCAGGCGGGGCTCCCGGCCCGGGAGAGGATGGGGCCGGCCAAAGCCCCAGGCCAGGAACAAGGCCATTTGCAGGCACACCAGGGCCGGCTCAGGGGCCAGGCGGGCCACATGCTCGGCCACGGCGGCGTCGTCCAGGTCGCGGAAAAACAGGCGGCGGGCCATGGCCGGATCGCTGACGGCCACGGGCAGGCCCAGCATGGGCCTGGACATCTGCAGCGGATAGCGCAGGGACAGGCCCATGAACGAGAGCGGGGGCAGCCCCGATCCCGGAAGGGGGGCCAAAAGAACCCCGGGCAGGTCCACCGCCTCCCAGATTTTTTGCACCTGCCATCCGCCCAGGGAGTGGCCCACCAGCACCGGCCGCCCCAGAGAAGCGGCCGCCCGGCGGCTCATGTCCGCGTAGTCGTTGACCGAGGTGAGCGCCGGCAACTCCCAGCGGTCTGCCCCGTGGCCCGGCTGCTCCAGCAGGTTCACTCCGTAGCCCGCCTCGGCCAAATCCTGGGCCAGCCCGTCCCACACCCAAGCCCCGCCCCAAGCGCCGTGGATGCACAGCACCTCGCGCCGGGCCACCTCCGGGGGCGGCCCCAGGCGGGTGAGGGCGGGAGTCAAGTTTTCCAGTGGGCGGGCCATGTCTTCACTTTATCTCCAAAAGAACCCGTTTAACAAGGTGGTTGCAAGGCAAAGCGGATTACGCTGGCCAGGGCCAGGGCGGCGGTCTCGGCCCGCAGGATGGTGTGGGGCAGGCGGCAGGAGACAAAACCGGCGGCCACGGCCCGGGCCGCCTCTTGGGAAGTGAAGCCTCCCTCGGGGCCAACCAAGGCCCATATCTCCCCCGCCCCGGCCAGCCCAGGCAGGGCCTGGGCCAGGCTGGCGCGCTCCTCGTCCTCGTAGAGCAGCAAGCGGGCCACGCCCGGGGGAACGGCGGCCAGCACCTCCGGCAAGGGCGCCGGGTCCACAAACTCCGGAGCCCGGGCCGCTCCGCACTGCTTAAGGGCCTGGCCGGCCAGCCGTTGCCAGCGCTCCCGCTTGGAGCTGCCGCCGCCTTCCTTGGGCACCGCCCGCTGGGTGAGCATGGGGCGCACCTGGTCCACGGCCAGTTCGGTGAGCTTGGCGGCCAAAAGATCCATGGCCGGGGACTTGAGCAGGCCCGGACACAGCACCAGCCGGGGGGCGGGCGGCGCCGCATGTTCCACCGTCTCCACCCGGCAGGCCCCGCCGGACTTGTCCAGGCGGGTGAGCACCCCCCGGGCCCTGCGGCCCTGGCCGTCGATAAGCTCCACCTCGGCTCCCGGCGTCAGGCGCAGCACTTTGCGGGCGTGAGCCGCCTCTTCGGGGGGCAGGGCCACCTCGCCCTCGCAAAGGGCGGCGGGCTCCACCAAAAAACGCCGCAAGCTCACGCCAATACCAGGGCGGCCCATTCGGCCAGGGAGTCCTGCTCCACCACCTTGAGGCCCTGGGCGGCGAACACCTCGCTCATCTGCCCGATTTGGTCGATCAGGATGCCGCTGATAACCAGTTCCCCGCCCGGGGACAGGCGTTGGGCCAGGGGCTGGGCCAGGGCAATAAGCTCCCGGGCGATGAGGTTGGCCAGCACCAGGGGATAGGTTTCGCTCAACTCATCCAGGGGAGTCATGCTGGCGGTGAGGCCCCGTTCCAAGCCGTTGCGCTTGGCGTTGGCCTGGGTGGCGGCCACCGCCTCGGGATCGATGTCGATGCCGGTCACCTGCTGAGCCCCGAACAAAAGGGTGGCCAGCCCCAGGATGCCCGAGCCGCAACCCACGTCCAGCACCCGCGCAGGCAAGCGCCCCCGTTCGGCCAGGCGCTCGATGCGCCGCAGCACCAGCTGGGTGCTCTGGTGCTGGCCGGTGCCAAAGGCCTGGCCCGGGTCGATGACGATGACCATCTGCCCCGGTTCGGGGGAGGCCTTCTCCCAGGGTGGGGCCACGATGAGCCGCCTGGACACCAGGCGGGGGTGGAAGTAGGCCTTCCAGGCCCCGGCCCAGTCCTCGGCCGCCAGGTCGCTGAAGGTCAACTCCACCGCCCCCTCGCCGGCCTCGGCGGCCAGGGAGCGGGCGTAACCCTCCAGCTGGGCCTTTTGGGCGGGCAGCTCGGCCCCGGCCTCGAAAAAAGCCACCACCGTCACCGGGCCGGTAGGGGCCAACTCGTCCAATATCTGCACCCCGTGGCCGGTGAGGCTGGTGAGAAAGTCGGCCGCCGCTTCGGACTGGGGGGCCGGCGCGCTCAGGCGCGCCTCCAACCAACCGGGGGAGGTGGATGTCTTGCCTTGGTTTTCCATGGGCCTCCGGGTTTGCGCACGCGGGCGGGGCGGGCTAAAATGATTCTTTCTAAATATTAGGTTAGGCAGTGGGAAAGGACAAGCCCTCCGTGAACAGCGACAAGCTCAAACAGCTTTTAGATCAGGTTGCCGCCGGGGCCATGGACCCGGACCAGGCCATGCAGCGGCTCAAGAAATTGCCCTATGAGGATCTGGGTTTCGCCCGGGTGGACCACCACCGGGTGCTTCGGCGGGGCTTCCCGGAAGTGATCTTTGGCCAGGGCAAGACGCCCGAGCAGATCACCGCCATCTCCCGCTCCATTCACGCCCAGGGCGCGGCGGTGCTGGTGACCCGGGTGGACCGGGCCAAGGCCGAGGCGGTGCTGGCCGAGTATCCCCAGCTGACCTATCACGCCGACTGCGCCTGCCTGAGCCAGCTTGCCGACGACCCCCCCCGGCCGGGCAAGGGCGCGGTGGTGGTCATCGCCGCCGGCACCAGCGATCTGCCCGTGGCCCAGGAGGCGGTGCTCACCGCCAGGCTCATGGGCTCCAAGGTGGAAACCGTGTTCGACGTGGGGGTCAGCGGCCTGCACCGCCTGGCCGGCGCGGCGGAGTTGATCGCCCAGGCCAGCGCCTACGTGGTGGTGGCGGGCATGGAGGGCGCCCTGCCCAGCGTGGTGGCGGGCCTGGTGGACAAGCCGGTGGTGGCGGTGCCCACCAGCGTGGGCTACGGCACCAGCTTCGGCGGCCTGGCCGCCCTGCTGGGCATGCTCAACTCCTGCGCTCCGGGCCTGAGCGTGGTCAACATCGACAACGGCTTCGGCGGGGGCTACCTGGCCGGGCTCATCGACCATCTAGGATAGCGCTTTGCGGGCGGTGGTGCAGCGGGTGTCCCAGGCCTCGGTGGAGGTGGACGGGAGCACGGTAGGAGCCATCGGCCCTGGGCTAATGGTGCTCCTGGGGATCAGCCAGGATGACGGCCCCAAGCAGGCCGCCTGGCTGGCGGGCAAGATCGCCGGGCTGCGCATCTTTCCCGACGCCCAGGACAAGCTCAACCTGTCGGTGTCCGACACCGGCGGCCAGGTGCTGGTGGTCAGCCAGTTCACCCTGTGGGGCGACTGCGCCAAGGGACGGCGCCCCTCGTTCGTGCGGGCCGCGGGTGGCGAAACCGCCGAACCGCTTTACCTGGCCTTTGTGGACGAACTGAAAAAACTGGGGCTCACCGTGGCCACCGGCGCGTTCGGGGCCATGATGGAGGTGAGCCTGGTAAACTCCGGACCGGTGACCCTGCTGGTGGACACGGAAAAAGCTTTTTAGGAGGCCACCATGGACCAGGACAAGCCAGACCTCAGCGCCTTCATGCCCGAGGGCTGGACCGGAAAGTACCCCCCCTGCCAGATTCAGGTGAGCCAGGACGGCGAGATGTCCTCTCAGGGGCGGCCCATGGTGCATCCCACCATCATCAAACTCATCTACGACTCGGTGCGCTTGGAGGACGGGCACTACGTTGTCACCATCGACGGCCAGACCTGCGAATTGGAGGTGGCCGACACCTTCTTCGTGGTGAGCCGGGTTGAGTTCAGCGGCGAGGACGCCGTGCTGACCCTCAACGACGGGGCCAAAGAGCCTCTGGACCCGGCCACCCTGCGCCTTGGCGACAACGGCATCATCTATTGCCAGGTCAAAGGCGGGGCCTTCCCGGCCCGCTTCGGCCGGGCGGCCTATTATCAGTTGGCCGAGAAGATCGCCGAGCAGGGTGAGGGGTTCGCCCTGCAACTTGGCGGAAAGTTCTGGCCCCTGACCGCGGGCGGCTAAAGCGTCCCCAGGATGTAATCAGTATTCTTTTGCGAGAAGTTAGGTACAATTAAAAAATAGACCCACACCCCGAAGCAGCGAGGGAGGCTTCATGATGCGTCCATTTATGCTGGGCCTGGGAGGAATGCTTGTGGCCGGGTGGCTGGCGCTGGCCGGGCCCACGGGAGCCTGGGCGGACAACGTGGACATGATGGGCCAGATATTCCATCAGGACATACCCGCCGAGGAGTTGGCCGCCATACGCGCCGCCTTCCCCGAGGGCTCGGGCCTGAATCCTGACTTCATCGCCGCGGCCAACAACCCCAACCTGCACTTCTACCAGCAAGCCACGGCGACCTTCACCTTCCTGGGCGAGGGGGCCGGCTTCAAGAACACGGTGGGTTACTTCCTCTTCGACGACAACGGCAACATCCTGGACATGCGCACCATCTTTTCCAACGCCTCGGGCACGGGGCCGGGCCTGGCCGGTGGCGGCCAATTGAATGTGGGCGACTCGGTGGTGCTGGGGGTTTTCGATGCCGGCACCAACCTTGGTTTCTGGCTGCGGGCCGACGGTTACAACAACTCCAAAGGCAAGGTGTACTACACCCTGGAGGGCCTGAACCCCGACCAAAAGCGCCATTACGCCCTGTGGATGGACAACGCCAACCAGCGCGCGGTCTACGGGGTGGAAGACCTGTGGAACCTGGGCGACAAGGATTACAACGACCTGCTCTACAGCGTGAGCGCCGACCCCTACTCGGCCATCAACCCCGGGGCTGCCGCCCCGGAGCCAGCCAGCCTGCTGCTGGTGGTATCGGGCCTGGCCGGGTTGGCCGGGGCGGGCTGGCGGGTGCGCCGCCGCCGCTGAGTCGGGGGTGCGCCAAACAAAAAGGGGCCCTGCGGGGGCTCCCTTTTTTTATGCTCGGAATTTGGGAGAAAGACTAGCGCAACCCCGCCACGGCCTGGGCGATGTTGTAGCAGTAGTCGCCCACCTTCTCGAAGTTGGTGAGCATGTCCACGAAGACCAGGCCCGGGTCCACGGTGCATACCCCGGAGCGCAGGCGGGTGAGGTACTCGTCGCGCATCTCCTCGCGCATGAAGTCGATCTCATCCTCCATGGTCTGGGCTACTTCCATGATCTCGCGGTTGCGCTCGGCCGCGGCGGTGACCACCATCTCCAAGAAACGGCCCACCTTGTTGCGCATGGTGCGGTAGTCCTCTATGCCGCGCTCGGCCAACTCCAGCTTGTTCTCCACCATCTCCTCGGTCAACTCGGCCAGGTTTTCGGTGGCGTCGCCCACCCGCTCGATGTTGTTGACCATGCGCAGCAGGGAGTTGATCTCGCGGCTCTCGGTGTCGGTGATGGAACACTGGCTCACTTGCACCAAAAAGTCGGTGATGGCCCTTTGCAGGTTATCCAGGGCCTCCTCCGACTGCTTCCAGCGGGCCAGGTGCTCCAGCTTGCGGTTGAACATCACCTCGGTGACGTCGCGGTACATCACCTGGGCCAGGCGGCCCATGCGCACCGTTTCCTCGCGGGCCTGGGCCAGGGCCACGCTGGGGTTGTCCACGAACTTGTAATCCAGGTGGATGGGCCGGCCCATGTCCTGCAATGCCACGTCCGGTTCCTTGCCGAAGGTCAGCTTGATCGACGCCTTTACCAGCAAGGGCAGGAGGAACAAAAATACAATGCAGTTGATTACGTTGAACAAGGTATGCGCGTTGGCGATGTAGCGAGAGATGTTGGGCTTTTCGCCATTCACCATCGCTTCGGCCGCGCCCGTGCCCATCACTTGGCTGGTCAGCCAGGAGACTACCTCCACGAACGGGGCGAACAGCACCACAATGTATAACACGCCGAACATATTGAATATAGTGTGAGCCATCGCCACCCGGCGGGCATGGATGTTGCTGCCGATGCACGCCAATTGGGCGGTGATGGTGGTGCCGATGTTGTCACCCAGGATCAAGGCCACCGAACCAGGCAGATTCAACAAGCCCTGGCTGGCCAGGGCCATGGTTATGCCCACCGTGGCCGAGGAGGATTGCACCAATACGGTCAGCACCGTGCCGGTGAGCACGCACAAAAGAATGCCCCCCAGGCTGTCGGCGTCGAATTTGGTAAAAAAGGCTATGAATTCTGGGTGGGTCCTGAGGGGCTTGAAGCCGTTTTTCATCAGCTCCATGCCGTAGAACAACAGGCCGAAGCCCAGAATAATCTCCCCGACAAAACGCCATTTGCGGCGTTTGGCGAAAAAATTGATGCCAACCCCGATGAAGATGGCCGGCAGGGCGATGTCGCTTATCTTGAAGGCGATCAACTGGGCGGTGATGGTGGTGCCCACGTTGGCCCCCAAGATCACCCCCACGGCCTGGGTAAGGTTCATCAGCCCGGCGTTGACAAAGCCCACCATGGTCACGGTGGTGACCGAGGATGACTGGATGACCGCGGTGACCAGGGTCCCCACCAGGCAGCCCACCACCCGTTTGTTGCTCACCGCCTCCAAAAAGGCGCGCAAACGGTCGCCGGCCACCTTTTGCAACCCGTCGGACATGAGTTTCATGCCGAAAAGGAAAAGGCCGAGCCCACCTAGCGCCTGGATTATTATGCCGGTGAAATTCACTGTTCTGCGGGTAGCTTTGTGTGCAGCGGGAACGACATGTGTGTCTTCATGGTAACCATGCCCGAATTCTTATCGTTCAAGCCCCCCAGCGTCAACCCCTAATGTGTTTTTAGGCGTGCTGTAATTATAGGCGTATTTTAAAGGGTATTAAGGGCATTAAACCCCTTCGCCGCACCTGGTCAGGGGGACAGGCTGCCCCGAACCTGCTCCTCCAGGTGGGCCAGGCGTTGGGCCAGCACCTCTTGCTCGTCGGGAGGCAAGAGGTCAAGCTCGCCTCCCAACTCGGGATTGCTGGCCAAAAAACGGGGCGCGCCCTGTAGGCCATTTTCCAAAAACAGGGTGCGGCCATACTCCAGGGACAGTCGGTCCAAGGCCAAGTCACGGGGATTGTCGATTTCAGGGACCAGATGGTGTCGGCGCTGGCCCAGGCTGGAAACGATGTCTCCGGTGATCTTGGCCATCACCTGCTGCCGCCTGGCCTCGATGCTCTGGGACACCGGGCTGGGCGATGGGCTCTCCTGGGAGGCAGGCCGGCGGCCGCGAACCGACTCGCGGCTGATGCGGCGGGCGTGGGCGCTCAACACTTTTCGCAAATCATGATCGGCGATGCTCACCTGGGGCTCCGGCATAGCAAAGTTTCACGATCTAACCGTTCATCAATCTTAACCCTTTTCATGGCCATCGCACAACCTTCTCCCGCAGGGCGGGTCTGCTTGACCCTGGGCGGTAGGGAGGCTATCCTGAATATATGGTTGGGTGACTCTCTCAAACTTTTAGCACCCAGATAGGAGGTGCGATGTTCTGTCCACGCGTGGACAGGCACATCTCCCGCCGGCCTCTCTCCGGGCTTTGCCCCCGGGAAACCCCCCCACGGCAAGCGCCACGGCGCAGTATGCATAGGGCCAGATTTCGCCTGGCCCAAGGAGAGCTTTATGCTACAAGACCGCCAATTGCACCAGCTCGCTTCCATTCGCACCACACCATACCCCACCCTAAGTTTGTACCTGGCTTTGGACCAGTCCAGAGAGCAGCGTCTGTTGGCCTTGGGGGACATGATCAAACGAAAGGAGCAGCAACTGAGCGGTAACGGAGCGGCCGCCTTGTGGTCGGCCATGAGTGATGACCTGCAAAAAGTAGGTCGGCTGGTGGAAGAGTTGCCGGCCAGCCCGGGGCGGGGTCTGGCCGTGTTCGCCTGCGCCCAGACCGGACTTTTCGAGAGCCTGAACTTGGAGGTGCCACTGGACAACCTGTTGGAAACCGGTCCCGCCCCCTACATCCGGCCCTTGGCCGCCCTGGCCGGAGACCTGCGCCCCACCCTGGCCGTGCTTTTGGACGGAAAGCGGGCTCGCTTTTTCCGCTGCTTCTTGGGAACCGCCGAGGAGTTGTCCGAGGCTGAGATCATCAACGACGCCGCGCCCAGCCTGGAGGGAGGCGGACAGGGGCGCACCGGCGACAGTCACCTGTCGCGCAAGTCAGGCCAGGCCCGCACTCGCTACCTGAAGGATGTGGCCGCCCAAGCCCGGGGACTCGTGGATCAATCGGGATTCGAACATTTGGTCCTGGGCGGACTAAGGTCGGTGGTGGACGAGTTGGGCGAGCAACTGCATCCCTACCTGGAAGAACGCCTGGCCGGCGGTTTCAGCCTGGAGGTCACCGCCGGGCCTTCCCAGGTGGCCCAGGAGGTGGTCCAGGTGCTCCAGGAGTCGCGACGCCTGCGCCAAGAGACGCTCCTGGCCAACCTGGCCGACAACCTGGGGCCGGGCGGCCAGGCGGCCACCGGGCTCAACCAGGTGCTGGGGGCCTTGTTCGAGGAACGGGTTCACACCCTGTTCGTGCGCCGGGGGCTCACCGCATCGGGCGGGTGCTGCCCCTCCTGCGGCCGCCTTCGCCACGTGGCCGGTGTATGCCCCATTTGCAACCAGGCCATGACCCCGGTGGACGACGTGGTCAACCTGGCCGTGGCCGGGGCCCTGGTCGGCGGAGCCCGCCTGGAGCAGATCGACGGCGACTCGCCCCTGGACGAGCTGGGTGGCGTGGCCGCCTTGCTGCGCTATGCTTAGAAGCCTGGAGATTTCGTTAAGGTTGGTCCAGGCTGAATGAGTAAAAAAGACAAGATACCGGCCACGCCGGCCCTGCACGCCTTGAAGGGGGCCGGCGTGGCCTTTATCACCCGCCTCTACGACTATGTGTCCCGCGGAGGCACCGGTGAGGCCGCCCGCCAGTTGGGAGTGGACGAGCACCAGGTGATCAAGACCCTGGTGATGCAGGACGAGGGGGGCGGCCCCCTGCTGGTGCTCATGCATGGCGACCGGGAGGTTTCCACCAAGACCCTGGCCCGCCAAATGGGCCGCAAAACCATCGCCCCCTGCCCCGAGCGCGACGCCCAGCGCTACACCGGCTACCAGGTGGGGGGCATCAGCCCCTTCGGCATCCGCCGGGCCCTGCCGGTGTACGTGGAAAAAAGCATCCTGGAATTGGAGCGCCTGTACATCAACGGCGGCAGGCGGGGCCTGTTGGTGGAGACTACCCCGGCGGTGCTGGTCAAGATGTTAAACCCCACCCCGGTGGAAGCAGCCCTCTAAGAGTCCTTTTCCGCCTTTTCCAATATCTCGCCCAAATAAGCGGCCAGGTCCCCGGTGAGCCTGGTGCAGATCTGGCGGCGGCTGTCCGGCTGTCCGTAAAAGCTCTTCACCTGGTCCCGGTCCCGCCAATCCACCCGGGCGATCTCCGCGCAGTTGGTGCCGCCATGGGGTTGGCACATCTTGTCAAAGGCCTTGCTCAACTTGAAACTCAGCCGCCACATGTTGGCGTTGTCCTGCTCGTCCGGACTAGACTTACTGTAGCGGGCCGACACCGCCGCGATGGCCCCCAAAAGGATGCCGCAGGTGCGGCCGGTGGAGGCGATGCCGCCGCCATAGGCCCCCACCGCCCGTATCATGTCGGGATCGTCAATGCCCAGCTTCTCCTGGCCCACGGCCAGGATCGCCTGGCTTCAATGCATCCTCTGCTGAAACAAATCCATGGCCTTGGCTCGCATCTGCTCGGGGGTCATGTGGCTTCTCCCAAAATATGGCGTTTGAGTCCCCGGACCCGGGGCGGGGCCCTACCCCGCCGGCCAGGGCCGGTTCTCCTCCAAAAGCTCTTCCAGATAAACGGCCATGTCGCAAATCAAATGTTCGCAACGCCGCCGGGTGCTGTCCGGCGCGGTGCGGAACCACCGTAGTTTTTCCTGGTCGTTCAGGTCAAATTCCACGATGCGGACGCACTCCACCCCGCCGTATGGGGCGGTCATCTCCTCGAAACGATGCACCAGCTTACTGCCCAAGGGCCGCAGCTTGGGGTCTTCGCACTCAAGGGAGTCCGCAGTGCCGTAGAGGCTGGCCACCATGGCCAAGGCTCCGGTCAGGATTCCGCAGACCCGGCCGCTACGAGCCATCCCGCCCCCGAAGGCGCCCATGGCCTTGATCACCTCCGGATGCATCCGTCCGGTTTTTTCCTGGCCCACGGCCAGAATGGCCTGGCTTCAATGATAGTTTTGGTTGAACAGCTCCAGGGTGCGCTGGCGAATCTGCTGGGGGGTCATGGGGTCTCCCAAGGGTTTCGTTGGCCTACAGCCGCCTCAGACCGCCGCGCCAAAGCTGGCCACGGTGTAGGTCCCGCTACGGGCGTCCTTGTTCAGGGTGATGATCCCCTGGGCCTCAGCGTCTAAAAGCAGGTCCGAAAAGGAACGGTAGCCGTGGTAGGACTCGTCAAAGGACGGCTGCTTGCGCTTCATGGTGTCCTTGACCATGGAGGCGTAGATAACCTCTTTGTTTTCTCGTTGCAGGGCCAGGAGTGACTGGACAAGTATCTGAAAAACCTCTTGCTTTTCCTTGGGCAACCCCCTGGGCAGGGCTTGGGGCTGGCTGCGTTGGCGCTCCAGGTCTTCGTAATAGACGAACTCGTCGCAGTTGTCGCGCAACAGGTCGCTGGTGGATGCCTTCATGCCCAGGCCGATGACCCGCTTGCCGTTTTCCTTGAGCTTACTCACCAGGGGGGAGAAGTCGCTGTCCCCGCTGACGATTACAAAGGTGTCCACGTGGCTTTTGGAATAGCACAGGTCGATGGCATCCACCACCAGGCGGATATCGGCGCTGTTCTTGCCGGTTTGGCTGCGCTTGGGTATCTCGATAAGCTCCACGGCCAACTCGTGCATCTGGTGCTTGTAATGGCTGTAGCGGCTCCAATCGGCATAGGCCTTTTTTACAACCACCTTGCCCTTTTCCACCAAACGTTCGAATATCAGCTTGGCGTCAAAGGTTTCCTTGCGGTTGTTAAGGCCCAGGGCCAAGTTTTCAAAGTCAATGAACACGGCCAAGGTGTGTTCGCTGTCGGTCAAAATTTCCTCCTGGCGCGAAGTGGGGCTAAAGATATGGGCTTACAAAGCCACCGGGTGTAAATTATCATAACTTGTGCCTTGGGGTAAGAGGCAAGGGGCGGCCTTGCCATTTGACCCTTTCCGTGTTCACAATTGAGCTGCATGCTCTGAAAGCCGATTATCCTGAAAATCCACCAAGGGGGTTGTTGTGCGGCCAAGCCTTACCTTCCAAATAAAGCCGGACCTTCCCGAGCCTCTCGCTCCCCTGGCCGAGATCGCGGCCAACCTGTGGTTTTCCTGGCACGCCGAGGCGGTGGACCTGTTGCAGAGGGTGGATCATCATCTGTGGCGGCGGGTAAGCCACAACCCGGTGGCCCTGCTGAACCAGGCAAGCCAGGAGCGCCTGGAGGCCCTGGCCCAGGACAGCGGATTTCTGGCTCAGTTGGAGCGGGTGGCCGAACTCATGCGTTCCTACCTGGACGCCACCAAGTGCACTTTCTTGAACGGCCGAGCCCCGGAAGGGCTTAAGATCGCTTATTTCTCGGCTGAATACGGCCTGGCGGACTGCCTTTCGTTGTACTCGGGGGGCCTGGGGGTGCTCAGTGGCGACCACCTGAAGAGCGCCAGCGACCTCAACCTGCCCCTGGTGGCGGTGGGTTTGGCCTATGGCCAGGGATATTTCAACCAATATCTGAACGCCGACGGATGGCAGCAGGAAGAGTACCACCCCAACGACTTCTACAACCTGCCCATGAGCCTGGTGACCAATGGCGACGGCAGCGAACTGCGCATCAGCGTGAATATCGAGGACAAGCCCCTGGCCGCCCGGGTGTGGCGGGTGTCGGTGGGCCGGGTTCCCCTGTACCTCATGGACACCAACCTGAAGGACAACCCCCCGGAGCTGCGCTCGATCACCTACCAGCTCTACGGCGGCGACCGCGAAATGCGCATCCGCCAGGAGATTCTCCTGGGCATCGGCGGGGTGCGCCTGCTGGACGCCCTGGGCATCGAGGCCAATGTCTTTCACATGAACGAGGGCCACAGCGCCTTCGCCAGCCTGGAGCGCATCCGCCAGCTCAGGCAGGAGCGGGGGCTGAACTTCACCGAGGCCCGGGAGGTGGTGCGCGCCTCCAACTGCTTCACCACCCACACCCCGGTGCCGGCGGGCAACGACTACTTCGATCCCGAGTTGGTGCGGCGTCATTTCGCCGGCTACGTGCCCGACCTGGGCATCTCCCTGCCGGTGCTGCTGGGCTATGGCCGGGTGGACCCTCGCAACGACTCCGAACAGTTCTGCATGACCGTGCTGGCCCTGAGACTCAGCAGCTTGGCCAACGGGGTGAGCCGCCTGCACGGCAGGGTGAGCCGCCAAATGTGGCAGGGGGTGTGGCCCCACTTCCCCGAGGAGGACCTGCCCATCGGCCACATCACCAACGGGGTGCATATCCCCTCTTGGATCAGCAGCGACATGGCCTACCTCTACTACCGCTACCTGGGACCGGGCTGGCACGAGGACCCGGACAGCCAGACGGTGTGGAAGGCCATGGAGGAGATGCCCGACGCCGAGCTCTGGCGGGTGCGCGAGCGCCGGCGGGGGCAGATGGTGGCCTTTATACGCAACACCCTGGTGGAGCAGCTTTCCCGGCGGGGAGCCAGCGCCGAAGAGCTGCGCCGGGCCAGCGAGGTCCTAAACCCCGAGGCCCTGACCATCGTCTTCGCCCGCCGTTTCGCCACCTACAAGCGGGCCGTGCTGATCGCCCAGGACCTGGAGCGCTTGGCCAAGATACTAAACGACCCAAAGCAGCCGGTGCAGATCATTTTCGCGGGCAAGGCCCACCCCAAGGACAACGAGGGCAAGGAGTTCATCCGGCGCATCGTGGCCCTGACCCACGACCCGCGCTTCGCCGACAGGCTGGTGTTCATCGAGGACTACGATATCAACACCGCACGCTACCTGGTGCAGGGGGCCGATGTGTGGCTCAACACCCCGCGGCGCCCCCTGGAGGCCTGCGGCACCAGCGGCATGAAGTCCGTGGCCAACGGCGGCCTGCACCTGAGCATATTGGACGGCTGGTGGGACGAGGGCTTCCAGCCCGGCCTGGGCTGGGCCATCGGCCGGGGCGAGGAGCACCCCGGCGATTACCCCCAGGACGAGGTGGAGTGGCGAGCCCTGTACCGCCTGCTGGAAAACGAGGTGGTTCCCCTGTTCTACCGCCGAGACGCCTACGGCCTGCCCCGGGGATGGATCGGCTACGTCAAGAACAGCCTGCGCAACCTGTGCCCGGCGTTCAACAGCCACCGCATGGTGGAGGACTACGCCGAGGAGGGCTATCTACCCGCCTCCCAGCGCTATCTGGGCCTGGTGGGCAACGACTTCGCCGGGGCCCGGGAGTTGGGGGCTTGGTCCCAGCGCATCATGGAGAACTGGAGCCAGGTGCAGGTGCTGGAGGTCACCAGCCCCGCGCCTCCTTGCATGATCTGGGGCCAAGAGCTGCCGATCAGCGCCACCTTGCGCCTGGGCGGGCTGCAACCGGCGGACGTGGCGGTGGACGCCTATTACGGCCGCCTGGGGCCGGACGGCAAGTTCGCCGAACGCCTGACCCACCTCCTGGAGCCGGTGGGCAACGACGATGGGGTGTGGCGCTTCGAGGGCCAGGTAAAGGCCCAGAGCACCGGACGCCTGGGCCTGGCGGTGAGGGTGGTGCCTTATCACCCCCTGACCGGCACCAAGCACGCCCTGGGGCTGGCCGCCTGGGGATAGACCCGGGCTAGGTCCGGCTGGGGCCGGGCTTGGATTTGGCCGCGAAATGCAGGCGGCGCGGGGCGTGCAGGGAAGGCCGGTTGGCCGCCAAGTTGCGCTCCTGCCAACCGCGGCTGAGTATGAAGGTCGGCGAGCCGCCCCGCTCGGGAGCCGGCGAGAGGAACTCCTCGGCCACCCACTGCTCGACCAGGACCGCGCCGTCGGCGGGCAAGATGCCCAGCACCCGGCTTATCTCGGCCAGGGTGACGTTTTCGTTCTCGTCGAACATGGGCAGCACCCGCTTCTGGGGCTTGGTGAGCTTGCGGCGGGCCTCGGCCTCCAGGCGCTGGCGGCGGGACTGTTCATCTTCGGCGCCGGGCGGGCCGCCCTGCTTGAGGTAGTCGTTGACCTTGTTCATGAAGCCCTGAATCGCCCAGTCGCCCAGAAGCCCGGACTCCAACAAGCGCGCCCCCTGCTGGGAGCCCAAAAACTCCCGCCAGCGCACATACACCTCGTCGGAGAGGTTTATCTCTATGATCGGCATGCTCGCCCTCCTTTGGCCAATGATTTACCAGCAACGCCGCCCGGAGTCCAGGCGATGAGCCCCCCGGTGCTCTGGCTGGTGGGCGCGGCCCCGGCCCGAAAGCGGGCCGAGGCGCTTCGCGCCGCCTTGCCCGATGACTTGCAAGCCATCACCCTGGGCGCGGCCGGAGCCCCGGAGCCCGCGCTGGACCTGGGTCCCGGCCCGGATATGGCAATCGCCCTGGAGGCCTGCCCCTCCGAGTTGCGCCCGGCTGCGGTGCTGGTATTGGAGCCTGGACGGCCCCCCGCCGGGCTGGAGGGCCTGCCCTGCCCCACCCTGTCCTGGGGGGCCGCCTGCCCCGGCTGCGACGCCGTCGCCCCGGCCGGCCCCGCCGGCGCGGCCCAGGCCCTGGCCCAGGCCGCCAGCCAGGGCCGCCGGTGGCCCTGGCTGGGGCAAGTCCAGGTGAACCTGCCCCTGCGGGACCTGCTGGGCCGCTACGCCCCCCTGGCCGCCTCGGTGGCGGTCAACCCCGAGGTGGGCATCGACCACCAGGCCCTGGACAGCCTGGATCAGGCCCAGATAGCCCGGGCGGCTGGGATGCTGCAAGGCCGGCGGGTGAGCGCGCACCTGCCCTTCATGGACCTGAGCCCCGGCAGTCCGGACCCGGCCATAGCCCGGGCCAGCCTGGAGCGCCTGAGCAAGGCGGCGGGCTGGGCCCTGGAGTTGGGGGCCGTGCGGGCGGTGGCCCATTTGGGTTACAGCGCGGACACCCACCGCCACCTGGGCGAATTTTGCCGCCGCCTGGCCCGAGGCCTGGCCCCCCTGGCCGCCCGCCTGCAAGAGGGCGGCTGCCCCATGGTTTTGGAAAACACCTTCGAGCCCGCCCCGGCAGTGCTCCTGGCCGCCCGGGAAGCCATCCTGCGGGCCGGCGGCCCGGCGGTGGGCTTCTGCCTGGACGTGGGCCACGCCTACTGCTTCTCGGCCACCTCCCTGCACGACTGGTGGCGAGCCCTGGCCCCTCACTTGGGCGAGCTGCACTTGCACGACAACGACGGCGCCTTTGATTACCACCGTCCTCCGGGTTGCGGGGTGGTGGACTGGGATTTTGTGAAGCGCTCCCTGGCCGCCTTGGAGAGCCCCCCCTTGCTCACCATGGAGCCCCACGCCGAGCCGGATCTGTGGGCCTTTTTGCGGGGTCTGGAAAAGGTGTGGGGGACGCCTCCCCCGACCTGAGCCTCCCTCACCCCATCGGGTGATGCGCTCTTGCCGGGGCTGGGTTTCTAATAGAGCCCAACCTGAAAGGAGGCCCTTGATGGACTTCCTGCAAATGACCTCACCCTGCGGGCTGGACTGCTTCAACTGTCACTTCTACCTGGCCACCCAGGGCGACGAAGAATCCCTGCGCATAACCAAGGCCTATCACGACACCATGGGCATTCCCGAGGAAGCCATGCGCTGCTCGGGCTGCCGGGCTCACCAGGGCAGCCCGCCCCTGCACGCGGTGTCCATGGACCGCCAGGGCCCCTGCCCGGCCTATGGTTGCAGCACCGAAAAGGGCCTGGATTTTTGCTGCGACTGCGGCGACTTCCCCTGCGACCATTTGCACCCCTACGCGGACCGGGCCGACAAGGTGCCCCACAACACCAAGGTGTTCAACCTGTGCCTGATAAAAAAGATGGGCCTGGAAAAGTGGGCAGAAGAAAAGGCGGGCAAGGTGCGCCAAACCTACTTCCACAAATGGTGGACCCTGACCTGAGCCCCGGCCCGGCTAACCCGCCGGGGTGGAGAGCTTGAGGCCCAGGATGCCGGCCAGGATCAGGGCCAGGAAAAACAGGCGCGGCAGGTTGGCCGGTTCGCCGAAGATGAGAATACCCATCACCGCCGTGCCCGCCGCGCCGATGCCGGTCCACACCGCGTAGCCGGTGCCCACGGGCAGGCTCCTGAGGGCCCAGGCCAACAGACCCACGCTCACCGCCATGGCCGCCAAGGACAGGGCGGCGAAGCCCATACGTGTGAAGCCGTCTGAGGCCTTCATGGCCAGGGCCCACACCACTTCAAAGATTCCAGCCACCGACAAGATCAACCAAGGCACCGCGCCCTCCCCTTCTGCATGGGTTGCCCAGCGGCGCTAAGCCTACCGCATCCCCGGGCGATTAACGAATCCTCCCCGCCGTCAGATCCGGCAAGTAATTAATGATCTAGTTGATTTTATTTTTTATTGTTTTACGATAATTTATAGTTGACATAGTTGATGTAGTGCGGCATTATTCTCTCCATGATCCTGCCTCGGAAAAATAAAACGCAACCCCAAGGAGCCGAGAGATGGACCAACAAGTTGAGCGCATAGCCAAGGTGAGCGCCCGCCTGCGCCTGGTTTCCACCCTGCTGATGTTCGCCATACCCGTGGCGCTGGCCCTGTGTTGGGCCTTCATGGAAAACCTGCCGCTGGTCAACGCCCGCCTGCCGGTCAAGGTGGACGCCAATCTGCCCCTGATCTCGCGCATCCTGGCTTTTATCGCCAGCATGATCCCCGGCGGGGTGGCCATCTACGCCCTGTCGCGCTTGCGGCGGCTGTTTGACCTCTACGCCCACGGGGTCATCTTCCGCTCGGCCAACGTGGAGTGTTTCCGCCAGTTGGGCTGGTCGCTGTTCGCCTGGGCCGGGGCCGGCTTTTTGTTCAACACCCTGGCCGGGTTCATCCTGACCTTCCACTGGACGCCGGGCACTCGCCTTTTGGTGCTCAGCCTGGACAGCCAGGACCTCATGGCCGTGTTCACGGGCCTGGTGGTCCTCACCGTGGCCTGGGTGATGGACCAGGGGCGCAAGCTATACGAAGAACAGGAACTTTTCGTCTAGGAGGGCGTAGCGATGATCGTAGTCAACCTAGACGTGATGCTGGCCAAGCGCAAGGTGAAGTCCAAGGACCTGGCCCAGGCGGTGGGCATCACCGAGCAGAACATATCCCTGATCAAGACCGGCAAGATCAAGGGCCTGCGCCTGGCCACCCTGGACGCCATCTGCCGCTTTTTGGAGTGCCAGCCGGGGGATATTCTGGAGTACCGGGCGGAGGGATGAGGCCTGGCCCGGAACTTTGGTGGGTTGGATTGAGCGAAGCGAAACCCAACACGGAAGTCTCGTTGGACTTAGGGGCTGTGGTACATAATTAGAAAATGAAGTCTCTTTCGCTACAACCCAGTAATTACCGTTTTAACTTATTCCTAACTAATTCCCTTGCTTCCTTTTCGCTGAGCAATTCTGATTTCTGTCCAATTTGACGCACCAATTCAGCCATATTTTGACTCTTTGCTGACGCTACAAAATACTCCCTACTCATTCTCGCAACCTGTAAATTGATTGCTGTCACATTTACTCCTGGAGCCTGTGGTAGCGTTGTACCGACAAGCATCTTATTACTGGAAATGGGAAGGAATATATTATTTATAGTATCAGCTTTAAAAGTGATCGAAACAAATTTCCTATTGTCGGAGACTTCCCATATTATCCCAACATCACCCAATATCAAATTTTGCTCAGTGTGGCACACGTACCAAAAAAATTTGCAATAACGCTGCACTCTCCATTCTGGGGCAACAGTCTTTGACAGTGACTGCACATGGCCTTGCTTAACCATTTGTGGAGTGGCCGCCTCTACAGTAGCAAAAAACTTCTTTGAGGCAGCTAAGATAGCTTTTTTTTGATAAGCCGGAAGCTTTTGGAATTTATTTTTCAGATGGGGGTCATCAGACAATGCAAGGTTTACACCTTCTAAATTAGATATTATCTGTCCGAATTCGTTAGCCATTATTTTTACTGGTTTCAGGAAAGAATCGCGAATATGCTTTGTTCTTATTTCCATATGACTAACAAATTCCGCAGCCTCTGACCGATCAACTTCTTCTCCATGCTTTAAATATCTCATTTGGTCAAGTAACGGGGCGAACTGACCTTCAAAATCTGTAATTTTACCGTCAGCCGTCCCTTCACCATCCTCTCCATAAAACTTTCTTCCCACTGCAATATTAATGATGTTCGGTTCGTAGCATCTTCCATCTTTTTGATATACCCACGCATAAACTTTATTTTTATTGGTCCTGCTGGCGAATCCTTTAAGGAGAAACCGAGGTAGAATGTGCTGTCTGATTGCCATTACGCCCCCCTTGTATAGCGGTAAATGCTAACAGCAAGTTACAGCATTACTAGCGCTATATTCAATAGTACCTAATTCATATGGACCCAGTAAACAATGGCCTCCCTTCCGGGAGGCCATTGTTGCTTAAGCGAAACGCCCACTACTTGATCTTGTCCAAGGCCCGCAGCACCTTCTCCGAGGTGATGGGGGTTTCCATGCAGCGGTAGCCGGTGGCCTGGTGCACCGCGTGGGTGATGGCCGGTGCCGTGGGGATAGCCAGGGGCCGCGTTGGGCTTCGGGGCTAACGCCCCTCAATCCAACCGATCCTATCTGCTGGGGCCATCCGATGAGACGTGGCAGATGGTTAATGCCCACCGCCACCTCTGCTCATTCCAATGAGGACGATTGCGAACGACACCCAAACTATAAAAGCCAGCGGCAAAGAGGGCCAAACCCAGCAAAGTTTCAAGGGCCTTCTGGTGCTGAAAACGAACATGAGGATCACGCAGATGCTCCACAAAAGGGGAGCGGGCCAATAAGGCCATTCAACCCAAAAAGCCCCAAATAATGAGAACCCATCCGCCACGGTAAATATGCCTATAGCCCAGGCGGCCAAGCCAAAATAGATGTCAATGTTTTTACGCATGTGCCCCTTAGGGTGCGCCGCCACCACGGGACCAAGCGATGAAAATAACGGCAAAAATCAACCAGTTCAGGAACGCTAAGGGGAAAGAAAGCCAAACCCACCACAAATTCAGTGGTCTTCTATTTTTTAAAACAAGCATTAAAACCACGCACAAGCTCCACAGGATGGGAGCAAACCAGTCTCGCCAAGCGAACTCATATTTCCAATAGAAAAAAAATTCAGTGGCAACAGTAAATATGCCTATAGCCCAGGCGACCAAGCCGAAACAGACGTCCAGATTCTTGCGCATTATCACCCCGGTCGGCGGCAGGCTAAGAGAGTCGCACCGCAATGACGAACAACGTAACAAGCCACAAAAA
>JAHJPG010000039.1 GCA_018819925.1 Pseudomonadota bacterium
AAGGCCGCCGGCCAGGGCCAGGGCGGGGTTCACCGCCGCGCCGGAGGCCCGGGCTTGTTTGGCCAGGGCCCCGGCCACCCGGCCCACCGCCCGGCTGTGGGACACCAGGGCGGGCTCTCGGCCCAGGACCCCCTCCAGCAGGGCCAGGCACTCGGCTTGGTCGGGGGCCTCGTAATCGGCCAGCTCGGCCCCAAGGGCGGCGTAATGGTCCGGCGTATCCAGGTCGCGCAGTACGAAGCGGTCGGCCACCGGCACCTCCCGGGCCAGCTCCGGGTTTTGCTCCCAGAAGCCGCGCAAGCCGCCACCGCCCTCATAGGCCATGATGGCTGGGGCCAAGCGGGCGGCGACGAGGGGCGGGTGGCCCCATTGGCCCTGGAAGGTGGGGTGCAACACAGGGCCCTGGCCCTGGGCCCAGGCCGTGGCCAGGCGGCCCAGGGTGTGAGGCCGCACCAGGGGGATGTCCACCGGCAAGAGGAAGAAGGCATCGCATTGGCCGGGCAAGGCGGCCAGCCCGGCACGCAGTGAACTGAACATGCCTTGTTCATAATCCGGGTTCAGCACCGGCTGGGCCCCCAGGCGGCGCACCAGGGGATCCATCTCGGCCGCCCGGTGGCCTAGGACCACCAGCACCGGATCGGCCCCGGCCTGTTGTAACAATCCCACCACCCGGGCCAGGACGCTGTCGCCTCCCAGGTCCAATAGGGGCTTGAAGCCCTTCATGCGCGAGGACAGGCCGGCGGCCAAGACCAGCCCGGCCAAATTCTTGTCAGACGGATTACGGGTTTGCCTCATGGGACACCAAGCGAATTTGTGACTTCTCGAAGCTGCAAGCCGGCTTCTACGGACTTATCATAAAACATATTGAGGGTCTGGTCTCCATTGAGGGGAGGCAGGCGAAAGATTAACCGGAGATTGAGCATGTCCAACGATATTCATATGGTATGCCCCAAGTGCGCCGCCACCAACCGGGTGCCGGGACAGCGTCTGGGTGAGGGGCCGGCCTGCGGCCGCTGCAAGGCTCCCTTGCTTACCGGCCAGCCGGTGGAGGCCGATGCGGTCCTGTTCGGCAAGATAATGTCCTCCGAGGATCTGCCGGTGCTGGTGGATTTCTGGGCCTCCTGGTGCGGCCCCTGCAAGATGATGGCCCCGGCCTTTGCCCAGGCCGCCTCCCAGTTGCATCCCAGGGTGCGCCTGCTCAAGGTCAACACCGAGCAGGAGCAGGCCCTGGCCGCCCAGCTCGGCATTTCTTCCATACCCACCATGGTGCTTTTCCGGGGAGGCCGCGAAGTGGCCCGCACCTCGGGGGCCATGCCGGCGGCCCAAATCGTGCAGTGGGCCCAGGCCCAGTTATGAGCCCGGGCCATGGCCCCGGTACTCAAGCCCCATGATGCTTACGTCGTCATCGATCGGGCGGTTGTGGCCAAAGGCCATGAGCTTTGGCCAAAGTGACTCCATGAGTTCATCCACCGGCAGGGCGGCCCCCTGGAGCACGTGACGGTGTAGGCGCTCCACCCCGAACATGGCGCCTCCCCGGTCGCGGTATTCCACCACCCCGTCAGTGTAGAGGATCAACTTGTCCCCGGGGCGCAGCACCACCCGGCCCTCCTCGAATGGCACCACGCCGTCCAGGCCGATGAGGGTGCCTCCGGCGGTCAACTCCTCCATCTCGCCCCCTGCCCTCAGCAGTATGGGGGGAGGATGGCCGGCGCTGGAGTAGAACAACTCGCCGTCGGAAAGCCGCAGCAGCATATAAACGATGCTGAAGCTTTTGCCAAAGCGCTCCAGGGGGTATTCGCGGTCCAGAATGCCCAACACCTCGCCGGGGGGCAGGGCTCGAGGGGCTCCGCTGACATCGTCTTTGGTCACGTGGCCGCTGGCCGGGTCCAGGGTTTCGTGCACCGAAACCGTCATCAGCGATGCGGGCACCCCGTGGCCGCTGACGTCGAGCATGTAAAGGCACAGGTGCTCGGGCCCCAGGGGCTGGGCGTGGAAAAGGTCGCCTCCGATAACCTCGCTGGGCACGAACTTCCAGGCCAACTCCACCTGGGGCAGGCGGGGCAAATTGTAGGGCAACAGGGTGCGCTGGATGCCGGCGGCGGCCAGGAGGTCCTCGTCCAGCCGGTCTTGCTTGTCCCGCAAATCCCGGTTGGCCGTTTCGGCCTTCTCCTTGGCCCGCTTCAACTCGGCCTGGGTTCTTTTCAATTCGGTGACGTCGGTGGATATGCCGCAGACGCCGTAGACGCGGCCGCCGGGGTCTCGCAGGGGGAATTTGGCCGAGAGGTAGGTGTGCATCCCATCTTCTTGGGGGATTTGCTCTTCGCTGTGCAGGGGGCCCTTGCCAACCAGCGCCTTATGATCGTGGCGGTGCAGGGCCTTTGCGGTATGGGAAGAAAACAACTCCTGGTCGGTCATGCCCAGGGCCTGTTCCTGTTTGATGCCCATCAGCTGCTCAAAGAGGCGATTGACGAACTGATAGCGGCCGGCGCGGTCCTTTAGGTAGATGACGGCTGGGGAAAAGGTCATTATGTCCTGCAGGCGCTGCTCGCTATCGGCCAGGGCCTTCTGGGCCAGGCGGTGGCGCACCTGGGTCCAGGCCAAAAACCAGCAGATCAGTCCGGCCACGAAAAGCACCACGGTCAACAGCTGGGTGAGCTGCACCAGGTAGATGCCCACCGCTGCGTCAACCTTGGCCTCGGGCACCAGGGAAACCACCTTCCACCAGGGGTGTCCCTGCCCCGGCAGGGGAGGGGCCACCGTGGCCCAAGTGAAGAGGCCGGCCGGGGCGAATATCTGCCCCTGCTCCTGTTCGGCCACTTGAGCCCACATCCGGGGCCAGCGCTGGGAAAAGGTTTCGCTGGCTTTGAGCTGGGGAGAGCCCTGGTAGCGGCCGCCAAGCAAAATGCGGCCTTGTTGATCCAGCAGCAACACCACACCCTGGCCCGGGCGCAGGCCGGCCAGCTTGGTTATGGCCCGGCCGGCTCGGTAGTCCATTACCACCAAGCCCACCCGCTGGTCCCGGCGGTTCCAGACGGGGGCGGCCACCCGGCTGATGGCCCCCTCAACGGCGTCCTGCTCCATGGGGGAAACGTAGACCCGTCCGGGAGGCAGCTTGAGGGATTTGGCCACCCAGGGCTCTGAGGAAAGGTCTGGGGGGGGCTGGTCCTTGACCACGCGGATGGGTCCGTGCTCTTGCTCCAAGCGCAGCAACTCCCGGCCATGTTGATCGATGAACTGGATGCGCCGGTACATGGGGGTGGTTTCTAAGACCTTGGCCAACTCCTGGGCCAATACGCCCAAGGTCTGAGCGTTGGGCGCGCCGTGGAGGCCTTCCAGAAGGTTGTGCTTTGATTGAATAAGGGCGTCGATGACCACTCCCTCGAGAATGGCCACCACGGCTTCCTTTTGAATCTGAACCTGGTGGTACTGCTCGCTTCTGAGCAGCCGACGTTCGTTGTTGGCCTCGATGCGGTAGAAGAGGTAGGTGGTGAGGGCGAGGACTAGGGCAACGGGCAGGTATAGAAGCAGAAAGCGAACCAGGGTGGCCCACAACCGCCGGTTTAGACCCGTATCTGTCTCCATTACGGCCGGGTCTCCTCCATCATCATGCAAATCAAGCCCTTGCTCTATGCTAAAATTATTATCACGCACAGCTTAACCTACCTGCCGGGCAGAAAACAGCTTTTTGTCCGGCAGGGGAGGCGCGTTATCCGTAGGAGGTCCGCCGATGCGGGTTGAGGAAAGACTGGTTGGCAACGTGTTGGTGGTGACCATTCAGGATATCCGGCTTGACGCCATCGTCGCCGCGCCTTTGCACCAACGGCTGCATCAACACACCCAAAATGGCTGCAACAAGCTCGTGTTGGACTTGGGCAGCGTGGAGTTCATGGACTCCAGTGGCTTGACCGTGATCATGTCTACCCTCAAGTCTCTCAACGAACAAGGTGGGCGGCTGGTGCTGTCCGGGATGGGCGCAAACCTTGGTTCGCTTTTCCAACTCACCCGCCTGGACAAGGTTTTTCAGGTATATCCCAACACTGGCCAGGCGGTGCTGGCCTTGAGTTATTCAAAATAATGGGTTCGGCAACCACCCTGGAAAAAAGATGGGCCCCGGCTGGCCGGGACCCTGATTCGCAGGCAATAGGGCCTTGCGGTCACGCTGGCTGGGCAAACGGGAGATGGACGCCCTGCCGGCCTCCCACAAGACCTTGTTGGCCCTACAGCCCCTTGGAGGCCATGAAGGCGGCCAGGTCCGCCACCCGGCAGGAATAGCCCCACTCGTTATCATACCAAGCCAGCACCTTCACCAGGTCGCCGGAGAGAACCTGGCTGAACTCCAGGTCCACGATGGATGAGTGGGGGTCTCCCTTGATGTCCATGGAAACCAAATGCCCTTCGTCCACGGCCATGATGCCCTTTAGCTTGCCCCGGGCCGCCTTCTTGAGCGCCTGGTGCAGGCCCTTGGTGTCGGTGGGCTTGTTCAGCACGGCGGTGAAGTCCACCAGGCTCACCGTGGGGGTGGGCACCCGCACCGAGCAGCCGTCGAAGCGTCCGGCCAGCTCGGGGACGACCAGGCCCAGGGCGCGGGCCGCCCCGGTGGAGGTGGGGATCATGTTGATGGCCGCCGCCCGGGCCCGCCGCAGGTCCTTGTGGGGCAGGTCCAGAATGCGCTGGTCGTTGGTGTAGGAGTGCACCGTGGTCATCAAGCCCTTGACGATGCCAAAGGCCTGGTGCAGCACCATGGCCGGCGGAGCCAGGCAGTTGGTGGTGCAGGAGGCGTTGGAGAGGATGTAGTGCTTGCTTTTCCTATAGTCGCGGTGGTTCACCCCCATGACCACGGTGAGGTCAACGTCCTTGCCCGGGGCGGTAATGATGACCCGCTTGGCACCGGCCTCCAAATGGGCTTCGGCCTGGGCCCGGCTGCGGAAAAGCCCGGTTCCCTCCACCACCAACTCCGCTCCCACCTCGTCCCAGGGGATTTGAGCGGGGTCGCGCAGGGCGAAGCAGGTGATCTCCTGTTCGTCTATGACGATGGCGTCCTTCTTGGCCTTTACCACGCCGGGCCAGCGGCCGTAGTTGCTGTCGAACTTGAACAGATGGGCGTTGGTCTCGGAGTCGAACAAGTCGTTGACCGCCACCACCTGGAGCTCTCCGGGGTGGCGCTCCATTACCGCCTTTAATACCTGGCGTCCGATGCGGCCGAAGCCGTTAATACCGATGCGCACCATGAGTATTCACCCCTTTTAGTTGTCGTCCAGGCGGTATTCGTGTGCCACCAGGAGGTTGTAGTCGGTTTTGAGCGCCCGGTGCAGGCGGGCGTTTTCCAAGGCGATGGCGCTGAGGTTGGCTGCGGCTTCCAGAAAACGCTGCTCCTCGTCGCTCCAATCGCGCTTCTTTTCCGAATAGACCCGTAGCACCCCGATGGAGCGTTTGCCCACCCTCAGGGGCACCACGCAGATGGAGCGGATGCCTTCGGCCTTGGCCCGGTCGCCGTATTGGAAGGCGGGGTCGCTCTGAGCGTCCATGATGCACACTGGCCCCCCCTTGAGGGCTTCTTTGTCCAACCCGCTTTTGTCCACCAACACCTTGCCCTTGCGCAAATAGCCCTTGGACAGGCCGTGGGAAGCGCCCATCATCAGTTCTTTGCGGCGGTTATCCAAGAGCCTGATGGCGCTGGCCTTGGCTCCCAAGGCGGCGGTGACCCCCTTGGCGATCTCACCCAGCACCGTGGCCGGGTCCAGGGAAGAGTTGACCACCTTGGCCACCTGGTACAGGGCTTCGAAGTAATTCTTTTGCTTGCCGGCCATAACAGCCTCCGTGAGTTTGTGACTGGCCGCCTCTGCGGCGGATCTAATATACATCCTGCCAAAGGCAGGGGGCGGGTACAAGGGAAAGCGAAGATGGCGGCAATGAATTATAAAAAAAGGGCCGCCCAAAAGGGCGGCCCGGATCAGCAGTTTTGGCGGGAGGTTAGAATTTGGCGCTGATGCCTGCCCAGAAGGCCCGTCCCTGGCCGGGATAGCCGCTTTCGCTTTCGTAGTCGCGGTCAAAGATGTTGCTCGCGTAACCGAACACCTCGAAATGCTTCCAGATGGGCTGGGTGACCTTGAAGTTGGCCAGGAAGTAGCCGCTGGTCTCCAAGATATCCGTGTCCGGGCTGGAGGCGGTGGGCAGCTGGTCGTACTGGGAGCCCAGGTACATGCCGATGAAGTCCAGCTTGGTGCGCACCTTGGGAATGATGTACTGCACCTTGATGTCCACCTTGTTTTCCGGCGCGCCGAGCACGTCGTCGGTCACCCGGCCGTCGCTCTCATCCTTGGCCTTCATGTAGGTATAGCCCACCCTGAGGAGCAAGCCCTCCAGGGGAGTCAGCTCGCCGATGATTTCGAAGCCGTAGGTCTTGACCTTGCTGTAGTTGCGGTAAATGGAGTCTATGTAGGGGCCGTCCCGGGAGATACGGTCCTCGATGTCGTTGTAGAACACCGAGAACTCGCCATAGAACATCTTGCCGAAGGGACGGCTCACGCCGATGGTGTAGTTGGTGCTCTTTTGGGGGTCCAACTCCGAGTTGCCGCTCTTGGAGCTGAAAAGCTGCTGCAAGGTGGGGAAGCGGGTCTTGCGGGCCACCGAACCGAACAGCCGGGTCTGGTCCACGAAGGTGTAGGTGGCGCCGACCATGGGGTTGAAGCTGTCGGTGGTGCTGGGGGTGTCCAGGCTGTCGGTGCCGTCGTAGTTGCCGCTCTTGTCGGTTTCCACGGCCTCGGCCTTGGTCACGTCGAACCAGTCGTAGCTCACGCCCGCAATGATCGTGAAGTTGTCCCAGGGCTTCCAGTCGTTCTGCACGCCCAGGGAGCCGGTGTAGGAGAAACTCTCGGCAAAGGGCAGATACTCGTCGTTGCGCTCCTTGTGGCTGTCGCCCCGGTAGTGGGCCGAAAAGCGCAAGGTGTCCTCGGGAACAATTTCCCAGTCTCCGAACAACGAGCCGCCCGCCAGATAGTCCTTAAAGCGGCTGGTGGAGGTGACATCGCTGTAGCTCTTGTCGGAATAGGACACGTAGTCGTCCACATGGTTGTGGTAGAACAGCTTGCCGCGCATCTTGAAGCTGCTGGTGATGGCCTGCTCACCGCTCAGGTCCAGGCCCCAGTCCTGATATTTGGACATGGTGCCGTACTGGGAGAAGGCCGGACGGTTGGGGAAGACGGTGTTGGAGGTGGTGGAGGGAGGCATGCCCCACCTGGACTCCAGCAGGTAGGCACTCAGGTAATAGGCGGAGTCCTTGGCCACGTCCACCCCGGCCTTGAACCACACGCTGGTCTGGGCATAACCGGAGTTGAGGCGCTCGCCCTCGCCCTGGATCACCTCCTTGGTGGTGCCGCCGGGCTTGCGCACGGTGCTGCCCACTTTGGGGGAATAGTCGTTGGACAAGTACCAGCCGTCAGCCTCTCGCCGGTTCACGTTGAACCAGTACTTGAACTTGCCCAGGCTGTTGCCGTGGGAGGCGCTGAGGCGATAGGCGCCGTCCTCGCCCACTTCGGCCGTGGCGCTCACCGAGGGCTTGATGCCCTGCTTTTTGGTGATGATGTTGATGACGCCGGCCATGGCGTTGGAGCCGTAGAGCACCGAGGCCGCGCCCTTGACGATGTCGATTCGGGCGATCATCTCGGTGGGAAGCTGATTGAGGTTCAGCTTGCCGTAGTTGGTTTCATAGTAAGGCACGCCGTCGATGAGGATCAGGGCCTCTTCCTGGTTGAAGCCCCGGATGCGGATCTCGGGCTCGTTTTTGCGGCCGGTGGTCACGGTGATGCCCGGGGCGTAGGACAGGGCCTCGGGCACGGTTAGGGCGTGGCTGTCGGCGATGTCCTCGGCGGTCACCGACCAGGTATCGGCCACCTTGTTCACCGCGTCGCTTTTACCCGACACCACGATCTCGCCCAGCTCGTAGACCTGGTAGCCCTTCTCGGGCTTGGCCTCACCGGCCAGGGCGGGGCACGCCGACGCCATTACCATCAAGGCCGCAAGGGTTAAGTTGACCAGCTTCATGTCTATACCAGCCTCTCTTTAATTCTCAGCGATTACTTTGTTTCTGTTGGGGTCACTGTAGGCAAGGGCCCACATAAACAACCCCTAGCCAACGGTCACGATCCTTGGGGTTTACTTTGAGAACTTGGTCCAGCCGGCTCTTGGCCACCTGCTGGTTTTTCATGCCCGCCCGGTAGACCACCGCCGTGGGGGTGTCCGGGGGATAGGCCGCCCGCACCGCCTCCAGCACCTGGGCGAATTTGGGCATGGCCATGAAGACCGCCAGGGTCGCGCCCTTGGCGGCCAGGGACTTGAGCAGGCCGGGCGCTTTAAGCAGGGTGTAGGGATCGGTGATGGCCATGGCGCCGTTGCAGGCGATGTCGCGGCCAATGGCGGCGGAGCCGGCGTTGAAGGCACTGAGCCCGGAGACGAAGCGTATATGGTCCAGGGGGAACGCATCCTTGAGCCAGCGCCAGGAGCCGTAGACCATTGGGTCGCCCCAGTCAAGCACGGCCACGCTCTTGCCCTGGGCCAGTTGGGCCTTGATGAGATCCACCGAGCTTTGGGCCTGCCCTTGATCCATGTGGCGGCTATCGGCGTCCTTGTGGGCCTCCATTTGTTTTTTTAGGGGTTTTTTGTGGGTGGCGGCCATGTGATCGAAGATGACCGGCTTGCCGGCCAGGAAGGGGGCGAAGCGCTTCTGAATATCCTTGGGGGCCACCAGCACGTCGGCCTGGGACAGGGCGTCCAGGGCCTGAAGGGTGAGAAGGTCGCTGTCGCCGCAGCCCATGCCGATGACCATGAGCCGGGGCTGCTTTTTTAGCCGCACGGCCTGGATTTTGGCGGTGGCCTTCACCCAGCGGTCGGCCCATAGATCGTCGGGCAGAATAAGGGCGAAACGGCCGTTTTCCTTCATGGGTTTGCCGTCCATCCGGTCGGCAACGATGATACGCTGGCCCAGGGGTCCCATGAACAGCTCGCCCCAGGACACCAGGGAGGTGTAACCGTCCGGCGCGCTGACCACCACGGCGCTTTGGTTGTCGCCGGTGATCTTGAAGTGCCCCAGCAGATCGGCCAAAGCCACCCCGCTGAAGCGTGGCCGGCCGTGAAAGCCCTTGCCCTCGCCCACCTGGTTGGCCACTATGGTGCGCCGGTGCAAGGCGGGCAGCTTGTCCAGCTTGTGCTCTTTGCCATCGGAGCCCACCACGCTGAGGGTGGGGGAGTGGAGCGTCTTGGGCCTGGGGCCCTGGGGAACCTTGACCGGCTCCACCACCCGCAGGGAGACCACGTCTTCCAGGCCGCGGTTGCTGGCGAAGTCATTGGTCAAGACCAGCTTGGGCAGGCCCAGCTTGCGGTCGAGCTGCTTTATCAGGTCCTCGTAAACGTCCGGTTCGTGGCAGGCCTTGCAGTCCTTCTTGGGGCGCACCGGCGTGGAGGACAGGGCCAGGATGGCCTCGCCGGGGTTGCGGTGAAATATCTCGCCCCAGGAAACGGTCACCTGGCTCCCCTGGGCGTTGCGCACCACCACCGCCAGGTCCACCAGTTTGTTGAACCCGGGAGCGTCCTTGCCTATCTGGGCCAAATCCAAGATGTCGCGCAGGGGCGCGCCCCGCAACCAGAAGGCGCCGTGAAAGGCGCCGTCGCTTTTGATGTCGTTGTATCTGACCCGCACCTGGGAAAGGCGCTCCAGGTCGGCCATGGTGAGGCGCAGGGGCTGCTTGACCAGGCCGCTCACCGTGAGCAGGGGACCCCGGAACTCAGCCGCCAGGGCCCCGGAAAGGGCTGATGGAAGTAAAATAAAAACAGCAGCCACGATTATAATAAGCTTGCGCATGACCTGATTCCTCGTTATTTGATGGCGAGGCAATGAATCAAAATTGACATATGTCATGATTGACATAGCAGGTAAAAAAGCATATGCATGGTTTCGTGTCAAGGCCAAAGGATTCATGCCTTCGGAAAACCAGGGGTGACATGGTAGCTGGGGCAAATGGTCAACTGCGGCGCAGCCTGGGGCCGTATAGCGCCGCGATGGTTATCGTGGCCAACATGGTGGGCACGGGCATATTCACCACCAGCGGCTTCATTTTGGCTCAGGTGGGCAGCCCCGGCTTGCTCTTGCTCTGCTGGCTGGCCGGGGGAGTCATCGCCCTGGCCGGTGCCTTGAGCTATGCCGAATTGGGGGCCCGCTTTCCCCAGGCGGGCGGGGAATACGTCTTCCTGCGCCAGAGCTTCGGGCCCCTGTGGGGATTTTTGTCGGGCTGGATCTCCCTGGTGGTGGGCTTTTCCGCCCCCATCGCCGCGGCGGCGGTGGCCGGGGCCGGCTACCTGCTGCGCGCCTGGCCCCAGGCGGCGGCATGGTCGCTGCCCCTTAGCCCCGGCGGCCTGGCCCTGTCCGGCGAAACCTTGCTGGCCCTGGCCATCCTGCTGGGTTTCACCAGCCTGCACGCGGCCAGCCTGCGGGTGGGGGTCAGGGTGCAAAATCTGCTCACCGGCTTCAAGCTGCTGGTGCTGGTGGGGCTCATCGCCGCAGGGCTGGGCGCTTGGGACGGTGGCGACTTCCTGGCCCAGGGCCTGGCCACGCCGGGCTCGTCGGCCGGGCGGGTGGCCACGGCCTTGGTGTTCGTATCCTTTGCCTACAGCGGGTTCAACGCCGCCGCCTACCTGGGCGGCGAGATCAAAAACCCCCAGCGCAACCTGCCCCTGGCCTTGCTCACCGGCACCAGCCTGGTCATGGCGCTCTACCTGTTGATCAACCTGGCCTATTTGGCCGCCGTGCCCCTGGGCCAGATGGCTGGGGTCAAGGAGATCGGTTCCCTCACCGCCCAGGCCCTCCTGGGGCCGGCCGGGGGCAGGGTGTTCAGCCTGTTGGTGGCTTTGTGCCTGCTCTCCAGTCTGGGGGCCATGACCCTCACCGGACCCCGCATCTACTACGCCATGGCCCTGGACCGGGTGTTTTTCCAGGCCCTGGGCCGGGTGCGTCCCGCCTCCGGGGTGCCGGCCAACGCGGTGTGGCTGCAAGCGGGCATCGCCGCCATCATGGTGCTTTCGGCCTCCTTTGAGGCGCTTCTGTTTTACATCGGTTTCACCTTGTCGCTTTTCACCGCCCTGAGCGTGACCGGTCTGCTGTTGCTGCGCCGCCGCCTGGGACCGCCGGACACCTTCCGGGTTCCCCTCTACCCCTGGGTGCCCTTGCTGTTCATCCTGGCCAACGCCTGGATCATGATCTTCTCCCTGGCCGGCGACCCTTGGCGGGCGCTGCCCGGGGCCCTCACCCTGGCTGTCGGCGTGGCGCTCTACTGGATTTTTCAGCGGCGCGGGCAACGGGAGCAACGGAAGGGCTAACCCTTGGCCTCTGAAGTAGTGGGAACCTTGTTGCATGTGGCCTATGCCTGCGCCCTGGCGGGCTATGGGCTGGCCGCACTGGGCGGTGCCCGGGGTTGGCGGGGCTTGGCCGCCGGGGGAGGAGGCCTGGGCCTGGCCGGTTGCCTGCTGGGCGTTATCGCCGTGGCCTGGTCCACGGGACGCCCAGCCTTTTACGGCCCCTACGAGACCGTGATGATGGTGGGCTTGTGGCTGGGCCTGCTGGCCATGTGGGACGCGCTTTCCCGTCGCCTGGCCGTGGCCGCCTGGAGCTGGGGCCTGGGCGCGGTCCTGATGCCGTGGCTGTTGTTTACGCCCATTAAGGCGGCCCCCATAAACCTCATCCCCGGCTATCTGTGGATGCCGCTGTTCTTTGAACTGCGCCTGGCCGCCCAGGCCCTGCTCTTGTACGCGGCGGCCTGCCATCTGGCCGCATGGCGGGGCGCAGGCAACGGCGCGGCTGCCCGTGGCCGCCTGGCCTTGCTCGGCGGCTGGGGCGCCTTCATGGCCGGCGAGTTGGTGGGGGCCTTGTGGAGCTACGATTGGCTGGGCGACTTCTGGCAGTGGAACGCCGGCTTCCTCTCCTCCACCTCGCTGCTGCTGCTCATGGGCCTGGGCCTGCATCTGCCTCCTAGCTGGGCCGCCAGGCCCTGGCTACGCCTGGTGGTGGGGGCCGCTCCGGGGGTGGCCCTCAACTTGGTGACCCTAAGCCACCAGATGGGGATGGGCTCATGAAGGCCTTGTCCAGCCTGCGTTTGGCCTTGGCGGCGATGACCGCCCTGGTGCTGTGGACCGCCTGGGGCGTGCGGATGGCCTTCAGCCCCTCCCTGGCCCCCTTGCTGCGAGTCCTGGGCGACGGCCACTTCCTCACCCAGCCCTCTCAATGGGCCCAGGCTCCGGCCCTGGGCTTGGTGTGGGTGCTGGGCTTGTTGGCTCTCGGCGGCCTGCTGGCCATCAACCTGCTTTGTTGCAGCCTGACCAAGCTGGTGCGCAACTGGTCCTGGCGCAACGCCCTGCTCCTGGGCCTGCACTTGGCGGTGCTGTTGGTGATGCTGGCCCACGGGACCACCCTGGTGGTGGGCTATCAGCGCCAACACCTGCGCCTGCTGCCGGGCCAGAGTCTGGTTCTGCCCGATGGCTCGGCCCTGAGTCTTGCCCAGGCCCACCTGGAGCCCCAGGCTCTGGCCGCCTGCCTGCGCCAGGCCTCCCAAAAGCAAACCCGCCGCAGGCCGCGCTTCCCCCGGGGGCCGGGCTGGGCCAGCGTTTCCCTGAGCCGGGAGGGCGCTGAGTTGGGGCAGGGCAGGGTGGCTTTCATACAGCCCTGGGAGGCCGACGGCCTGCGCATCAACCTGGTGGGCTACTTCTGCCAACCCGGCCCGGAGCCGGTGGTGGGCGCGATTCTCAACGTGAGCCGCCGCCCCTTGGCCAAACCATTTTTCGCGGCCTACGCCGCGGCCATGGCCTGTTGGCTGGCCCTGCTCATCCTGGACCTGCGCCGCAAGCGGAACGGCCCGGCCCAGGACTAGCGCCGGGGCCTCAACTCAGCCAGAGGCGCTCCTTGGGCCAGGAGTCCAGCAGACGGCGGAAGCCCTCCAAATCGTCTATGCCCAGCACCCTGCCGCGCTCCAGGCGCACCACGCTGTCGGCCAGGCGCAGAATCTCGCCGGGCTGGTGGCTCACGTAGATCACCGGTATGGCCAGGTGCCTGGTCAGCCGCCCCAAATAGCCCAGCACCTCGTCCTTGCGTTGGGCGTCCAGGGAGGCCAGGGGCTCGTCCAACAGCAGCAGGCGGGGGCTGGCCAACAGGGCCCGGCCCATGGCCACCCGCTGCTTTTCCCCGCCCGAGAGCTTGGCCGGACGCCGCTCCAGCAGCCCCTCCAGGCCCAGCAACTCCACCACTTGGTTCCAGGAGGCCCAGGCCTGTCCCTTGGGGGCCAGGCGTTGACCATAGGCCAGGTTCCCCTTCACCGAGAGGTGAGGGAACAGGCGGCCCTCTTGAAACACATAGCCCACCCGGCGGCGCTCGGGCGGCAGGTTGATCTTGGCTCGGGAGTCGAAGAGCACCCGCCCTTCCAAGACGACGCGCCCCTGGTCCGGGGTGAGCAGCCCGGCCAGCATGTTGACCAGCGAGGTCTTGCCCGACCCCGAAGGGCCGAACAGAGCGGTGACCCCCGGCCCCTGGCGGCCAAAGCAGGCCTCCACCTCGAGATCGCCCAGGCGCTTTTTCAGGCTTACCGACAGCATGACCTCAGCCCTTCAGCCGGGCCTGCACCCGGCGGGCCAGCAGTTCGGAAACCAGCAGGGCGATGAGGGCCAAGGCGATGGAGATGATGCACAAACGCTGGGCGGCGGCCTCGCCGCCGGGGGACTGCAACACGCTGTACAGGGCCAGGGGCAGGGTGCGGGTCTGGCCGGGGATGTTGGAGACAAAGGTTACGGTGGCCCCGAACTCGCCCAGGCCCCGGGCGAAGGCCAACACCATGCCGCTGAGTATTCCCGGCAGGGTCAGCGGCATGGTCACGGTGAAAAACACCCGCCAGGGCCCGGCCCCCAGGGTGTGCGCCGCCTGTTCCAGGCCCCGGTCCACCGCCTCCAGGCTCAGGCGTATGGCCCGCACCATGAGGGGGAAGGCCATCACCGCCGAGGCCAGGGCCGCGCCCTTCCAGTTGAAGGCGAAGGTGATGCCCAGGTGGTCGTGCAGCCAAGCCCCCACCATGCCCCGGCGGCCGAAAACCACCAGCAGCAGATAGCCGGTGACCACCGGCGGCACCACCAGGGGCAAGTGCATCAGGCCGTCGAAAAGAGTCTTGCCCGGAAAGCGGCGCCGGGCCAAAAGCCAGGCCGCGCCCACCGCCAGGGGCAGGCTGCCCAGCATTGCCCACAAGCTGACCCACAGGCTCAGGCGAAGGGCCTCGCTTTCCAGGGGGGTCAGGGTAAAGGCGGCCAAGATACTGTCCACGGCGCTTCCTTAAAATGCAAGGGCCTTCCCCACCCATGGGGAGGGAATTGGGGTTGAGGGAGGCTCAGGCGTTCATCGCACGCTGAAGCCGTATTTTTTAAATATCCCCTTGGCCTCGTCGCTACGCAGAAGCCGCCAGAAGGCCCTGGCCTCGGGAGTGGCCTGCCCTTTGAGCAGGGCCAGGGGGTACACGATGGGCTTGTGGCTGCTCTCGGGGAATATGCCCACCACCGTGACCTTGGGGGTGATGGCCGCGTCGGTGGCGTAGACGATGCCCAGGGGGGCCTCGCCCCGCTCCACCAGGGCCAGGGCGGCGCGCACGTTGGCCGCCCGGGCCAGGCGGGGCTCGGCCTGCTCCCACAGGCCCAGGTACTTGAGCGCCTGCTTGGCGTAGATGCCGGCGGGCACGTGGTCAGGGTCGCCCATGGCCAGGCGGCCGTCGCCCAGCCACTGGAGCAGAGGCATGCGCGCCTTGATGGGGCCGCGCTCTTTGCTCCCCGCCGGGGCGATGAGCACCAAGCGGTTGCCCAACAGGTCCACCCGGGTGCCCGGCTCCAGGAGTTCTTTTTCGGCCAGGTAGTTCATCCATTTTTCATTGGCCGACAGATACACCTGGGCCGGAGCGCCGTGGGCGATCTGCTTGGCCAGGGTGGAGCTGGAGGCGAAGGAGGCCACCGTCTTGCCCTTGCCCGCGGCCTCATAGGCCTTGATGGCCTCGCTCACCGCGTTGGTGGTGGAGGCGGCGGCGAATACCATCACCGGCCCGGCGGCCAGGGCCGGCACCGGGGCCAAGCCCAGGCAAGCGGCCAGCAGCAGGGCGGCCAGGAAACGCAAATATTTGCTAAACGGCATGTGTATTCCTCGCATGGGAAGTTTGCTCAAGAGGCCATGGCCTGGGCCGGGCGGGCCGAGTTGTTGCTGGGGCCACCCCGCCAGGTGACCAGGGCCAAGGCGGCGTAGAGCAGCACCCAGGCCCCGTAGGCCACGAAGAACAAGGTGGTCAGGGGGTTATGCACCAGGGCCAGGCGCACGCCCACCCTCGCCGGTTTTTCGCTCTCCGGGGAGTAGAAGCCGGCCAGGGTCAGGCGCAATCCGTCTATTTCCATGGGCTCCAGGATGCGCAGTTCGCCGCGCGAGACCTCTTGGCCCTCCCGGCGCATCACCACCCGGGCCCAGTTGTCCTGGAGCTTGAAGGCGGTGCTGGTCCAGACCCAGCGGGCCCGGCGGTAGGGCAGGTTTATCACCGAGAGGTCGCTGACGAAACGCACCGCCTCCAGGCTCAAAGTCAGCCCGCCGGGCAGCGCCACGGTCTGGCCTGGCAGCATGCGCAGCTCTTCCTGCTTGTGACCCATGGCCATCTCCGCCCCGTGGCCCAGGAGCACCACCAGCATCACCAGATGCACCAGGGTGAGCAGCCAGCCCTTGAGGGCGTTGCCCGCCCGCAGCCGGGGCAGCAGGCGGGTGAAGGTGCAGGCCCCCAGGTTCAGGAGCATCACCCCCACCCCCAGGCACAGGCCCAGAAACCACAGGGGGGCTAGGGGTTGGAGCCAGGCCGGGCCCAAGAGCCAGTCCAGGATGAGCATGCGGTTCATGTCAAAGAAAGAGGCGGCCAGCAACTTTGGCTGGCCCATGAACACCCCCAGGCCCAGCCAGATCATGAGCGCGCTCAGACTGGCCAGGGTGAATTTAAGCGATGACAGGCGCTCCATCACGGCTCCATGAGCATGTGGGTCATGAACAGGGCGACCATCAGCAGGCCGGGCGTTGCCTGGGCGGCGGCCCTGAGGCGGGGTTTGGCCGCCCAGGCCGGGGGCAGGTGGGCCGCGGCGGTGACCAGCAAAAAGAACAGGGTGGACTCCAGGAAGTTGGCGTTCCAGCACCAGTAGTCGCCCATCCACTGCATGCGCCAGGTGAAGCCGGAAAATTCCCCGGCCAAGAAAACCGCCGTGCCCACCAATAGGAAATTGCGCGACCAGCGCAGCAGGGCGGTGCGCGCCTCGGGCAGCGCGCCCAGAGAGGCCATGGCGGCCATGGAGGCGTAGAAGAAAATGCTCATGGAGGCCAGGCGCAAGGTGAAGAAGAGGCGGGTCCAGATGTATTTGTACATGTACCAGTCGGGATAAAAACGGTTGGAGGCCACCAGGAACAAGGCCATGAGGGCGGCGCCGGCCCACCAAGTAACGCCAGCCAGGCGGCGGTGGGCCTCCGGGCCGCCGCAAGGTATGAGCGCCAAGGCGCTGATCCAAGGCAGGAGCATCACCGCCGACTCGTAGGCGCCGGCCAGGGGCGGGCGGTTCAGGATGAAAGCCGCCAGCACCGCCTGGGCCATGGCCAGGGCCAGCACCGGCCAGCCGGCCCAACGCCACCAGCCCGCCGGTCCAAACCAGGCCAGGGCTCCGGCGGCCAAGGTGGCCAGCAGGCAGGCGTGGTAACTGTAGTTGAGCAACAGGGGAGTCATGGCCTGGCTCCCGGGGGCGGCGGGGAGGCCCAAGTCCGGGCCCGCAAGGCGAGGGGAGGGCGGTGGGTGAGCATGAGGTCCTTGTCTGGTTATACCCTAGTCTAATGCTTTTATAAAATATAACGCTATGCCGTTAAAAGGCGCGGAGGCCAAAAATGAACCCGGGCGCGCCTTTAATGCCGCTGCTATGTTATTCAGAAGCGTTATAGCATAAAAAACATAACGCATCCCAAAAAAATATTCGCCCCGGCCTAGTCGATCCGCCGCCGCTCCACCCACCCCTGGAACTGCTTGACCAGGCGCCAAAAATCGTCCCTGGCCTTTTCACCGGCCGGAGTCAGCCGGGCCCCGCCGCCCTTTTGGCCGCCGGCCTGCTTTTCCACCAGGGGCTCCCCGGCCAGGTTGTTCATCTGCTCCACCAGATTCCAGGCGTGGCTGTAGCTCATGTCCATGGAGCGGGCGGCGGCGGTCAGAGTGCCATGTTGCTCGATGCGCTCCAAGAGCACCACCCGGCCCCAGGAAAGGAAGGTGCGCCCGTCCTTTTCCAGCCAAATGCGGCCCTTGAGTTGCAGGCCGGCGGCCTGGTTTTCAGGGCCGCTGGCCAGGGCGTTGCGTTCCAGGGGGGCTTTGGGTTTGGGCATGGCTTTTCAATCCAAAATTTCAAGCTGGGGCTGGGCCCTGGCCTTATAAAC
>JAHJPG010000040.1 GCA_018819925.1 Pseudomonadota bacterium
ATGAAGCGGGCGTCGATGAGGTCCAGGGCGCAGGTTTCGCTGGCCACCACGTAGGCGTCGCCCAAGACCCCCAGACACAGGGGGCGGAATCCCTGGGGATCGCGGGCGGCCACCAGGGTGTTTTCGGTCATGAACAAGAAGCTGTAGGCCCCCCGGAGCTGGCCCAGGGCGTTGATGAGCCCTTCCTCGAAGCCCATGTGGATGTTGCGGGCCAACAGGTGCATCACCACCTCGGAGTCCATGGTGGTCTGGAAGATGGAGCCTTCCTTCTCCAGGTGGCGCCTGAGTTCCTGGGCGTTGACCAGGTTGCCGTTGTGCCCCACGCACAGGCCGTGACCGGCGTAGTTGATGATAAAGGGCTGGGCGTTGCCCAACACCGAGGAACCGGTGGTGGAGTAGCGCACGTGGCCGTTGGCGATGTGGCCCTTGAGGCTCTTGAGGTCGCGCTCGCTGAAGATGTCGGGCACCAGGCCCATGGACCGCTTTTGGTGCAGGCGCTTGCCGTCGCTGGTGACGATGCCCGCCGACTCCTGGCCCCGGTGCTGCAAGGCGTAAAGGCCGTAGTAGGTCAGCCGGGCCGCCTCGGGGTGGCCGTAGACCCCGAAAACGCCGCAATATTCCTTGGGACCCTGGCTGCGCGCGCGCCACATGGCAGCCATCTTATCACAAGCAGGTAGCATTATCCCCAGCCCCGCCGCAGCCTTAGCCGGCGGCGTAGTAATCCTGCAATGGGGTTACGGTAAGGGTGTTGTTTTTCAAAAGGGCCTCCACCGCGTCGGCGGTGGCCCGGGCCGCCGCCAGGGTGGTGCAATAGGCCAAGCCCCGCTCCAGGGCGGTGCGCCGAATCAGGTAGGCGTCGCTGGCCGGGCCCTTGCCCACCGCGGTGTTGATAACCAGGTCGATCTCGCCGTTGACCATGGCGTCCACCACATGGGGCCGGCTTTCCGAAACCTTGAACACGTGGCGGCAGGCGATGCCCTGGCCGCTCAAAAAGGCGTGGGTGCCGGTGGTGGCCATCAACTCAAAGCCCAGGCGGTTCAGCTTGGCGGCGATGGGGGCCACCGCCGGCTTGTCCGCGTCCTTGACGCTGATGAACACCGTCCCGCTGGTGGGCAGCTTTTGGCTGGCTCCCAGCTGGCTCTTGGCAAAGGCCAGGCCCAGGTCGCGGTCGATGCCCATCACCTCGCCGGTGGAGCGCATCTCCGGCCCCAGCCAGGGGTCCACCCCCGGGAAGCGCACGAAGGGGAACACCGCCTCCTTGACCGAGTAGTGCTTGGGAATCACCTCTTCGGTGATTCCCTGCTGGGCCAGAGTCTGGCCCAGCAGGGCCTTGGTGGCCACCTTGGCCCAGGGTATGCCCGTGGCCTTGGACACGAAAGGAACCGTGCGGCTGGCCCGGGGGTTCACCTCCAGGAGGTAAAGCAGGCCGTCCTTCACCGCGTATTGCACGTTCATCAGGCCGCGCACCCCCAGCTCCCGGGCCAGGGCGTAGGTGGCCTCCTTGATCTCCTTGACCATGGCCGGGGTGAGGTTGTGGGGCGGCAGCACGCAGGCGCTGTCGCCGCTGTGCACCCCGGCCTGCTCGATGTGCTCCATGACCCCGGCTACCACGCAGCCCCCTTCATGGTCGGCCACCGCGTCCACGTCCACCTCCACCGCGTCCTCCAGGAACTTGTCCACCAGGATGGGGTGGCCCGGCGAGACTTCCACCGCAGTGGCCATGTAGCGCTCCAGGGACTGCTGGTCGTAGACGATCTCCATGGCCCTGCCCCCCAGCACGTAGGAGGGGCGCACCACCACCGGATAGCCGATGCGCTCGGCCACGGCCACGGCCTGTTCCACGTTGGTGGCGGTGCCGTTTTCCGGCTGCCGGAGGTCCAACAGCCTTAGCAGCTCCACGAAGCGGTCGCGGTCCTCGGCCCGGTCGATGGCGTCGGGGGAGGTGCCCAGGATGGGGGCCCCGGTCTTTTCCAGGGGCACGGCCAGGTTGAGCGGGGTCTGGCCGCCGAACTGCACGATGATCCCCTCGGGCTTTTCCGAGGCGATGATGTTGAGCACGTCTTCCTTGGTCAGGGGCTCGAAGTAGAGCTTGTCGCTGGTGTCGTAGTCGGTGGAGACCGTCTCGGGGTTGGAGTTGACCATGATGGACTCGATGCCCATCTCCCTGAGGGCCATGGAGGCGTGCACGCAGCAGTAGTCGAACTCGATGCCCTGGCCGATGCGGTTGGGACCGCCGCCCAGGATCATGACCTTGCGCCTGTCGCTGGAGCGGCACTCGTCCTCGGTCTCGTAGGTGCTGTAAAAATAAGGCGTGTAGGCCTCGAACTCCGCCGCGCAGGTGTCCACCAACTTGTAGGTGTGCTCCACCCCCAGCTCCAGACGGCGCTCACGCACCGCGTCTTCGTCCGAGGACACGGCGTGGGCGATCTGGCGGTCGCTGAAGCCCATCTCTTTGGCCCGGCGCATGATCCCCGCGTCCAGCTCCTTGAGGGAGTTGTTCAGCTTGCCCCAAGGCCGGCGGTTCTCCAACTCGCCCTGGAACTGCACGATCTGCTGGATGTTGTAAAGGAACCAGGGGTCTATGGCGGAGAGCCCATGCACCTCTTCCAGACTCATGCCCCGCTTCAGCCCCTGGGCCACCCAGAAGATGCGCAGGCTGCTGGGCTTGGCGATGAGTTGGCGCAGGCGTTCGGGGGCCAGTTCGGGGCTTGCGTCGGCCGGGTCCTTGCCGTCGCCCAACAGCCCCGCCCGGCCTATTTCCAGGCCCCTGAGGCCTTTTTGCAGGGCCTCCTTGAAGGTGCGGCCGATGGCCATGGTTTCGCCCACGCTCTTCATGGCGGTGGAGAGC
>JAHJPG010000041.1 GCA_018819925.1 Pseudomonadota bacterium
AACCCTTAGCGATTTCATCTGTCCCTCCTCGCCATCGGTAAAATCCGCGCCCGCCACGGCGCCCTAGCGCCGTGGCCGGACATCCCTCTCGTGTCCAACTCCCGGCTCCTCCCCGGCCGCCCGCGGGCCGCTAGTGCTCAAAGGGCCAAAGCCGGAAATAGTTCTTGAGTCGCCGCCACATCTCGGCCAGGCCGTGGGGCTCGAAAACCAGAAACACCACGATCAAAAGGCCGAAGACCACGGTTTGCAGCGGAAAAAGATAGCTCATCAGCTTGTCGTCCATGCCCTGGAACATGGCCAGGCCGCTTTGCAGGGCCTCGGGCACCATGGTCATGAAGATGGCCCCGAAGATGGAGCCCAACACCGAGCCCAGGCCGCCCACGATGATCATGGCCAGATAGCGTATGGATTCGTGCAGGGGGAAGTGCTCCGGGGTGACGATCCTGAGCAGGTACACCTGCAGGCATCCGGCCACCCCGGCATAGAAGCTGCTGGCGGCAAAGGCGTAGAGTTTGTACTGGAAGAGGTTGATGCCCATGAGCTCGGCGGAGATGTCGCGGTCGCGGATGGCGATGAAGGCCCTGCCCACCCGGGTGCGAAACAAATTGCGGGCCGCGGTGACCGCCAAGATCATGATGGGCACGGTGACGAAGTAGAGCTTGAACTCGCTGTCCAGCTTGTAGCCGAAAATTTCGCCCGTCGGCACGTTGATGCCCCGGATGCCTCCGGTCAGCGAGGTCCAGTGTACGAAGATGAAGTCGAAGATCACCTGGGCGGCCAAGGTGGCGATGCACAAATACAGGCCCTTCATGCGCATGGAGGGCGCGCCGACGATTATCCCGAAAAAGGCCGCCGAAAGCCCGGACAGGGGCAGGCACAGCAGAAAAGGCAGGCCCAGCTGGGTGGTGAGTATGGCGCTGGTGTAGGCGCCGATGCCCACGAAGGCGGCGTGGCCCAGGGAAATCTGGCCCGCCGCGCCGGTGAGGATGTTCAGGCCCACGGCGGCTATGATGGCCACTCCGGTGAGGTTGGCCATGTACAAGAGATAGGGCCCGGCCATGAAGGGAAAGGCGGCCATGGCCGCGAACAGCACCACCAGCCAGAAACGCACCGTGCCCGAGCGGAACACCGCCTCGTCGGCGGCGTAGGTCTGTTTGAAGTCGCCCATGCGCATGGTTAGCCCGCATATTTCATGAAGGTCGTGTGTCCGGCTGCGTCAGCCACCGGCATACGGTGTTGCCGGCTGCGCTCGGGCCTCGACGTAGCTATGGCTACGACATCAGCCCTCACGTGCCGGCCGCCTTGCCTGCCGTCGGCTGGCTGTGCCGGTGATGGGTACAAACCGTACATTGATAATGTGAGGGCTTTTTTCATAACGACCTTAAGAATCATGATTCGTTGATCATTACCACCCAACCCTCATGAAATATGCGGGCTGGCTCAACCCCATTCCCGCTACAACCGCTCGATGTCTTGCTTGCCGAAGAGCCCGTAGGGCTTGATAAACAGGATCAAGACCAGCACCACGAAGGGAGCCAGGTCCTTGACTCCGCCGCCTACGTAGGGGTCCAGGTAGCCGCCGGCGATGTTCTCCACCAGGCCCACGATGAAGCCCCCCACCACCGCCCCGGCGATGGAGTCCAGCCCCCCCAGGATAACCACCGGGAATATCTTTAGCCCGATGCTGCCCAAGGTGGGCTGGATGCCCCCGATGTTGCCGATGATCACCCCGCCCAGGGCCGCGGCGATGGCCCCCATGGCCCAGGCCACGGTGAACATGCTGCGTACGTTGATGCCCATGGAGAAGGCGGCCATCTGGTCGCCGGCGGTGGCCCGCATGGCCACCCCCACCTTGGCGTACTTGAACAGCAGGGCGAAGATGATCACCGCGATCATGGCCGCGATGAAGCCCCAAAACAAATTTGAGCGTACGATGATGTCACCGATGATCACCGGGGCTCGGGGGAACAGGGGAGGGAAGCTCTTGAAGTCGGTGGACCAGATCATCTCGGCCAGGCCCATGAGGATGGAACTGAGGCCCACGGTGACCATCACGATGCTGATGGTGGGCTGGCCCAGCATGTGCCTTAGGATGGCCCGCTCGATGAACAGGCCCAGCATGGCCGAGCAGAGCATGACCAGCAAAAACGAGGGGATGGGGGGCAGCCCGGCCATCACCATGAAGGTGTAGAAGAAATAGGCCCCGATCATCATGAACTCGCCGGTGGCGAAGTTGATGATACTGGTGGCCTTGTAGATCAACACGAAACCAAGGGCGATGAGGGCGTAGACCCCTCCAACCGCTATGCCGCTGACGATCAGTTGCAGCAGGATATCCATTCGGCGCCCTAGCCCTTCTTCTCGCCCAGGTAGGCCTTTATCACCTCGGGGTGGCGCTGCACCTGGTCCGGAGTGCCCTCGGCGATCTTTTGGCCGAAGTTGACCACCATCACCCGGTCGCTGATGTCCATGATCACGTTCATGTCATGCTCGATGAGCACGATGGTGATGTCGCGCTCCTCCTTGATGTCCAACACGAAGCGGGCCATGTCCTCGGTTTCTTCGGCGTTCATGCCCGCCACCGGCTCGTCCATCAACAGCACCTTGGGCTCCATGGCCAGGGCCCGGGCCAACTCCACCCGCTTTTGCAGGCCATAGGCCAACGAGCCCACCGCCTGCTTGCGGATGGGCTCGATCTCCAGGAAATCAATGACCTCCTGCTCCATCCGCTCCCTGAGGGCCATCTCCTCGCGGTGGGCCGGGCCCCAATACATCAGGGCCGAGGCCAGGCCGGTCTTGAGGTGGGCGTGGGCCCCCAGTTTTATGTTGTCCAAGACGGTCATGCCCCGAAACAGGGCGATGTTCTGGAAGGTGCGGGCCAGGCCCCGGGCCGCCCGCCGGTCGGGGCTGGTGCGGGTGATGTCGTCGCCCTCGAAGAGGATGCGCCCGGCCGAGGGCCGGTAAAAACCGCCGATGCAGTTGAGAATGGAGGTCTTGCCCGCCCCGTTGGGGCCGATGATGGCGAATATCTCGCCGGGGTTGACCTTGAAGCTCACCTCCGAAAGCACAGTAAGGCCTCCGAAGGAGAGGGAGATTCCCTCCACGCTGAGAATGGGATGGGCCGCCATGCGCCTCCCGCTGCCTAGGTAAGGTGAGGGGCTGGCCTCCGCTTGAGCGGAGCGCCGGGCCGGGGCGCTAGTTGCTTATGCCCCGGGCCATGGTTTCTATGGCCAACTCCAATGTGGTCTGGAGATAGTCCTTGTCGGGCGCGAAGCCGCGCTTGCTTTCTTCCCAAAGCACCAGGCCGCTGAACACCGCCCATACCAGGTCGGCCAGGGCCACGGGGTGGTGGGGCTTGAAATGCCCCTGTTCGATGCCTTGCTGGAAGATGCCGGCCATGAGCCGAAGGCCCTGGGCGGCCATGGAGTTGATCTGCTCCTTTAGCTCCGGCGAAAGCTCCGTCAACTCTTGGCTGGCCTGCATGTGCAGCACGTTGGTCAGGATGAGGGGGTCGAAGGTGTAGACGTCGTGCATGGCATGGGCCAGGCGGCGCACCTTTTCCGGCGGCTCCAGGCCCTTCTGGCCGGCCACCTGCTCCAACCGGCGGCATAGGAAAGCCAGCATCTTTATGTTCAGCGAGGCGTAAAGCTCGCTTTTGTTGCTGAAATACAGATACAAGGTGGCGGGGCTAACCTCGGCCAGGGCGGCTATCTCCTCCATGGTGGCGCCTTGGTAGCCCTTGCGGGAGAAAACATCCTTGGCCGCGTCCAGGATGGTCTCCCGGCGCAACTCCTTCTCCCTGGCCCTACGCTCGGCTACACCCATGGTGGTTTGCGCCTTGCCTCCCGGCGATGGTTTTCGGTGAACGCGGTTCATAGCCTGAATGACATTTATAGGTGATCGCCTCGCTGAAAGTCAACTATTCCCCTGGGCTAATTATACTTTTCACGGCTTGGCCCAAAAATGGCGCTTATGGCCCCTCGACTCGCCGCCTTGTCCCTGGCCGGTGCGTTATGCTACAAAGTTACAAGCGGCGGCGGCGCCAAATCACCCGCCAACCAATCCGCCCAGGAAAAGCAGCGCCGCCGCTCCCAAGGCATGTTAAAGACCCGCGGGCCGCCCGCCCGCGCCGGACACGGCCGGGCGGCCCCGCGTGATGGTTCATAAATAAAGTTTCGCTCCCCACCTCCTGCCGACCGCCTGGCGGCCGGTGGGGATGGAGCTATCGACCGTCACACCTGCTTGCCTAGGAGCCCATGCCCGCGTCCAGCGAGCCACAACGCCTGGTCCCATCTGTGCGCCCCGGGGATAGCTATGCCCAGTTCATTGGGTGGCTGCTGGAGAACCAGGAGGAGATCATCGACCAGTGGGTGGAGCGCCTGACCGTGCTTTCGTCCTCATACCGCCGCCGCTCCACCGCCGAGCTCTATCTCACGGTCACCGAGGCCTTCCGGGCCAACCTGGAGGCCCTGGAAAAGGGCAGCCTTGAGCGCATAAACCGCTTCATCGATTTCATCACCGAAAAGCGCCTGCAAGCCGGCTTTCCCCTCTCCGACGTGCAGAAGGCCTTTGAGTTGTTCCGGGAACTGGTCACGGAGCGCCTATGCGCCGGAAATTTGGCCTATTTGCTGCCGGGCTGCCTGCCCCGGATCAACTCCTGCCTGGCCTACACCATCCACCGCTTCTCCGACTGCTTCCAGGGCATGCACGAGCGCTCCCTGCGCCTGCACGCCCACCAACTGGAGCGCCAGGTGCAGGCCCGCACCTCCGAGTTGGCCGAGAGCGAGCGGCGCTACAAGGCCCTGGTCAACGAGATCAACGACGGCTATTTCATCATCCAGGGCGAGCGCATCGTTTTTGCCAATCAGGCTTTTTGCCAGATGCACGGGGCCAGCCTGGAGGGGGTGCTGGGGCAGCGTTTCTCGCATTTCGTGGGGCCCGGCCACCGTGTTCCGGTAATGAGCGCCTTGTGGGAATCTTTGGCCAAGCGCTCGGCCGGGGGTCAGTTGGAATACAGCCGGACCGGTTGTTCCGTCCAGGAGTCGGCCACGGAGATCAAGTACCGGGTGGTGGATCTGGGCCAGGGGCCGGTGACCATCGGGGTGTGCCGGGACATCAGCCAGCGGGTGGCCATGGAGGCCACCATCCGCGAGCAAGAGCGCATGGCCTACGTGGGCCACGTGGCCGCCTCCCTGTCTCACGAGATACGCAACCCCCTGTCCACCTGCACCCTGAACATGCTTATCCTCAATCGAAAGCTGGAGTTGGACGGCTTTGACCGCCGGCGCCTGGAGATAACCGTACGGGAGCTCACCCGCCTGGAGGACATCCTGCGCCAACTTCTGGACCTGGCCCGGCCCTTGAGCCTGAGTTGCCGCCCCGCCCATCTGCCCCAGGTGGCCCGCGACTGCCTGGACCTGCTGGCCAGCAAGCTGCACGAACGGGGCATAAGCGTTTATCAGCGCCACGCCCCGGGCCTGCCCCTGGTGGAGGCCGACCCGGGCAAGATCGAGCAGGCGCTGTTGAACCTGCTGCTCAACGCCATCGAATCGGTGGACTCCGGGGGGCGCATCACCATTTGGACCCGCCCGGTCCAAGACGGCCAGGAGGCCTGGGCCGAACTGGGAGTGCATGACAATGGAGCGGGCATAGCCCCCGGGCTCAAGGAGAACCTTTTCGCCCCCTTTGCCACCAACAAGGCCCACGGCACCGGCCTGGGCCTTAGCAATGTCAAGCGGGTGGTGGAGGCCCATGGGGGCAAGGTGCTGGTGAAGAGTCACCCCGGCCTGGGGGCCACCTTTTTGCTGAGGCTGCCGTGGACAAGATGAACCACATCCTTTTGATCGAAGACGACAACGCCCTGCGCGAATCCCTGGAGATGTTTTTGCAGGAGAAGGGCTGCCGGGTACTCAGCGCGGCCACCGGCGAACAGGGCCTGCGCCTGTGGCGGGAAAATTCGCCCCAGGTGATCATCCTGGACGTGCGCCTGCCCGACATATCCGGCCTGGAGATGCTGCCGCGCATCACCCGCCAGGACCCCGAGGTCAAGGTGATCGTCATCACCGCTTTCCACGACATGGAAACCACAATCGAGGCCATGCGCCTGGGGGCCTACGACTATCTGCGCAAGCCCATCAAGGTCAATGAGCTGGACCGGGCGGTGGACAAGGCCATGCACATCGCCGTGGCCACCCGGGACAGCCGTCCGGTGGTGGGCCAAGACCAGCAACCCGACCCCCGCAACCGCATCATCGGCGACACCCCGGCCATGCACGGCATCTACAAGACCATCGGCCTGCTGTCGCGCAATCAGGCTTCGGTGCTCATCATGGGCGAGACCGGCTGCGGCAAGGAGCTCATCGCCCGGGTGATCCACGACTCCTCGCCCAACCGCGAGGAGCCCTTTGTCACCGTGGACTGCACCACCTTGCAGGAAAACCTTTTGGAGTCGGAGCTGTTCGGCCACGAGCGGGGGGCCTTCACCGGGGCGGTGGAAACCAAAAAGGGCCGCCTGGAGCTGGCCGGGCGGGGAGCCATTTTCTTTGATGAGGTGGGGGATTTGCCCCTGGCCTTGCAGGCCAAGCTGCTGCGCTTCCTAGAGTACCGCGAGTTCACCCCGGTGGGCAGCAACCGCACCCACCGCTCCCAGGCCCGCATCATCGCCGCCACCAACCAGGACCTGGAAGCCATGGTTCAGGCCAAGAGCTTCCGCCAAGATCTTATGTTCAGGCTCAAGGTGGTGAGCATAAAGGCGCCGCCCCTGCGCCGCCGCCTGGCCGATCTTCCCGAACTGGTGCACTTTTTCCTGTTCCAGATAAACCAGGAGATGAACACCCGGGTGACCCGGGTGGAGGAGGAGGCCATGGAGAAAATGAGGGCCCATGCCTGGCCGGGCAACGTGCGCGAGCTGCGCAACGTGCTCACCAAGGCCGCCCTGGAGTCCCGGGGGGCGGTGCTTCTGGCCGAGGCGGTGGATTCCGCCCTGGAGGCCACCTCGGCGGGAGCGTCCGGCGACGGCGCCCTGCGCAGCCTGGACGAGATGGAGCAGGAGCACATAGCCTCCACCCTGGACCAGACCGAGTGGAACATCTCCGCCGCGGCCCGCTCCTTGGGAGTATCCCGGCCCACCCTGCGCAAGCGCATGGCCCGCTATGGGCTCAAGCGTCCGGTCTGACCAGGCGGGCCTCTCCCCTACTGGAAAGCTCCTTTCCAGGCCCCTAGCAAGATACTTTATGCCCGCAATGTTTTTTACCGGGGACTCAAACCAAGCTCATGCGGTGCTTTGTCCGTGTTGCCGGTCAGTTGGCTCCGCGCTCCCGGCGATCCGGCGGGTGGCACGGGCTTTGCAACCACATGACCCATTGTAAAGGTCGTGTTTATCCGGTGAAGGGTCATGAGCAATACCCGCACCCTACAAGACGCTCGCCAAAGGCATATCCAAAAAGTGCTGGCCCACACCAAGGGCGACATCGAACAGGCCAGCCGAATCCTGGGAATAACTCCGGCGGCTTTGACCAGCTTGCTGCGCCAACGGGGAGCATCGCCAGCCGGGGAAAGAAAACAGGCTTCGCCAGAACCCAAACAGGGGTGAGAGCATGAAAAGGAAGTTTAGGTTTTTAGTGGCGCTGGCTTCGATGCTGGCCTTGCTGCTGCCGGCCGGAGCGGCCCTGGCGGCTGAACCAATCGTGCTGGGCTGCCCGTTGTCCACGGCCTTCCTCTATGGCTGGGACGCCGACCGGGCCATCAAGCTGGCGGTGGATGAGATCAACGCCGCCGGCGGGGTGAAGGTGGGCGGTGTGATGCGCCCCTTCAAGGTGGAGGTTATCGACACCCGGGACCTGGAGCCCGGAGTGCCGGTGAGCGAGGCCCTGATGGGGGTGGAAAAGCTCATCCTGGAAAAGCACGCCAACTTCATCGTGGGCGGGCCGGTGCGCTCCGAGGCCGCCCTGGCGGCCATGGCCCTGTTGGCCAAGCACAAGATGATCTCCATCCTCACCACCGGGGCCCTGACCCCCAAGTACCACGCCATGGTGGGCAAGAACCCGGATAAGTTCAAGTACCTCTTCCGCATCTCCGGCGAGGCCAAGTGGATGGTGCTGGGCGAGCTGGTGCCCTGCCTGATGGACATAGGCAAGCAGTTCAAGCTGGACAAGCTGTTCATCATGGTGCAGGACGTGGCCCACGCTAGGGCCGGCGGCGGCATCCTCAAAAAGGTGATGGGCAAGAAGGGCTGGCAGGTGCTGGCCGATCCGGTGGTCTACCCCACCGGCACCACCGACTTCTCCATGGGCCTTTTGGAAGCCAAGAAAAAAGGCGCCCAGGTCATCATCATCTGGATGGACATGCCCGAGAGCGCCATCCTGCTGAAGCAATGGTATGACATGAAGGTGCCGGCCCTGCCCTTTGGCACCATCATCGCCGCAGCCGAGCAGCCGGGCTTCTGGAAGGCCACCGACGGCAAGGACGAGTATTGCCTGGCCAACGTGGTCAACGCGGGCAACGCCCCCAGCAACGCCACTCCCTGGACCATGAAGTTCGTCAAGGCCTACGAGAAGAAGTACGGCGTGGAGCCCGAGGGCTACGGCACCTCCTCCAGCTATATGGCCGTCTACGTGCTCAAGGACGCCATCGAGCGGGCGGGCACCCTGAACTCCGACAAGGTGGCCGAAGCGCTCAAGAAGACCGACATGATGGGGGTCTACGGCCGCATCCGTTTCGATCCCAAGACCAACCAGATCATCCCCAGCCTGGACCCCAAAGAGGGCGCGGTGGGGACCGTGTTCCAGTGGCAGGCCGGCAAGCGGGTGGTGGTGTTCCCGCCCAAGATCGCCACCGGCAAGATATTGCTGCCTCCCTGGATGAAGACGGGCAAGTAGCCCAGGCCCGCACTCTATGAACCCCGGCGCGCCGGCCCGCCAGGCCGGGCCGGCGCGCCCCAGCCAAGGGCGCAACCCGGATATTGCATGAGGGTTGGGCGGCAATGAACAGCGAACCAGCATTTATAGGGTTGTTATGAAAAACGCGTTAGCTGTACCGGGTAGCGGCCTGCGCCCGGCTCCGGCACAGCCATCCGCCGGCAGACAAGGCGGCCGGCAAGGGAGGGCCGCGGGCGTAGCCGAAGCTACGTCGAGGCCCGAGCGCGGGCGGCAACGCAGTATGCCGGCGGATGGCGCAGCCGGACGCACAGCCCCCATGGAATATACGGGTTAAACATGGACATACTTATCTACGGGGTCATCAACAGCGCCAACCTGGCCCTGATGGCTTTGGGTTTCACCCTGGTCTACGGGGTCAGCCGGCTGCCCAACTTCGCCCACGGCGCCCTGTACGTGCTGGCCGGCTACATCTGCTGGCTTTTGCTCAACCGCCTGGGCCTGCCCTATGTGCTGGCCGGAGCCTTGGCCCTGGCCCTGGTGGCGGGGGTGGGCGGGGCCATGTACCAGTTCATCCTGGTGCGCATCCGGGGCATGGCCATCAGCGAGATCATCGCCTCCTACGCCATCGGCCTGGCCATCCTGGAGGGCCTGCGCTGGGGCGGGCTCAAGGGCGGCACCTTCACCTTGCCGTCCTTCCTGGAGGGCAGCGTGGACATCGCCGGGGTGTCGGTGGACTTTCAGCGCATCCTGGTGGTGGCCTTGGGGGCGGTGCTGGTGGGCCTGCTCTATTTCTTCGTCAACCACACCCGGCTGGGCCTGGCGCTGAAGGGCATGGCCCAGGACGAGCGGGCCGCCCTGACCCTGGGCATCGACAGCGACCGCATGGCCGTGGTTTCCATGGCCCTGGGCTCCTTGAGCGCGGCCATCGCCGCCCTGATCCTTTTGCCCCTGGGCAGCATCGTAGTGGAGGCCGGGTACCACGTTCTCATCATGGCCGTGGCCGTGTGCATCGTGGGCGGGCTGGGCTCCTGGACCGGGGCCCTTTTGGCCGCCTTTGTCATCGGCTTCGCCCAGATCCTCACCACGGCCTACCTGGGGGCCCACTTCCAGGTGGTGGTGGCCCTGTTGGCCATCATCCTCACCCTGATCCTTAGGCCCTCGGGCCTGTTCGGCAAACAAAAAGAGCTGGAAGAGAGGGTCTAGCCCATGGCTAAAGCACACGAAAGTCGGCGCAAGGAAAGGCTGGACCGGGGGGTCAAGGTGCGCTCCGACGGCGTATACGCCATCGCCTCCTGGCGGGAGATGGCCTTTTTGCTGGGACCCCGCCTGCTGTTGATCGTAGGCCTCTTGGTGATGCCGCTTTTGTTGTGGCCGGTGCCCTACTGGCAGAAGGTGCTCACCATCATCTGCATCTACTCCCTGTTGGCCATCGGCTTCGACTTCTTGGCTCATTACGTGGGGTTGGTCAGCCTGGGCGGGGCGCTCTTCATCGGAGTGGGGGCCTACATCGCGGCCCTGTTGAACACCGAGATGGGCCTGCCCCTGTGGGCCACCATCCCACTGGCCACGGTTTTGGGAGGCGGAGTGTGCACGGTATTGCTCTGGCCCTGCCTGCCGCTCAGGGGAGTCTACTTCGCCATCGTCAGCCTGATGTTCCCCCTGCTGGCCGCCCGACTCATCGAGGCGTTCGACATATTCGGCGGCACCGACGGCATCATGGGCCTGGACGGCTTTCCCAATAGCTGGAGCGAGATGTATGTGCTGATCATCTGCCTGCTGCTGGCCCTGTTCGCCCTCAGGCGGCTGGTCAACGAGGACGTGGGCCTGGTGTTTCGCGGGGTCAAGGACAACGATCAGGCGGTGAAGGCCAGCGGCATCAACATCACCACCTACAAGGCCCTGGGGGTGTTCATCGCCTCGTCCCTGGGTTGCCTGGGCGGTGCCTGTCTGGCCCACATCTACATGTGGGCGGGCATCAGCCAGTTCGCCCTGGACTTTTCCATCATCCCCATCGCGGCCACGGTGGTGGGCGGCGGCGGCACCCTGGCCGGGCCGGTGATCGGCTGTCTTATCCTGGTGCCCATCTCCGAGCTGCTCCGGGACTTCGGCACCCTTAGGATCGCGGTCTACGCCCTGATTCTCATGGCCTTCATCGTGTTCAAGAGCGAGGGGCTCATGAGCTACGGGGCCCGCAAGTACAACCAGTTCGAGCACTGGGTGGAGATATAGGCAAGTGAGCGAGCCCATCCTCAGCGTGCGCGACGTGAACAAGACCTTCGGCGGGGTCAAGGCCCTCACCGAGGTGAGCTTCGAGTTGATGCCCGGGGACATCCTGGGGGTGATCGGGCCCAACGGCAGCGGCAAGACCACCCTGGTCAACGTGATCACCGGGTTCGTAAAGGCCGACAGCGGCCAGGTGCTCTACAAGGGCAAAAACCTGGTGGGCACGGCCCCCCACAAGA